>JASJIW010000025.1:0-11041 GCA_037624665.1 Flavobacteriales bacterium
TTCATTATTATTTGTTCACATTTTGCTTTCCAAACAGTAACAAAATCATTATGAAGTTTATTTCTATGATTAGCAGGTGAATTGAATGATCCTGACGTAAAAAAATTACCAGCTTTTTTAGCGTTAGGAATAGCTAAAGAAAGAAACTCTAAAATGTCATTCTTTGTAGTGGGAATAGGGAAGTTAGATATTATAGTTTTTTTCTTACTATCAATTTTGTCACCCCCACCAAAAGCCTCAGCAAACATTCCTCCAAGAGCTTTTCCGATTGACATTCCCTCATCTTTTCTTTCATTTTCAGCAGCATTCAACATTTTGAACAATTTGTTTATTGATGCATTCGATTCTACATTAGAGAATTCATGACTACAATCAATACATTTTATCTGAAAAGACTGAACCATAGAACCACAAGCTGGACATTTTTTCACATCTCCATGTTTATCAGACTTCGGGGCAGGAGTAGCTTCTGTTTTTTCAGGCTTTATGCTTTGTTGCTTTTGATATAATTTTGCTTCAAGTACCATTTCAAACTCATCAGAATCAACCCCCATTGTTTCAGCATTTTTAAAGAGGACTTGTTTCTCTTTCTCTGTCAAATCTCCATCTATGAGAGCCATTTCTATTAATTTTTCCAATTTTTCGTTATACATTTTGTCAAATATTTTTTAATTGGTTTCGATTAAGGTTATTGCCTTAACCTTTTCTATAGCATTTTTGCCAGAGAGTGTAAAAAAGTATGTTTATGGCTGTAAAGTCCTACCCTCAGTAAAGTGGAGCCACATGGAATGGATAACCCCCCCTTTTTTTTGTAGTAAATTTATCATTCTCTTCGTTTCTTTAGATTGCTGGTGACGCTGTTCTTTGAGCCGGTTTAATGTTTCTTAGAATATATTGTTAAACGAATATAGTCTTTTTTAATGAGAAAGTCAAGTAAGTATGACTGTTGAATTTTTACTAACTTAGCTTAGATGAATTGTCCAACTATGTTTAAATGGTCTATTTTCTTGTTCCTTTTTTCTTGTGCTTTAAGTCTTGCTGCTCAAACTGTTCCGAAGGATTTTAAACCTCAAGAGACTAAAGAGCAAAATGTAATTAATAAGGATATTTCTAAACAAGACGGAGAAGCCTTTAACAATCTGAGCCATCCGTTATCAATTGCTGGAGGCGGTTTAATACTGTCTGGAGCATTGTTATATATTGCAGGGTCAGAATCAATAGCAAAGAAACCGATAACCGATCCTTTCTTAGAAAACTATTCTCCACAAAACACGTTACAATACATTGGTATAGGAGTTTTTGTTGCTGGAGCAGCTTTGTTTACTATATTTTCAACCGACAGGAAAATGAATGTTTCTAAACAAAAAACAAAGAAAATATACGATCCTTTGGAGTGGGAAATAGAGACAGAATAATTGGTTATAAGTATTTTTTGGTTAACACCTGAACAGGATACCAGGCCGCAATTAAGCCAATTATAATAACAATGATGGAAACATTTACAAAGTCGAGAATATTGAGTTCTATCGGATAAAACTCTACCACTCCTCCATTTAATCGTAAAAGACCAAACTGTATTTGTAGCCAACAAATAAGCGCGCCAATTGCCATGCCTGATATTGCACCTAATAAGTTAATGAGCATTCCTTCGGCAAAGAAAATTTTGCGAATAACACCGTTATTTGCCCCCATGGTTTTTAAAATCCACACATCTTTTTGTTTGTCAATAATTAACATGGTTAACGAGCCAACAATGTTAAACGAGGCAATAATTAGAATGAATGAAAGGATTAAAAAAGTAATCCATTTTTCCGTTTTATTGGTTTTAAAAACCAGTTCATTTAATTCGTAGCGTGTTTGTACTTTGTAGTTGTTTCCAACAATTTTTTGCACTTGTTCTTTTACGGTGTTCCAATTGGAATTCTCTTTTAATCCTAACTCTACTGAGGTTAGTCTATTTTTTTGTTGTAATAATTTTTGAGCAAATTCTAAATTTCCAACTACATATTTGGTGTCAAAATCGGGGTTAACTGAAAAGACTCCAGTAGCATTGGCTGTTCTCTTGTTAAATTCAGACCCTGGTGAAAATCCTTTTTTTGTTCCTTTTTTTGCAGCAATAATACTTATTGGAAAAGAATAATCAGAAATGTATAACGCCAATTGATTGGCAATTCCCCAACCTAAAATAACGTTATTCTTATCTTCAGAATTAGTATTAATTGACCCTTCAATTAGTAAAGAATCAATTCCACTCATTTGATAAAAACTGCTTTCTACACCTTTAATCGTAGCTACTGTTTGTTTGTCGTTGTACTTTATAATCGCAACTTCTTCTAGTGCGGCATTGTAAAATTCAACACCATCTAACGCTAAAATTTTATCCTTCGGAAAGTTTTTTGAATCAAAGGTTTTTCCTTCGGCAAGTGTTATTTTTAAATCAGGATCAAAAGAAGCATAGAGATCTTCTACCAAGGTTTCTAAACCATTAAAAGCAGATAATACAATTATCAAGGCCATTGTACCAACAGCAATGCCAGTAACCGAAATCCAAGAAGTTATATTGATTACATTATGCGATTTTTTTGAAATCAGATAACGTTTTGCGATATAGAAAGGAAAATTCAAAAATTTGGATTATTCTTTCAACAGTTTGTCAATTTCTTCAGCATAATCTAAAGAATCATCAATATAAAAAGCAACATTAGGAGTAATCCTTAATTGTTTACCTATTCTACGTCCTAATTCTCCTCTAACTAAGCTGGAGTGTTCGTTTATCAAATCAACACATTCTTTTGCTTCCATTTTACCAAAAACACTCAAGTAAACTCTTGCAAAGCTAAAATCAGGAGTTACGCGAATAACTGTTACAGTAACCATGGTATTTGGAAACCAATCACCATAATTTAATTGGAAAATGGTACTAATTTCTTTTTGCAATAATCTCTCTACTTTCTGTTGGCGTATTGAACTCATAATACAAAGGTATTAATTAAAATGGTATACTTTTAGTATAATAGTTGATGAGGATAAATATCTAGGTGAGTATTTTTAATGTGCTTATATAGCACATCTTTTAACTCGTCCGTATTTATTTTTTTAACTGCTGAAATGTAGACTGTAGGATATTCTACATTTGACATCCACATCTTTTTCAAGTCTTCTAAAGAGTAATTTTCTCTTGTACTAGGAAGTAAATCATCTTCACCTTTTTTAACATAAGTAAAGGCATCTATTTTGTTAAAAATAACAATAGTAGGCTTGTCTAGTGCGGCAATATCCTTTAGTGTTTCGTTAACTACCGCAACATGGTCCTCAAAGTTTGGGTGCGAAATATCAACAACATGCACCAAAACATCAGCATCTCTAACTTCATCTAAAGTAGATTTAAATGATTCTAACAAGTGATGCGGTAATTTTCTAATGAAACCTACAGTATCGGTTAATAGAAAAGGTAAGTTTTGAATAACTACTTTTCTAATGGTTGTATCTAAAGTTGCAAATAACTTGTTTTCGGCAAATACATCAGACTTGCTCAACATGTTCATAATAGTAGATTTACCAACGTTGGTATATCCAACTAGAGCGACTCTAACCATCTGCGTTCGTTGCTTACGCTGTGTAGATTTCTGTTTATCAATTAACTTTAACTTCTCTTTTAACAAAGTAATTTTATGTGT
The DNA here is from genome assembly GCA_037624665.1 of Flavobacteriales bacterium. Taxonomy (GTDB): domain Bacteria; phylum Bacteroidota; class Bacteroidia; order Flavobacteriales_E; family Vicingaceae. The sequence goes on from JASJIW010000025.1 coordinate 3,678, forward strand.
GATAATTCGCTTATCCGTTTCTATTTGAGTTTCCCCCGGACCTCTCATTCCTGCTCCACCACCTTTTTGTCTATCGAGGTGAGTCCATAGTCTTGTTAAACGAGGCAACATGTATTGACATTGTGCTAATTCTACTTGAGCTCTAGCATGAGCGGTTTGGGCTCTTGTTGCGAAAATATCTAAAATAAGATTACTTCTATCTAAAATTTTGACCTCTAAAATACCTTCAATGTTTCTCAATTGAGACGGACTTAATTCATCATCAAAAATGACAATATCTACACAATGCTCTTGAACATAGGCAAGAACATCTTCCATCTTTCCTTTTCCAATAAAAGTTTTTGGATGTGGTTTTTCTAAGTTTTGAGTAAATCTTTTTAATGTTTTTACACCTGCAGTTTCAGCTAAAAAAGCCAATTCATCTAAATACTCTTTTGTAGTAGCCTCTTTTTGTCCTCTTACAGCAACACCAACCAATACGGCTGTTTCGTGTTTCGCTTCTGAAGTTTTATGTCCTTTATTTCCCAAATTCTTTTTTTCTTAAATCCAACCGTTACCTAAAAGGTAAGGCTTGATAATTCCTGCCCAAAGGATTAAAACAAAAGCAATGCTATAAAAAATAGCACCTTTTTTATGTTTTAATAAATCAGTTGTTGCTTTTTTAGATTTTACTCTTCCTATGGTAATTAAAACTAAAACAATTAGCATAATCAATCCATGTTCCATAGACCAAAATCTTGAAATAGCATTGCCCATTGTTTCTTTAGTCCATGTTACTTGGGGACTAACAAAATAAAGGACAAGTCCTAAAATTGCCATAATGTGTGTGAAACTGACTAAAGCTAACGCAACAATATTATCAATTTTAGTGTATTTTTTGTTTCCTAGCCATCCTATTGCAGCTTTTATTAAAGCTATAACTAAAGAGATAACCAACAACCATCTTAACCCTGAATGGGATCCTAATAAAGCATTGTACATAATTCTTATGATTTTAATGTGAAACAAAAGTAATTAAATCAGCCTCTTCTTTAAATTAAATTGAATTTATCTTGCCATTCATCATTTTACAAGATTCATTATCATTTTAAAATATTATTTTTGAGATTATAGATTTAAAATTATTTTTATGAGGCATATATTTCTTTTCATTTTTGCTTTGAGTACGCTGTTTTCATCAGCGCAAGAAACATTTAACGTAAACGGGGCGCACAATAAAAATCATAATTATTATGCTTTTACCAATGCAATAATTCATGTTGATTATCAAAAAATAATAGAGAAGGGGACATTATTGATCCAAGATGGAAAAATTGTTGCCGCAGCTAAAAATGTAAATATTCCAAAAAATGCTGTGGTGTATGATTTAAAACAAAAACACATTTATCCTTCACTAATTGATATTTATTCGGATTATGGAACTGTAGTAAAACATAGCCACAATCAAAAAACAAACAAACAAAAAAGAGGTGCTTTTGGATGGAATGAAGCAATAAGACCAGAGGTTGAATTTGGGGGTTTATTTAAAGTTGACACAAAAAAAGCTGAAGAGTTAAGAAAATTAGGTTTTGGTGTAGTGTTGACGCACCAACAAGATGGGATAATGAGAGGAACTTCTGCGTTGGTTACTTTAGCAAGCGACCAAGCAAATGCTGTAATGTTACGGAATAAGGTTGCCAATCATTTATCGTTTAATAAAGGAACTTCTACTGAAGCTTATCCTGGTTCTTTAATGGGGATGATTGCTTTAATTAGGCAAACGTATTATGATGCAGAATGGCTTTCAAAAAATAAAGGAGCGAATGAATTTAATATTTCGTTGGATGCTGTAACAAAAAATAAAGCAATGCTTCAGGTATTTGAAGCGAACGATAAGTTTAGCATTTTAAGAGCAGATAAAATTGGTGATGAGTTTGGTTTACAATATGTTTTTAAAGGTAAAGGAGATGAGTATCAGCGTATAGCAGAAATAAAAGCAACGGAAGGTAAATTAATTGTTCCAGTAAATTTTCCTAAACCTTATGATGTTACAGATGCTTATAATGCATTAAACATTAGTTATTCTGATGTGAAAAACTGGGAATTGGCTCCTTATAACTTAGGAATACTTGTGAGTAATGAGCTTGATTTTTCTATTACTACATCAGATTTAAAAGATAAAAAAGTGTTTTTTAAAAATTTAAGAATGGCTATTAAATCTGGTCTTTCCGAAGAAAATGCATTAAAGGCATTAACTTATTCTCCTGCTAATTTTATTAATGAATATGAAAGAATAGGAAGTTTAGAGAAAGGGAAATTGGCCAACTTTATTATAACATCTAAAAGCTTATTTGCTGATAAAACAGTGATTTATGAAAACTGGATAAAAGGAAAACAACATGTTATTGCTGATTACAATGTGTTAGATGTTAGAGGGAATTATAGTGTCAATTTAGGTGCTAAGATTTACGATGTAAAAGTAGCAGGGGAACTTGTAAAATTAAAAGGGAGCGTTCAAATTATTGGAACAAAAGAGAATAAACCTGATACAACTAACGTGAAAGTTGCAGTAGTTGCCAAAGGAAACACTATTTCGTTGAGTTTTAATCCAAAAGATGACTTTGAAAAGGGAACGATTCGTTTGAGTGGAACAATTTCAAGCAACACAGGTATTTGGGATGGAAACGGCCAATTATCTAATGGTACTTGGATTAAATGGACGGCTATAAAAGGGGGTAAGGAAAAATCGAAGAAGTCTGGAGCAAAAGAAACAGAAAAAGATTCTTTAATTATCCCAAGAATTCAATACCCAAATATGGCGTATGGGTTTGATTCGTTGCCAAAAGCAACAACCATCCTAATTAAAAACACCACAGTATGGACCAATGAGGAAGCTGGAGTATTAAAAAATACAGATGTATTACTTAGAGATGGAAAAATTGCAACAATAGGTAAAGACTTAAATGTTGCAGATGCTGTTATTATTGATGGGGAAGGGAAACATTTAACCACAGGCATTATTGATGAACATTCACACATTGCAATTAGTAGAGGTGTTAATGAGTGTTCACAGTCTGTCACGGCTGAGGTGAGTATTGCTGATGTTGTTAATTCGGATGACATTAATATTTATCGACAATTGACTGGTGGAGTTACAACCTCACATTTGTTACATGGGTCTTGTAATCCTGTTGGTGGACAGTCTGCCATTATTAAATTAAAATGGGGTAGCGCACCAGATTCAATGAAGGTTAAAAACACCGCAGGATTTATCAAGTTTGCTTTAGGAGAGAATGTTAAACGTGCAGGAGGGAGAAGTAGATTTCCTCAGACCAGAATGGGAGTTGAGCAGGTTTATTATGATGCTTTTATTAGAGCAAAAGAGTATAGCAATGCATGGGATAACTACAATGCTGTATCAAAAAAGAAAAAAGCAGAAATAGTTAAACCAAGAACAGATTTAGAGTTAGAAACGTTGAATGAGATAATGAACAGTGAACGATTTATCTCCTGTCATTCATACCAACAAGGAGAAATTAATATGTTGATGCATGTGGCAGATTCGATGGGGTTTATGGTCAATACGTTTACGCATATTTTAGAAGGATATAAGGTTGCCGATAAAATGAAAAAGCATGGCGCTGGAGGATCTACATTTTCTGATTGGTGGGCATATAAATTTGAAGTAAATGATGCCATTCCTTATAATGGAGCAATAATGCACAACCAAGGAATTGTAGTTGCGTTTAATTCTGATGATGCAGAAATGGGAAGAAGATTAAACCAAGAAGCTGCAAAAGCCGTTAAATATGGTGGCGTAAGTGAAGAAGAAGCTTGGAAATTTGTTACGCTTAATCCTGCTAAATTATTACACTTGGATGATAAGTTAGGAAGTTTTAAAATTGGGAAAGATGCAGATGTAGTGTTGTGGTCTGATAACCCTTTATCAATATATGCACAAGTTGAAAAAACAATTATTGACGGAGCTATTTATTTTGATATTGAAAAAGATGCAGCCACTCAAAAAGCAAATCAAGAAGAAAAAGCACGAATTATTGAAAAAATGATTGCTGCAAAAGATGGTGGATCAAAAACACAGGCTCCATCTAACAAAAAACCAAAATTGTATCATTGTGATACTGTTGGGGAGTAAAACTAGTGGTTAGTTTTTGGTGTTTAGTTAATAGTAAAAAATAATATGATGAGAAAAAAACATATAGCATTAGTAACAACTTGTTACTTGTTACTTTCCACTTTTAACTTAGTGGCTCAAACAGAAACCCCAGGAGCTAAGCAAACTAAAAAAGTTTTGTTATTGAATGGAGTAGCACACTTGGGTACTGGTAAAGTGATAAAAAACTCAGCCATTGCTTTTGACAAGGGTAAGTTAACTATCGTTGCGAATGCTGCAGCCATTAAATTAGACTTTAGTCAATTTGATACAGTAATCCGATTGAATGGATCGCAACATGTTTATCCGGGATTTATTACGCCAAATTCTACGTTAGGGTTAACGGAAATTGATGCCGTGAGAATGACACATGATTATGCTGAATATGGAGTTTTTAAACCACACGTTAGAGCAATAGTGGCTTACAATGCTGAGTCTAGAATAACAACAACAGTTCGCTCTAATGGCGTTTTAATGGGTCAAATTACTCCTCGATCTGGAGCAATATCAGGAACTTCATCTATTGTACATTTTGATGCTTGGAATTGGGAAGATGCCATTGTTAAAAAAGATGATGGAGTACATTTAAATTGGGCTGGAATGTTTAGTCGATGGAATGGAAAGCCAAACAAGAACTATGAAAAAACTACTACCAATTTGAATCAATTTTTCATGAATGCTTTGGCATATTCAAAAAAGGAAAATCACACAGAGAAAAACTTAAGGTTTGAAGCAATGAGGGGAGTTTTTAATGGAGATAAAATACTTTACGTGCATGCAAATTTTATTAAAGAGATTACCGAGGCAATTAACTTTTCTAAAAAGTATAAGGTTGCCAAAATGGTATTAATTGGCGGTTATGATGCTTGGATGGCAACGGACATGTTAAAAGAAAACAATGTTGCAGTTATTTTAAAGCGAGTACACAGTTTACCTACACGACAAGAGGAAGACGTTTATTTGCCGTATAAAATGCCAAAGAAGTTGTTTGATGCTGGAGTTTTGTTTTGTTTAGAAAACTCAGGTGATATGGAGGCTATGCAAACACGAAATTTACCGTTTTATGCAGGAACTGCTGCAGCGTATGGTTTAGATAAAGAAGAGGCTTTAAAGTTGATTACGTTGAATACGGCCAAAATTTTAGGAATAGACTATATGGTTGGAAGTTTAGAATTAGGTAAGGCTGCTACCTTATTTATTTCTGAAGGAGATGCCTTAGATATGAGAACAAATGCTGTAACAACTGCTTTTATACAAGGACGGTTAGTTGATGTAAACAATCATCAAAAGAAACTATATAAAAAATATAGTGAGAAGTATAAGTAGGGTTTGTTTAACGATTAGTATAACCCCCTTTTGAATGGGGCTTATACATTTCAACAAATCGTTTTATTCTTTTACTAATCGTATTATTGCTTTTTGATTCCCAGTTTCAATTTTCAGTAGGTAGATACCTGCAGGTTCATCAATTTTTAAATTTAGGAGCTTTGTTCCATTATATTCTTTGGTTTCGATTAATCTCCCGCTCAAATCTGTTATTGTTATTAATATAGAATTGTAGGTTTTATCTAAATCAACTGAAAAGGTTCCTTTAGTTGGATTTGGATAAATGTTAAACTCGCTTCCAAAATTATTTTCTAAAACTGCCGTTGTAATTATATTCACACAAGCAGAAGTATCTACACATCCATTTTCAGTTAACTCAACAGCATAATTACCATTTGCTACTGCGGTATAGGATTGTCCAGTTTCACCAGTAATAGTTGCGTTACTGCTATCACAATCTAACCATTGGTAGGTTGCACCTAAATTATTTGCTGAAATAATAGCCCCTGATGATGATGTAGTAATGTCAGTAACATTATTAATAGTCAAATTTAAGATTACCAGTGAATCACAACCGTTAGCAGCGCCATTAGTAATATTAAAAGTACCTGAGTTGTTATTAGCTGTATAGGTGTTTCCATCAATCCAAGTGTAAGAATTACATTCCGTTCTGGTGTCCGTACCTGAAGTTGAATTAACAATAGTCAAGTCTAAAGATACCAAAGAATCACAACCACTAGCAGCACCTCCTACAATATTAAAAGTTGCAGAGTTGTTACTTGCTGTGTAGGTGTTTCCGTCAATCCATGTGTAAGAACTACATTCTGTTCTGGTGTCCGTTCCTGAAGTAGAGTTAACAATAGTCAAATCTAAAGTTACCAAAGAGTCACAACCGTTAGCAGCGCCTCCTACAATATTAAAAGTTGCAGAGTTGTTACTTGCTGTGTAGGTGTTTCCATCAATCCAAGTGTAAGAATTACATTTCGTTCTGGTATCTGTTCCTGTGGCAGCACTAACAGTCAAGTCTAAAGATACCAAAGAATCACAACCGTTAGCAGCGCCTCCTACAATATTAAAAGTTGCAGAGTTGTTACTTGCTGTGTAGGTGTTTCCGTCAATCCAAGTGTAAGAATTACATTCCGTTCTGGTGTCCGTGCCTGAAGTAGAATTAAAAATAGTCAAATCTAAAGATACCAAAGAATCACAACCATTAGCAGCACCATTAGTAATATTAAAAGTAGCTGAATTGTTATTTGCTGTATAGGTGTTTCCATCAATCCAAGTATAAGAATTACATTCTGTTTTGGTATCCGTACCGGAAGTTGAATTGATTATTGTCAAATCTAAAGTTACCAATGAATCACAGCCATTAGCAGCGCCTCCTACAATATTAAAAGTTGCAGAGTTGTTACTTGCTGTGTAGTTTATACCATCAATCCAAGTATAGGAGTTACATTCTGTTCTGGTGTCCGTTCCTGAAGTAGAATTAACAATTGTTAAATCTAAAGTTACCAATGAATCACAACCTTTAGCAGCGCCTCCTACAATATTAAAAGTAGCGGTGTTGTTATTAGCTGAGTAGTTAATACCATCAATCCAAGTGTAAGAATTACATTCTGTTTTGGTATCCGTACCTGAAGTAGCGTTAACAATCGTCAAATTTAAAGTTACCAAAGAATCACAACCATTAGCAGCGCCATTAGTAATGTTAAAAGTAGTTGAGTTGTTATTAGCTGTATAGGTATTCCCATCAATCCAAGTATAAGAATCACATTCTGTTCTTGTATCCGTTCCTGTAGAGGAGTTAAGAATTGTTAAATCAAGGTTTACAATAGAATCACATCCACTTGAAGTACCTCCAAAAATAGTAAAAGTAGCTGTGTTGTTA
>JASJIW010000026.1:0-36920 GCA_037624665.1 Flavobacteriales bacterium
CATTCCGAACAGAGAAGTTAAGCCCGTTAGCGCAGATGGTACTAGGTTTTCCTGGGAGAGTATGTCGTTGCCAATTTTAATTAAGCCCCTTTCTTTTAGATCGGGGCTTTTTTATTACCTTCACTTTTTATGATAAAGACCCTTCCTAAAATAATTTGTAGCTTAGTTCTTCTCAACTTATATAGTTTGAGTATTGCTCAAGGTGTTGATTCGTTGAGTGTTATTAATGCTAAATATGATTCCATTCTTCATACGGATGAGAATTCTATGGAGATTCTTTTCTATAAGCAAGATAAGGATGTGTTAATTAATAATTTAGGGCCATTTGGATCGCCATCTTATCATCCTTCAACTCTTATTGTATCCTCAAAGGATTTGTTAGTAAAACAAGATCTGTTGACTCAAAAACTTTATAGCTTATCTGGTTTTAAACCATATACAAACATTACTTATATTAATGCTAGTAGGAGGGAGCAACAGTTTGTGATTAGGCATGTACAAAGCTTAGGAGAATCATTTCAGTTTGATTTTTATTTTAAAAAAATGAGTTCTCCAGGAGCTTTTCTTAACCAAGAAGCAAATAATACATTATTTAAAGTAAATCTTAAATACGAATCTAAAAAAAAGAATTATGATGTAAAATTCTCTACTAATATAGAAAGAAGTTTTTATCAGGAAAATGGAGGTTTGTTTAATGTGAAAAATTATGAATCGAAATTATTTGATGATGATCAAAATTATTTAGTTAATTTAAATACATCTAATTCCTTTAACAAAAAACATACGTATAGTGTAGATCAGCGGTTGAATTTATTCCAAATTAATAAGGATTCGATTAGTAAAAGATATGTTTATTTTAAACATAGAATAAGCTATTCTACAACTCAAAAAGTATTTAATGATAATGAACCTATGGCTTCTATTTATAATGATATTTTTTTAGATACGCTTGCAACGGTTGACTCTATCTATACAGACAATATAAGTAATACTGGTTTTTTTGGTTTTACTAATGATAATTACGTTATAGATTTATTCGGACAGTATGATTTAAAAAGGTATGAACAGAGTTTTGGAATAAAGGCTGATTATCATAATACATATATAGGGGTTTTAGTAAAACATATAAATAAGGAATTACTAATTAATGGGATTGCTAAAATTGCTATTGATGGTTATAGGAAAGGTGATATTGAATCAGAAGTATTATTCTGTTGGGATGAAACGAATTATAAATTGACAGGTAGACTTAATTATTATTTGAATGAACCTAGCTTGAAATTACTAAATTATACTTCTAATCATTTTAAATGGACAAATACATCTTTCAAGAAACAGTCTATAGCGGGAGCGAACATCTCTTTTAAATTGAGAAAAATAGATTTAGATTTTGAACTGGAGAGTAAGTTATTAAATAATACATTTTACTTTGATACGTTGGCTATTGCTAATCAAAATATAAAAAGTTCATCTATTACATCATTTTCGTTAGGAAAGAATTATAAGGTGTTGAATTTTTATTTTAGATCAGTTTTAAAATATCAAATTACTTCTGATGAAATTTTGTTTCCTTTACCGGAGTTTTTAGCTAGGCAAATAGTGTATTATCAAAAGTATATTTTTAAGAAAGTTTTAAAGGTTCAGTTTGGAGTTGGCATTTCTTATTCTTCTGATTATTTTGGGTATGCTTATATGCCTGCAATAAATGAGTTTTATGTACAAGGAAAGACAAAGATTGGGGAGTACCCTCAATTTGATCTTTTTATAAATACTCAGTTGAAAAGAGCTCAGATTTTTTTAAAGTATGAGCATATTAATGCTGGGAGTAATTTAAATAAAGCATATACAGTTCCAGGGTATCCTTTATTGAATAAATCATTAAAGTTTGGAGTGTCTTGGAATATGTTTGATTAAGCTATAAAAAACTACTTATGTTTTTTGCTTCTTTTTCTTAGCTGCGGGGAATAAAATATTATTTAATATTAGTCGGTATCCAGCAGATTTTGGATGTAAGTTTAAATCTGTTGGAGGATCACCAACCATATGCTGATAATCTGCAGGATCGTGACCTCCATAAAATGTCCAAGTACCTTTTCCCATTTCTCCGTGAATGTATTTAGCAGAATTTAGAGACTTGTTTTCTCCCATAATTAAAACATTCGATTTTAGAAATTTTTTGTTGTAACCTGTTGTTTGACCGTAGAATCCATTAACGATACTTGTATGATTTTGACAAAGCATAGTAGGTACGAGATCCCATTTAGCAGAGAAATCGAATAATGTGAAATTATCTATGCTTTTGGGAGTTTTAGCATGTGTTTGTGTTGCATCAATGTTTGAGAATTCATATTCAGTTGGACTAGTTTTTAATGTAAAATCTTTAAAAGCAAAAGTTTTACTATAGTCTAATTTTGAGTTATAGTTTGGCGTTGAACCATCACCATCGAACATAGATTCGCATATGTCAAGTCCTTCTGCAGATAATGCAATATCTAAAGCATCCGTTCCTGAACACATGGCAAATAAGAAGCCACCTCCAAAGGTGAATTCTTTAATTTTTTTTGCTACGGCTAATTTTAATTGAGAGACTTTATTAAATCCTAACCGAGTTGCAGTTTCTTCGTTGTATCTAACTTGTTCTCTGTACCAAGGTGCATTACGGTATCTAAAATAGAATTTACCATATTGTCCTGTAAAATCTTCATGGTGTAGATGTAGCCAATCGTATTTTGGTAATAGACCTTCAATAATTTCATCATCATAAACTACATTATAGGGGATTTCTGCATATTTTAAAACAAGTGTTACAGCATCATCCCAGGGTTGCTTATTTTTAGGAGAGTAAACAGCGATTTTAGGTTGTTTCTCTAATTTAACAACATCCATATTTACTTCAGGATCCGAAATTTCTGAAAGGATTGTAGTTGATTTAACATTAGCAATTACTTCAAATGAGACTCCTCTAATAATTAATTCTTCTTCAATTTTTTTGATGTGTTTTATCATAAAACTACCACCACGATAATTCAATAACCAATCTATTTCTACATTATTTTGTAAAACCCAATAAGCTACACCGTATGCTTTTATATGATTTTTTTGCGTGTTATCCATTGGAATCAATAGATAGGTTGCGCTAACTTTAAAAGATAAGAGTGTAAGGAATAAAAGGAATATTGTTTTCTTAAATAGGTTCATTAGTTTAAAATTACGAATAAACTTAATTTATAAGGATGATCTTTTATTTTACTTCAAATAGATAATTTGATTCATACCATTAAAATGGAGCATCATCGTCATCATCTACTCCATAATCAAAACTATCATTCATTTTAGATGGAATTGTTGGAGCATCAAAGTCTTCGCCTAATGGCATTGCATTATTGTCAAATTCACCAAAGTCATTATTGCCTTGTTCAAAATCTTCAAATTTTGCTAAGTGACCAACGAATTTCAAGTTAACATCTCCAACGGATCCATTTCTATGTTTAGCAATAATAATTGTTGCCATTCCTTGAGTTGAATTTCCATCTTCATCTTCTGTAATACCATAATATTCGGGACGAGTGATAAATTGAACCATATCTGCATCTTGCTCAATAGAACCAGATTCTCTTAAATCGGAAAGTTGTGGTCTTTTATCTCCCCCCCTTGTTTCAACAGCTCTACTCAATTGAGATAGTGCTAAAACAGGAATATTTAATTCTTTAGCAATACTTTTTAAAGATCTAGAAATCATACTAATCTCTTGTTCACGATTTCCTCCATTATCACCATTACCACTCATTAGCTGAAGGTAATCTATAATAAGTAGTTGAATACCGTGTTGTGCTTTTAATCTTCTTGCTTTTGCTCTTAATTCAAATACTGATAATCCTGCACTATCATCTATAAAAATAGGTGCTTCAGATAATTTTCCAATTTTGGTTTGTATTTGCTGAATTTCATCACTACGTAAATCTCCACTTCTTAATTTTTCTGATGAAATTTCTGATTCTGATGAAACTAATCTTGTTACTAATTGAACAGCAGACATTTCTAGAGAGAAAAATGCGACTGGCATATTAAAATCTACAGCAGCATTTCTAGCTAATGATAATACATAAGATGTTTTTCCCATTGCGGGACGAGCAGCGATAATAACTAAATCTGAAGGTTGCCATCCAGAAGTGATTCTATCTAAAGCTGTAAATCCTGATGCGACACCAATAACACCACTTTCTTGGTTTTTAGCATCTTCAATTTTTTTGATTGATTCACGAATCAAATCAGACATGGATTCGTAACTTTTATTAATGTTTCCTTCTGCAACTTTAAATAACTCTGCTTCGGCTTTATCTAATAATGAAAATACATCTGTTGTTTCATCGTAGGCATCATGAATAATTTCCGTAGAAATTCTTATTAACTCACGTTGAATGTATTTTTCAGAAATAATACGTGCATGGTATTCTATATTTGCTGCAGAAGCAATACGATTAGTTAGTTGTGTAATGTAATATGGCCCGCCAACTAAATCTAATTCGCCTCTTTTCTTTAATTCATGCGTAACCGTTAAAATATCTACAGGTTCAGATTTTCCGAATAAGTGTTGTATAGCTGAATATATTTTTTGATGTGTTTCCTTGTAGAAACTCTTTGGTTGAAGAATATCTATAGCTGCATTTACGGCATCCTTTTCAAGCATTAAAGCTCCTAAAACGGCTTCTTCTAAATCAACTGCTTGTGGTGGAAGTTTTCCATGATCCAATGGAGTTGCAGGGTAAGCGGGTTTAGTTCTTTTTCTTGTAAATGTTTTCTTGTCTTCAGCCATGTATCAAAATTACAGAATAGAGGACTAGCTATTTTAATATTATTAGAGAATAATTTCGCTAGTTATTAAATAGGATAATCTCACACTATAATAAGTCGTTCAATGGTTTGTTAACTTGTTGTTAACAGGTTTGTTAACTTAAAATAGTTCTTGTTTATTTAATAGTAATAAAATTTGAGTTAATTATTATCATACTACCCTTTAGTAAATCTAGATTAAGAATTCTATTTTAAAAGTTTATTTTTAAAGGATGAATAGAATGTTGTTATCTATTATTATAGTTGTTTTTCTTTTTTCTTGCTCTAAGGATAAAGATGATGAAAACCCGATAATTAGTATATCATCTCCTATCGCTTTACAACAAGTAACAGGTGGAGATGTAGTTAATATTTCTGGAATAATTACGGATAATCAGAATATTGAACGTATTACAATTACTTTAAGGGATGCAATAAATACACCTGTATTATCTACGATAACAAAATCACCTAATAAATCAGGTTCTACAAGTTATGAGTTAGATGTAGCTTATCCTTTTGATGATTTACAGATGGTTTCGGGTCAATATGATTTTCAAATTACGGTTACTGATGGAGAGAATACTACAATTAAATATGTTTCAATACTATTTAAAGAGTTTGAAAAACAGCGCGAAGGAATTTTAGTGATTGGTAATAGTGGTAATTTCTCTAGTATTTTTCTTTTAGAAAATAATTTTTCTAGTAGTTTTTATGCCTCTATTAATGGTGATTTTATTGGAGCTTCTATTGATTCCTATAATCAACAATTGATTAATGTCGCTAAATCTGTTGGAAATATAAGTGCAACAGATTTATTATTGAAAAATGAGTTATGGTCGGTTCCTGTTTCAGGCACTCTTCTTGCTCCTTATTATACTGGCTTTTATTATAACGATCAAACTACTTTTTTAGGCAAAAGAGACGGGGGGGTACAGGGTTATGATAGGTACGGTAATCCTAATTTTACAGCGGGAACGAACGTTGGGTTTTTTATGGAAAGTGCTTTTATTCATAATGACACCTATTTTGTGATGGAAGAAAAACCCATAGTGTTTAATAATTCAAGTAGAATTTCTTTGGCGTGGTTATATTCCGGATCTAATGTTCAACAAGAAACGATTAATTCTGATGTTAAAGGGATGTATTCATCAACGGAAAATACGCTTGTATTTTTAGCAAATGACGCTTCGTTAAATGCTGAAGTAATTTTTTATGATATACCAAGTGGAGGGAAATATTCTCCGTTTAATATTAGCAGTTTAGGTAAAATTGATGATTGTTTGGAAGTTAGTAATGGCGTTTATCTAGTTGCAGCTAATGGTGATCTTAGATTTGTTGATATAAATAATTATTCAACCTTAGTTTATTTAAGTGGCGTTTTAGCGGATAAAATATGGTTTGATAATTTGGAGAATGAACTTTATGTAGCAAATGGGAGTTCGTTAAGTATATATGATTATTCGACTAGAATGCTAAAAGGAAGTTATACGCATACTGAGGATATAGAGGAAGTGCTATTTTGGTATAATAAATAGTTGTTGTAAATGTGATTAAAAAAATAGTCCAATAACCTTACGGTTATTGGACTATTTTTTTATTGAGAGCTTAATTTTTTTTATTCATTTATTACACCCATAGAACAAAACTTGTTAATTCGTTTTGTAACTAATTTATCTTTTTCACACTCCATAAGTTTAGGTAAGTGTTTTAGAATTTCTTTTTTAACCGTTGTAAACATTTCTTCTGGATTAACATGAGCTCCACCATTTGGCTCTTTTATAATTCCATCGATTAGTTTGTTTTTTAACATGTCATCCGAAGTAAGCTTTAAAGCCTCAGCTGCTTCTTCTTTGTGTTCCCAATTTTTCCATAAAATAGAAGAGCAAGATTCAGGTGAAATAACTGAATACCAAGTATTTTCTAGCATCAATACTTTATCTCCAATACCAATACCTAATGCACCACCTGAAGCACCTTCTCCAATAATAATAACAATAATTGGCACAGTTAATTGAGACATTTCTAATAGATTTCTAGCAATAGCCTCACCTTGACCTCTTTCTTCAGCTTCTAATCCTGGAAAAGCGCCTGGAGTATCAACAAAACAAACAACAGGTTTGTTAAATTTTTCTGCCAATTTCATTAAACGTAATGCCTTACGGTAACCTTCAGGATTTGGCATTCCAAAATTCCTGTATTGACGCATTTTGGTATTTATTCCTTTTTGTTGACCAATGAACATAACTGATTGTCCATTAATACTACCTAAACCACCAACCATGGCTTTGTCATCTTTTACCGTTCTATCTCCATGTAATTCTATAAATTCACCATCAGTAACCGCTTCAATGTAACTTAATGTATATGGTCTTTCTGGATGTCTAGAAACTTGAACTCTTTGCCAAGCACTCAACCCACGGTAAATTTCTTTACGTGTTTCTTTTATCTTTTTTTCTATTTCATTTACAATCTTAGTTGTATCTACACCTTTTTCTTTGTGTAACTTAATGTTTTCAACCAGTTGGTCTTCTAAGACTTTTATTGGTTCTTCAAAATCTAAATATACAGCCATTCCTTAAAATTTTGTAAGTTGATGTGGTTATCTATGATCAGAATCCACAAAACTTTGTATTTACTTAATCCAATACTAAATTAAGGCTGCTAAATTACTAAATTTGTGGTATGTTGGTTTTTCCTAATGCTAAAATAAATATTGGATTATGTGTTGTTGAAAAGCGTGCAGATGGTTTTCATAATATAGAAAGTATTTTTTACCCAGTTTTTGACTTGTTTGATGTATTGGAAGTTGTAGAAAGTAAGGAGCTTTCATTTACTTCTTCTGGAATAGAAATACCAGGGAGTTCAACCTCTAATCTATGTGTGCAGGCGTTTCAACTAGTTAAGTCAGATTTTGATATACCATTTGTAACGATTCATTTACACAAAGTTATTCCAATAGGAGCTGGTTTAGGAGGGGGGTCTGCAGATGCAGCTTTTATGTTAAAAGCATTGAATGAATTGTTTAAGCTTAATTTAACAGTAGATCAACTTATAAATTATGCTCGAGAATTAGGTAGTGACTGCGCCTTTTTTATAGAAAATAAACCTGTTTATGCTTTTAATAAAGGTGATGAGTTTGAAAATATTGAATTGGATTTAACACCCTATCAACTTAAAATTGAATATCCTAATATTCATATAGGTACTAAAGAAGCATATAGCGGTATAGTTCCTTTGTCTTCGAAACAATGTTTGAAAGACATTATTTCTAAACCAATAGAAGAATGGAAATCATTTATTGAAAACGATTTTGAGAAATCTGTATTTCCTTCTCACCCTTCAATTGAAAATGTTAAGAAAAAAATGTATGCTGATGGAGCAGTTTTTGCTTCTATGACTGGAAGTGGGTCTGCTGTTTTTGGGCTTTTTGAAAACAAATAAAAATCATTGTAACTTTTTGTATCGGTAGTTCGTCTCACTATCAAACTAACAAAAATTAATGACCGTTACAGAATATAACTATAGTGTAGATCAGTTTTCTGATAACCTTTTAATTGGACAGTTCTACTTCGTAAAGTTTTTTGATCTGTTTATATGGTTCACGTGGAGACGGAGATCTTATAAACTTCCATCTTATTGGGTCAACTTCAATATTCCTTCTAGAACGCACGCTTTTAGTCTGTTAACCCCATCATATTTCTTAATCGAGGATGTTTTTCAGTTGCCTTAATCTCCTCTATAATGTTCGTTAATTGAGCGCTCATCTCTTTATTGCTTGTTAATGAGTTACGTAAATCTAATTCTTTACTATCTCCAGTTTTTATTTCTTTTAATTCAGTTTCAGTAACTTTAATTCTGTTTGCATACATTTCTTCTAAATCTAAAATTGTATTAATCCCAGTTAATCTAATCCACCAAGTTTTTTCATTAATAGCAACATCTTTTAAAGTTTGCACAGAAGATTTCACAGTTTCATCATCTTGCTTTTTTAAGTATTTAGCATAATTTGAAACTAAGCTGTATTTACCAAAACCTTGAGTAGTGTTTATTTGTTCTTTAAAATAAATGTTTTGTTCTTTACCACCATGGTTGGCATAAATTGCGCTAATTGCACTTTGGATGTCACTATTTTTTTCGCTTTCAAAATTCTTTGCAAATTTCATAGCATCATCATAACTAACCTCAGATAAGCCTTCTAAAGAACTAGCTATTACGTAATAAGAATCTTCAGTAGTAGCCTTAATCAACATCTCTTTTACAGCTTCATCTTCTTTGTAGTGTGAAGATAGAGCACTCAATGCATCACCTCTTACTTTAGAATCCTTGTCATTTTTTGCAAGATCTAATAATATAGTTTTAACTTCTTCTTTATTACTGTTAACAGCTTTCTTTATTTTTCTAATTGCACCTCTTCTTAAATAAGGATAATTATCGTTTAAAGCAGTAATCAATGTTTTAGTAGCTATTGCGTCATCTGATTTAGCTAGTTTTTGAATTGCTTCATATCTATCCATATAACGTGGGGCATTGTTATACATAAATACCCACTCTTCAATAGTTTTGTGATTGTCAACTTTCTCGCAAAGTAGCATTTTGTCGCTATCAAAATTTACTAAATTTGGTTTAGAAAAAACATTGAAAGTAAACTCATTATTAAGTTTGTCAATAATCACTCTGTGTGTTTCAACTTTACCATCAACATAAATATCTATGTTAACAGGAAGGTAGTACAAAGGTGCAATGTTTAATTTTTGCATTTGCTCAACGGTTACAGTCTGAGTTTTTAAAGAATCGTTGTATGCATAATTGATGTTTAATTCTGGATGACCTTTAGCAAAAAACCATTGATTAAAGAACCAGTTTAAATCTTCTCCAGTTACTTTTTCACAAGCCAATCTTAATTGGTGCATTTCTACATCAGTATATTGATTTGTTTCTAGATACAATTTTAATGATGCGAAAAATGCATCATCACCAATATATTTTCTAAGCATGTGTAAAATTCTACCACCTTTTTGGTAGGTATGACTGTCAAACATGTCGTCTCTCTTTTTAAAGTCGAATCGAACCATATCTTTAAAGTTTCCTTTACTGACTCCATTTAAATAAGAACCTAAATCAGCTTGTAAACCTTCTGCAGCTTTATCATTTCCGTATTTATACTCTCTCCAAAGAAACTCGCCATAAGTTGCAAAAGATTCGTTTAACGGAAGGTTCGACCAAGATTCACAAGTAACTAAATCTCCAAACCAGTGATGAAATAGCTCATGAGAAATCACATCCTCTCCAGCACTACCATCAATTAATTCTCTTGATGTTTGATGTGTAAATTCTCCAAAAATAACAGCAGAAGTATTTTCCATCGCTCCAGAAACATAATCTCTAACAATTACTTGACTGTATTTTTGCCAAGGGTAATCAACGCCTAATTTAGTTGAGAAAAATTCTAACATTTCTGGGGTTAAACCAAATATTTCTTGAGTATAAGGAGCATATTCTTTTTCAACATAATAGTTTACTTCAATATCTCTCCATTTATCTTTAACAACCTCAAACTCTCCAATAGTCATCATAAATAAATAAGGAGCGTGTTTCATATTTTGTTCCCAAAAATCGGTTCTTGTTCCGTTTCCATTTAACTCAGAGTGAGATAATATTCCGTTAGATAATGTTTTATATTTTTCGTTTACAGTAATAGCAATTTCTTCAGTAGATTTCTGATTTGGAGAATCTATTGTAGGGAACCAAGCAGAGTTAGATTGTGTTTCACCTTGTGTCCAAATTTGCATTGGCTTATCTTTATCTTCACCTTTTTCATTAATAAAATAAAGTCCTTTGTCAGAAGTAATTGCAGAACTTCCACCTTCTTCTAATTCATTAGGTTTAGATGTATAATCTATAAAAATATGAAGAGTATCTTCTTTAGTGTAAGGAGTAGAAAAGTTGATTGTTATTTTATCGTTTTTATAATCGTATACTAAATCTGAGAAAGACGGAAGGTCCTCTTGTTTTGTCATCAATTGTACCTTATGAAGATCCATTCCTCTTGCATCTAAAACCAATTGATTTTGAGTGTAAAAATGAGGGACTAAAGTTATTTCAGCCTTCCCATACATGTATGCTTTATCCCAATTAAACTGTACCGCTAATTTGGTATGTATTAAATCGAAATTTTTGGTGTTCGATGCGTTATAAACTGGTCGAGTAGGAACTTTGTTCGGATCTTCAATTTCAATTACTTGTTCAGGCAATGTTATTGTTTCGGTAGATTTACAACCATAAATTAGTAATGCAGCAATTGCGGAGAAAAGTATTCTTTTAATCATTCTTAGAGCTTATGTAGGTTTGAAGTCAAAATGTACTTACCCTTTATATAAAGGATGAGTGGTAGTCTATATTGAATAGAATCTAGTTTTAAATTACATTACTGGGTAATTATTAATATTTTTTGGTGGAGCAGGTTTTTCCTGAGCTTCCGGTTTTGCTGTTGTAGCTTCTTTTGTAGATGAACAACTGCAAAATAAAGTAATGATAGAAAATACAGTGATAATTTTTCTCATGTGTTTATGCTATTTAATTAGAATAGTAAAAGTAATAAGGAAATTACTATTTTAATAATATAAGTTATTAAAAATCAGGGCATCCTTATTTCGGTTCGAAAAAAATAAAAAAAGCCGACAATTTCTTGTCGGCCTTAAGCTCTCAGTAATATAATGCATTCAAACTAACTAAACTATCTAAGAAACCTTGCCTTTATAATATTGTAATAAACCTGTGTGTAATCGTTGTACTTGTAAATTCAATAAACTTAAATCATGTATAACTATTCCTAATGGGAATGAAGCTCTTTCGCTTTTTAAGTAATAATCTAAATTATCTTGATTTATAGATAAGTTTGAAGGGACACCAGTAACTTGTTGGTAGATCTTAGTGTAATTGTTTACCAAACTTATTAACTCAACAAGACCTTTATCTTTATTTCTGATTGTATTCAAATCAGCAACTGTTTCTGAAATTTGGATGTAATCTGTTATTAATATTTTTTTAATTTCTTCATCTGAAATATCAGGGCTTTTACTTTTTGCAATTAAAAGTGTTAGTTCTTCACTTATTGAATTGATGTTTTTTGCGAGAATTGACGCCTCTTGCATTTTTTTATCAGCACTTATTTCTGATGCGAGCGTATTGTTGGTACTCATGCATGATTCAATATCTTTATTAATGTTATACTGTATGTTTAACATAGAAGACCGAACAGCTTGACTACTATTTAATCTGACTAAAGAAAACATTAAACTAAATCCGGCAACAGCAACAATTAGAGGTACTATTGTATTTGTTTTAAGTGTGTTGGTTTTAAAGCCGTTATAAATATAAATCGGTAAAAATATAAATAAAAGTAATCCTCCACCAACGTTCATTAAAGTGCTTGCCCAAGGCCAATGCATTATTTTAAATAGAATTCCAGCGCATAAAGCAATGGCACCCAATATGCCAATAACGTTACTTATAGTGCTTAGCTTTCCGGGCTTTTCTTTTATTCTTACAGCCAAGAATAATGGCATAAATAGTAAGCACAATCCTGCGGCACCTAATACATACATGAGGCTCGCTCCTGGCCAGTGTTGAATTTTAAAAAATGATCCTAACAGCAATAGTGTTGCTGATGTAATTCCGGTAATGTGCATTGTTCTTCTCATAGCTAATATATTTTTGGTTAATAAAAAAGTTGTTTCTTCCTGTATTTGACGGATACCTTTTTTACCAAAGCTTGCTATAGATTCATCTAATGCACTGGCGTAGTTTTTACCACTTTCCATTTTCTCTTCAATCATACAACAAATATGATCTACGAGATCGTAAGAAAGTTCTTTCATTTCTACACCTCATGCTTCAACTAGCACTTCAATTTCTCTGATGTTTTGTTCAGTTAAATCTGCCATGCTAAATTTTGAGGGGTTAAGTTAATTATGGTCTTTAACGTTTCCATAAACTCCTTTAATTCTTCAACCTTTTCCTTAGCCTTACCATTTCCTGTTTGCGTTAAGCTGTAATATTTTCTAACTCTATTTCCAACAGTCTTTTTTTCTGTTGTTAAAAATCCGTCAGCTTCAAGCTTGTGCAAGGCAGGATATAAAGCCCCTTCAGTTAGATTGATTTTTCCCTTGGTAATTTCTTTAACCTTTTGAGTTATTTGATAACCGTACATACTATCACTCTCTGAGAGCATTTTTAAAATGATAGTTTTTAAGGTTCCTTTTAATAGTTCTTTTGAATACATGAGACAAATATACATAACTTTCTTATACATCTGTTTCTTATGTATAGGTAAATAATGTATTTAGTTGTTAAGTATCTGTAAATCAAGCAGATTAATTTTTTAAATTTTTGTTGGTGTATATTATCTTGAACAAGAAGAATTATACAAGGATGTTGCAGCGCTTAAATTTATTGATGAAGGTTTTTTAGGAGATAAATTTGATGGTTCAAATTGGTTTTTAGAATATGAAATTGTAAGAAAAAACAAAGTGAACATGTATAGTGTAAATATGTTCTTCCATCAAAAAAATAAATTGTACGTACTATGTTTCTATACAATTATTGAGAGAAAAGAAAGAATGGATCAAACTTTTGATAAAATCAGTAGAAGTTTTAGATGGTAATTAAAAATCAAAAGTCATTCTTTTTCCTCTAAAGTCTTCATCAATTGCTCCCATGTTAAACACTAAATTTCCGTTAACATAAGTTTGCATTATTTTAGATTTAAATGTTTGTCCTTCCATAGGAGACCAACCACATTTGTAGAGTAAACTTTCTTTATCAACTGTCCAAGGGTTGTCTAAATCAACTACTACTAAATCAGCAAAAAAGCCTTCTTTAATATAACCTCTGTCTTCAATTCTAAAACAGTCGGTTACGGCATGACTCATTCTTTCCACTATTTTTTCTAATGTAATTTTTTCATTGTGGTAAAGCTCTAACATCGCAACTAAACCATGTTGTACCATCGGCCCACCAGAAGCAGCATTAAAATAAGTGTTTAATTTTTCTTCAACTGTATGTGGAGCATGATCAGTAGCAATTACGTCAATTGTTCCATCAATAACCGCATTTAAAATAGCATCTCTATCAGAAGCTTTTTTTACTGCAGGGTTCCACTTTATAAAAGCACCTTTAGTTTCATAATCCTCATCAGAAAACCACATGTGGTGAATACAAGCTTCAGCAGTAATTCGTTTTTCTTTTAAAGGCGTTTTATTTTCCAACAAACTAAGTTCTTTAGCAGTAGATAAATGGAATAAGTGAAAACGAGTATTGTGTTTTTTTGCTAACTCAATAGCCAATGAAGATGATAAATAACAAGCTTCTTCACTTCTTATTTCTGGATGACATTCGATAGGAACATCCTCACCATATTCTTCTTTATAAGTTGCCATATTGTTTTGGATAGTCGTTTCATCTTCACAGTGTGCAGCAATTAATAATTTACATTTTGAGAATAATTCTTCTAGGGTATCTTTGTTATCTACCAGCATGTTTCCGGTAGAAGAACCCATAAATACTTTTACACCACAAACCGTTTTAGGGTCTGTTTTTAAAACTTCTTCAATATTGTCGTTAGAAGCCCCCATATAAAAAGAGTAGTTCGCTAAAGAGGTAGCAGCTCCTATATCGTATTTATCTTGTAATAATTCTTGTGTTAACGTATTAGGAACAGTGTTAGGCATCTCCATAAATGAAGTCGTACCACCAGCAACTGCTGCAGTACTTTCTGTATTTATGTTTGCCTTATGAGTTAAACCAGGCTCTCTAAAATGACACTGGTCATCAATAACACCAGGTAATAAAAAGTTGGTACGGATGTCGTTAACTTCATGATTCTTTTCTATTTCAGAAATATCATCATCACTTTTAAAGATTTTTGAAATTCTTTCTCCCTCAATTAAAAGGTGACCTTTAAAGATGATTCCTTCGTTAACTATTTGTGCATTTTTTATCAATGTTCCCATAGCTGTAAAATTACAAAATGGAACTTCGAGAAAGGAATAAGAAAGGAATTATTTCTGGTATTTTCTAAACCAACTTTTCATTTTCATTTGGACTACTCCAAATATAGCTTCTTTAAATATACCTCCGCTCATTTTAGATTCACCTTCTTGCCTGTCGGTAAATATAATAGGGACTTCAACTACATTAAAGCCAAATTTAACAGCAGTAAATTTCATTTCAATTTGGAAAGCATAGCCTTTAAATTTGATAGCATCTAAATCAATTGTTTCTAAAACTTTACGGGTATAACATTTAAAGCCAGAAGTGGTGTCTCTAATGTCCATCCCTGTTATAAAACGAACATAAGCAGAAGCGTAATATGACATTAAAACTCTGCCCATTGGCCAGTTTACAACATTAACACCTGATTTGTATCTAGAACCTATAGCTACATCACCACCATCGATAGCACAAGAATTGTACAGGTGAATTAAATCTTCTGGGTTATGAGAAAAATCACAATCCATCTCAAAAACAAATTGATAATCTCTTTTTAAAGCCCAATGAAATCCATGGATATAAGCAGTTCCTAAACCTAATTTACCTTTGCGTTCTTCTAGATGTAATTGAGTAGGAAATTCCGTTTGCAATTTTTTAACAATTGCACCAGTTCCATCAGGCGAACCATCATCAACAATCAAAATATGAAAAGCCTTTTCTAAAGAAAATACTTTACGTACCATCTTTTCAAGGTTTTCCTTTTCGTTGTAGGTGGGTATAATTACTATGCTATCTGACATCTTTCTTTTAATCGGTGGTAAATATAATTAATTGAATTGTAGAAATTACAACCGACAATGAAATAGTGTTAATTGATATTAACTTGATAAAATCGAGCGTTGGTTATTGAGTATTTATTTCTTAGCTATTCTTTATGTTTATGAGTTCTTTTTTCAGGGTTTCCTTTTATTTATATTTAATCTGAGGGAGAGATATTTTAAATTTTAAAACAGTTAATCTGGCAATAATAATAAAGGCTATCGGTATAATCTGAAGATAAGGATTTTGAATTTCTAGGTTAACTAGTAGTAAATAGAGTCCTCCTCCAAAAATACTTATGGTTGCATAAATTTCTTTTTTAAAAATTACGGGTGTCTCATTAACTAAAACATCTCTTACTACGCCTCCAAATGAGCCAGTAATTGTGCCTAAAATAATACAGTTTATTAAGTGAAGGTCATTTTCTATACCAATCTGTACTCCCGTTATTGTGAAAAGTCCAAGTCCTACAGCATCAAAAAATAACAAAGACTTATTAAATTTGTTGAGCTTATTTCTGAAAATTATTGCGAGAATAACACCCCCTAGTATAAAGTACAAGTGTATTGATTCATTTAACCAGAAAACGGTTTTATCAGTTATCAGAATATCTCTAATTGTACCACCACCAACTGCAGTTACAAAACCAATAATTAAAACCCCGAATGGGTCAAATTTTTTGTTGATGGCTTTTAATGCACCAGAAATTGCAAATGTTAGCGAGCCTAAAAGGCTAATGTAAATGATGACTGAATCCATTTTATATAGATAAAAAGTTGTTAATTATTTTTTGCCCATGCTCGGTAAGTATCGATTCGGGATGAAATTGCACACCGTATAATTTATGTTCTTTGTGTTTTAATGACATAATTAGACCATTTTCTTCAACGGAAGTAATTTGAAGTACTGCTGGAAAATTATCTTTTGAGATTACCCAGCTATGATATCTCCCAATATTGAAAGATTGAGGTAAACCTTTAAACAATAAATCTGATTGATCTGTAATTGTAATAGGTGTGGCAACGCCATGGAAAACAGTGTTTAAGTTACTTAATGTTCCTCCAAAAACTTCGCCAATAGCTTGCATTCCTAAACAAACACCTAATATTTTTTTAGTTGCAGCGTATTGCTGAATGACTTGTTTTAGAATTCCAGCATCTTTTGGTAATCCTGGTCCTGGAGACAAGATGATTGTTTCGTAATTATTTATATCAGCTATAGAAATTTCATCATTTCTAAAGACATCAACCTTATACCTCTTATTGGCCTCTATATAGTGAACCAGATTGTATGTAAATGAATCATAATTGTCTAATATTAATATCTTTTCCATTTGCTAATTTAAGACTCCAACTATGAGTTCAATAATACGGTATAAAATTATAAAAAAAAAGAGCTGATAATTTTAAATTTATATACTTTTGCTTTCATAAATCTAAATTTAATATTTAAACAATATAAGTATGTCACAACATCAAGAAGAGATTGACGCATTTATGGATGGCGTTAGAGCTAAACAAGCTCACGAATCAGAATTTTTACAAGCAGTAGAAGAAGTTGCTGAAGCAGTAATTCCTTTTATAGCTGATAAACCACAATATAAATCTGCAAAGATTCTAGAAAGAATGGTTGAGCCAGAACGTACTATTATGTTTAGAGTACCTTGGTTAGATGATAAAGGCGAAATCCAAATTAACAAAGGATTTAGAGTAGAATTTAATTCTGCTATTGGACCTTATAAAGGTGGTTTAAGATTTCACCCTTCTGTAAATTTATCAATTCTTAAGTTTTTAGGTTTTGAGCAAGTTTTCAAAAACTCTTTAACAACATTGCCAATGGGTGGTGGTAAAGGGGGTTCTGATTTTGATCCTAAAGGAAAGTCAGATAACGAAGTAATGAAATTTTGTCAATCTTTTATGTCTGAGTTAGCTCGTCATATTGGACCAAATACTGATGTTCCTGCTGGAGATATAGGCGTTGGAGGAAGAGAGATTGGTTACATGTTCGGTCAATATAAAAGATTAAGAAATGAATTTACTGGTATTTTAACTGGTAAAGGACGTAACTGGGGTGGTTCTTTAATTAGACCAGAAGCTACAGGTTACGGAACAGTATATTTTGCTAGAGAAATGTTAGCTACTAAAAATGATTCTTTCAAAGGGAAAACAGTTGTTATTTCTGGATCAGGAAACGTTGCTCAGTATGCAGCTGAAAAAGCTACTGAATTAGGAGGGAAGGTTATTACACTTTCTGATTCTAAAGGATACATTGTAGATAATGATGGAATTGATGCTGATAAATTAGCTTTCGTTATGGATTTAAAGAACAACAAAAGAGGAAGAATTTCTGAATATGTTGCTCAATATCCAAACGCTAAATTTGTTGAAGGTGCAAGACCATGGGCAGAGAAATGTGATGTTGCTTTACCATGTGCTACGCAAAACGAATTAAATGCTGATGAAGCTAAAATATTATTAGCTAACGGTTGTATTTGTGTTGCTGAAGGAGCAAACATGCCAACTACACCAGAAGCAATTGCTGCTTTTGATGAGGCTAAGATTTTGTTTTCTCCAGGAAAAGCGTCTAACGCTGGTGGAGTTGCAACTTCTGGTTTAGAAATGTCTCAAAACTCTTTAAGATTGTCTTGGACAGCAGAAGAAGTTGATGCAAAACTAGATGCAATTATGGTTTCTATACACAGCGCTTGTGTTGAGTATGGAACTGATGGTAACTATACTGATTACGTTAAAGGAGCTAACATTGCTGGTTTCGTAAAAGTTGCAGATTCAATGTTAGATCAAGGACTGGTTTAATAAGCTTAATTCATTATTCTCAGCTTGACTGTGAATATAAAGACAAAAAAGCCCTAACATTTATTTGTTGGGGCTTTTTTATTGAAAATTTATTACCTTCGTTCTTCTAAAATAACACAATAATTATGTACGGAAAATTGCAAAAAGATCTTCAAGATGAATTAAAGAACATTAAAGAAGCTGGATTATATAAAAGTGAAAGAATAATTACGACTCCTATGGGGGCTGAGGTAAAAGTTAGCACAGGCGAAGAAGTGATTATTATGTGTTCAAATAATTATTTAGGGTTATCATCTCATCCTAAGGTTATTAATGGGGCAAAAAAAGCATTAGATACTCATGGATTTGGAATGTCATCTGTTCGTTTTATCTGTGGAACTCAAGATATTCATAAAGAGTTAGAACAAAAGGTTTCTAAGTTTTTAGGAATGGAAGATACTATTTTGTATGCTGCTGCTTTTGATGCCAATGGAGGTGTTTTTGAACCATTGTTTGGAAAAGAAGATGCTATTATTTCAGATGAATTAAATCATGCATCTATAATTGATGGTGTTCGTTTATGTAAAGCCGCTCGTTATCGTTATAAGAATAGCGATATGGCTGATTTAGAAGCTCAATTAATAAAAGCTCAAGATCAACGCAATAGAATTATTGTTACTGATGGAGTTTTCTCTATGGACGGATATGTTGCTAAACTAGATCAGATTTGTGATTTAGCGGATAAATATGATGCCTTAGTAATGGTTGATGATTGTCATGCATCAGGATTTATTGGAAAGACAGGGAGAGGTACACATGAACATCATAATGTAATGGGGAGAGTTGATATCATTACTTCAACTTTTGGTAAGGCCTTAGGAGGCGCAATGGGAGGATTTACTTCAGGAAAAAAAGAAGTTATTAAAATGTTACGTCAGCGATCTAGACCATACTTATTCTCAAACTCATTATCTCCAGCAATTGTTGGAGCTACAAATGAAGTTCTTGACCTCTTAGAGGAATCAACAGAATTAAGAGATACATTAGAAAAAAATGTTGCTTATTTTAAAGAAGGGATTAAAAAAGTTGGATTAGAAATCAGAGATGGCGATTCTGCAATTGTTCCTGTAATGTTATACGATGCTAAATTAGCCCAAGAATTTGCTAATAAACTATTAGATGAGGGAGTTTATGCAATTGGATTTTTCTACCCTGTAGTTCCAAAAGATTTAGCGAGAATAAGGGTTCAGCTTTCAGCAGCACATACAACTGCTCATTTAGATAAGGCAATAGCTGCTTTTGCTAAAGTAGGAAAAGAGTTAGCAGTGATTTAGTAGAGTGAAAATATTTCGTTGTTGTAAATAATAAAGCTAAATTAGTACGATGAGAGCGATAATGTTAATATTTTTTATTTCAGTAACTATCTGTAATGCTCAAACAACTCAATGGGTTAAGTCTTGTGGTGGACCAAACTCTGATAAGGGTATTAATATTGGTGTTGACGCTATAGGCTTCGTATATATTGGAGGGTATTTTAACGGGAGTGCAACATTTGGAGCTTATACCGTTAATAGCGCTGGATCTTCTGACAAGGATTTTTTTGTTGCCAAAATGGATCTAGATGGGAATTTCTTATGGGCAAATTCCGGTGGAGGATATATTGATGATAGGATGCTGGGAATGCACGTAGATCCTGATGGAAATATCTATTGTACAGGTACCTTTTGGGGAAGTGCCGGAGCAGATTTCGGACCTTCAATCTCAATTTCTGGAGGAGGATTTGATCAAACTTTTTTAGCAAAAATGGATGCCAATGGCAATTGGCTATGGGCGAGAGAATTTGGAGCGCCAGGAACAGGTACGTATTCTTTACCTGCTCCAATATATACTGTTTGGATCGGAGATGACCATGGATATGATTTAAAGACTGATGACTTAGGTAATATATATATAACTGGTTGGTGGTCTGGAATAGACGCCTACTTCGACTCTTTTGCATTAAGTAATCCTTCTTGGACGGCTGATACAACAACAATGGCTTATGTTGCTAAAATGGACCCCGCAGGAAATTTTTTATGGGTCAAAAAATTTGATGGAGTTCAAGATAAAAGAGGCGAGAGAGACAATAGATTAGCTATTGACCAAAACAATAATGTTTATGTTACAGGAGGATTTAAGAATGTTGGAGTTTATGGTAACGATACTTTAGTGAGTAGAGGAGATTGGGATATATATGTGATTAAATTAAATGATTTAGGCGATTTTCAATGGGCTCGAAGAGCAGGAAGTGAGAAAGGAGATAGAGGTAACGGAATTGCCATAGCTCCCGATGGAGATATTTATATAGACGGAGAGTTTAGGAATGATGCTGATTTTGGTTTAGACACACTTAATCATAAGGGCAGGAAAGATATTTTTGTTGCAAAATTAAGGCCTAATGGTGATTGGGTATGGGCAAGAAGAGCAAAAAGAAGTGAAGGAAAAGACAAGTCAAATCAAATGTCTGTAGATAATGATGAGAATGTTTTTATTTGTGGAGAAGTTGGAGATACCGTTCGTTTCGGAGATACTATAATTAATAATTTGTATGATGATCAAAATCCTTTTGTTGCCCAACTAAATAAAAGTGGCGGATGGCTTTGGGCTAAAGTTGGAGGGAGTTCTTCGTTAAATGAAAGAGCTAATGATGTTGTTGTTGATTTTGATGGAAACACTTATGTAGTTGGCTATTATGAAGGTTCTGCGGATTTTGATGGACATTATATTACCTCAGAAGGTGCTAAAGATATATTTATATGGAAAATTGATAAGTATATAGACCCAATACCCGACATTCCTATTGTAGTTAACCCTACTGTTCCTGTTGAAGTACCCTCTATTCCTGAAGAAAATGGGGTTAGTATCCCTATGGCTTTTTCTCCAAATGGAGATGGAAACAATGATGTATTAATGGTTTATGGTAGCCAAATACAGTATGTTGCATTTGATATTTATGGAAGATGGGGTAACTCAATATTTACTACTACAGATAAGATGCAGGGTTGGGATGGAATTTATAAAGGAAAAGAAGCATCTTCTGGTGTGTATGTATACACAGTAAAAGTAACGTATTATAATGGCGCAACAGATGTGGTTACAGGAGATGTGACTTTGGTTAGATAGCACCTTCTTTTATCAAATTTAATAGTCTTGCTAGTTTTAAGGAGCTTTCTTTATTCAGTTTTTTTCTTATCGAAACAAAATCAAAACATTTTATATCTTTATCCTAATATAAAGAATACATTATAATAGTTATATTTGGAAGTTAGAAAAAAACACTTTTTTAAGATGATAATAGATATTAACTCAGCAAATATTTTTCAGAAAAAAAACTTGATTTTACAAGATGTAAACTTGAAAATTGAAAAAGGAGAATTTGTCTATTTAATTGGTAAAACTGGATCGGGAAAAAGTAGTTTACTTAAAACCTTGTATGGCGATTTACCATTGGTAGATGGAGAGGCTACTGTTTGTGATTTTAATCTTAAAACAATTAAAAGAAAAAAAGTTCCTTTTTTAAGGCGTAAACTAGGAATTGTATTTCAAGATTTTCAATTGTTAACTGATAGAAGTGTACATGCTAATTTAGAATTTGTTTTAAAAGCTACAGGGTGGAAAGA
Source organism: Flavobacteriales bacterium (assembly GCA_037624665.1). Classification (GTDB taxonomy): domain Bacteria; phylum Bacteroidota; class Bacteroidia; order Flavobacteriales_E; family Vicingaceae. Next base: position 22,094 of record JASJIW010000026.1, read on the forward strand.
GAAAGTTAAAATTGGAGCAAGAATTACAGAAGTATTAGAGAATGTTGGTTTAGGAGCAAAAGGATATAAGTTTCCACATGAACTTTCTGGAGGAGAACAACAAAGAGTAGTTATTGCTAGGGCTTTATTAAATGAGCCAGATCTAATTTTGGCAGATGAGCCAACAGGTAATTTAGATCCTGAAACTTCAGAAGAAATAATGAATTTGTTATTTGACATTAGTAAAAAAGGTAAAGCTATTTTAATGGCTACCCATGATTTTCATTTAATGGGGAAATTTAAATCTAGAACAATAAAGTGTGAAGATAACACTGTTTCTGAGGTTTCTGGAACTCCTACACAAAATATGTTTAAAGCTACCACTATTTCTGATGTGAGACCTACATCAGAAAGAACTGAAGGTGACAACCTATAGAATTATTTAGGAGCTTTTTTCATTAGATAAAAAGCGAGTAAGCTATAAATAATATTTGGTATCCAAACAGCTAATATTACTGGCATTCCTGAGTTTATTGCGAAAGTAGAGGAGACTCTCATAAATAGTATGTAAGAGAAGCTGACTAATAATCCTAAACCTATATGTAAGCCAATACCACCCCTTACTTTTCTACTAGAAATAGAGACCCCAATTAGGGTTAAAATAAATGTAGCAAAAGGGTAAGCTATTCGCTGATGCTTTTCAACCTCGTAAAGTACAACCTGTTGTGATCCTTTAAATTTTTGTTCTTCAATAAAATCGTTTAGTTCAAAGTAGTCCATAGCGATAATATAATTGGTTCTTCGCTTAAATTCTTCAGGTTTCAGATTAATATCAAGATATTTTTTAGCACCGGAATTAACTGTTTCTTCTAACCCGTTAATTTCTCTTTCAACAAAATTAGTAACCATCCATTGGTTTGTAGTTGTATCCCATTTAGCATTATCAGAAAGTAGTTTGTATGATAACTCCCCGTTAGTATTAAATTTTTCTAGCGAAAAATTGTTTCCTAAATTTAAGTCAACAACAAAATTAGACATATAAATAAAGGTGCCATCATCTATTTTTATGTGTATATCTTTCGAGAAATTTCGGAGTTTATTTCTATAATAAACTTCCTCAAAATCCAGTCGGTCTTTATTCGCTGAGGGTATTAAAAAGTTATTTAAGTAATAGGATAAGCCTGATAATAGGAAGGCACAAATTAAAAACGGGCGTAAGAACCTATTAAACTTTACACCTCCAGATAAAATGGCAACAATTTCTGAGTTACTTGCCATTTTTGAAGTGAAAAATATTACCGCTATAAAAATAAAAAGTGGACTTAGCATATTTGCCAAGTAGGGCACTAGGTTGAGGTAATAGTCAAAAATAATAGCTTTCATAGGTGCATTGTTTTTCAAAAAATCCTCTAATTTTTCAGAGATATCAAAAACAATGATAACACAGATTACCATCAGTAATGTAAAGAAAAATGTCCCTAAAAATTTCTTAATAATATATATGTCAAGCTTCTTTAACACTATAATCTTTGACCTAATTGTTTTACCATTTTCTTTTTCCAATCATAAAAAGTGCCAGCTAAAATTTGCTCTCGTGCTTCAGTAACTAACCACATATAGAAAGCTAAATTGTGTAAAGTTGCAATTTGTGCTCCTAATCTTTCTTTCGAGATAACTAAATGACGTAAATATGCCTTAGAGTAATAGCTATCCACATAACTTGTACCTTCAGAATCTAATGGAGAAAAATCGTCTTCCCATTTTTTATTTTTAATGTTTATTGTTCCTTGTTGTGAGAAGAGCATTCCATTTCTCGCATTTCGAGTTGGCATTACACAATCAAACATATCAATACCCAAAGCAATATTTTCTAAAAGATTTAGAGGTGTTCCAACACCCATTAAATATCTTGGTTTGTCTTCAGGTAAAATATCGGTAACAATTTCGCACATTTCGTACATTTCATCGTCTGGTTCACCAACAGATAAACCTCCAATTGCATTTCCTTCTCGTTCAAAAGAAGCAATTTTTTCTGCCGACTGCTTTCTTAAATCTTTATAGGTACTCCCTTGTATAATTGGAAATAGAGTTTGTGAATGTGCGTACTTATCTTCAGTAGAATCAAATCTTTCACAACACCTTTTTAACCAACGGTGTGTCATGTGCATTGAGTTTTTCGCATACTTGTAGTCACAAGGATAAGGGGTGCATTCATCAAAAGCCATAATAATATCACCCCCAATGGTTCGTTGTACATCCATTACATTTTCAGGAGTAAACAAATGTTTAGAGCCATCAATGTGTGAAGAAAAAGTTGCTCCTTCTTCTTTTATTTTCCTTCTACCAGATAAAGAATAAACTTGGTATCCACCACTATCAGTTAATATTGGTCTATCCCAATTCATAAACTTGTGTAAACCACCAGCTTTTTCCATAATATCCATTCCTGGACGTAAGTATAGATGGTAAGTATTTCCCAAAATTATTTGAGCTTTAACATCTTCTTTAAGCTCAACTTGATGAACTCCCTTAACTGTGGCAGCAGTACCAACAGGCATAAAAATTGGTGTTTTTATTTCACCATGATCTGTTTTTATTAATCCTGCCCTCGCTTTTGATTGAGGATCTTTTTTCTCTAATTTAAAGTCCATTGATGATATTAACTATTTGGTTTTAAAAACTTGGTCAAAGGTAAGCATTTAGCCCAAAGTAAGCCATTACATTTGAGAAATGGAGATAACTGAATTAATTAATTTTATTGAATTTAAAAGCTGGCGTGATTATACAGTTGCTATTTATCTTGGCAGCTTTATTATTCAGTTGTTTTATTACCTATTTGTTTTTTCTCGATTAGCGTTTTTTAAGACAGAAAAAGCATCTCAAGAAAGCCTTCCAGTATCTGTAATTATTTGTGCTAAAAATGAGAGAGACAACCTATTAGAGTTTTTACCATTTTACATTAATCAAGAGTACGATGAGTTTGAAGTGATTGTAGTAAACGATAATTCGGTGGATGATAGTACGGATGTTTTAAGAGCATTTCAACTTCAGAATAAAACGCTTAAAGTGGTTAATGTACCTGATACCGATCGGTTTTATGGGAGTAAAAAGTTTGCGTTAACTTTAGGCATAAAAGCAGCCCAGTACGATAATGTGTTGTTAACCGATGCAGATTGTAAGCCCGCAACAAAACAGTGGGTTAAGCTCATGAGTCAATATGCTAAAAAGAAAGCTGTTGTTTTGGGCGTGGGAACTTATGAGAAAAAAAAAGGAATGTTAAACATGTTAATTCGTTTTGAAACATTTTATACCGCACTACAATATTTGTCTTTTGCCCAAGCAAAGCTACCTTATATGGGTGTTGGAAGAAATTTAGGCTATCAAACTCAATTGTTTTTTAAAAATAAAGGATTCTCTTCCCATCATCACATATTATCTGGTGACGATGATTTGTTTATTAATGAAGTTTCTAATAAAAGAAATACGCAAATAATTATAGATGAAAATGCGCACACTATTTCTAATGCAAAAACAACTTACAACGCTTGGATAAAACAAAAAAGACGTCATTTTTTAAGCGGAGGACATTATAAGTCTAAACACAAATTTATGCTAGGATTACTACAACTCTCACAAATGGTTTTTATAGGTCTATTTGTATTACTGGCAATAAATGTTAGGCCTGGGTATTTAATTGTAGGTGTGTTTATTGTGCGATATATTATACAAATGGTCCTTTTTAAGCTATCTGCAAATAAAATAGGCGGAAAAGATTTAGTATTGTTATCACCTCTTTTCGAAGTATTTTTTATGATATTCAATCCGTTATTAGTATTTTCCAACCTGATTATAAAAAAAGTGAAATGGAATTAAGTTCAAATCTTTCAGAAAAGGCTCAAATCGACTTTGCATTAGTTTGCAGAGCTAGAGATAGGAAAGACGAGAAGGCTTATGCAGAGTTGATGGGAAAGTATAAAGATTCGATTTATTTTATGATGCTTAAGATGGTTAGGAATACCGATGATGCCGATGATTTAACTATTGAAGCTTTTGGTAAGGCATTTAATAGATTACATCAATATATACCCCAATATGCATTTAGTACTTGGCTTTTTAGAATAGCAACTAATAATGGTATCGATTTTATCAGAAGAAAAAAAATGGTGACTTTATCTATAGATAAAACCAGAGATGATGGAGAGGGGGGGAAGATTGGCTTTCAAATTAAATCTGAAAGCCTTAATCCTGAAGAGCGATATATAAGAAAGCAACGGATTCGAATAATGCGAGAAATTGTAGATCAGTTAAAACCACGTTATAGAGAATTGGTCGTGTTGCGTTATTTTAGAGAGTTATCTTATGGTGAGATAGCTAGAGAAACAGAGTTGCCTGTAGGGACTGTTAAAGCACAACTGTTTAGAGCTAGAGAAGAGCTTTATAAGTTGATGCAAAATAAAAAGGATAAGATTTAAAATCAAAATAGTCATTATGAAATGACAAAGTGTAGTTTTGTGTTATGGAATCATCTGTAAAAACAATTACCAATTACTTTCCCAATTTAACGAAAACACAAATAGACCAGTTTACGCAGCTAGAACCTTTGTATAAGGATTGGAATGCTCAAATCAATGTAATATCAAGAAAAGACATTGAAGAGTTGTATGTAAAGCACATATTACATTCTTTGGCTATTGCTAGAGTAGTTGTATTTAAGCCGAAAACTCGAATTTTAGATGTTGGTACTGGTGGTGGATTTCCAGGTGTCCCATTGGCTATTTTGTTTCCAGAAGTTCAATTTGTATTGGTAGATTCTATCGGTAAAAAAATAAAAGTAGTCAACGAAGTAGTCAGCCGTTTAGGATTAGAAAACGTAAAAGCTTACCATAAAAGAGCCGAAGAAATTGATGGGCAGTTTGATTTTGTTGTAACAAGAGCTGTTGCAAGGATTAAGAAATTTATACCTTTTGTAAAAGGGAAGTTAAATCCAGAAAGTTTTAATGATTTAAAAAACGGAGTACTGTTTTTAAAAGGTGGCGATTTAGCTGAAGAGATAGAGGAAAGCAATAAACAAGTACACCTTTATCCAATATCTGATTACTTTACCGAAGATTTCTTTGAAACAAAAATGGTGCTCTATACTAGAGTAAAGAAGTAAGTAGTTTTCCGAATATCATTTCTTGAAAAATAATAATAAAATGTCATGCTTAGCTTGTTAAAGAATAAAGCACGTAAAACGTATGTTGAGATTGTACGTTTAACAGCTAGGCTAAACTGTATTTTAATGCAGTTTAGATTTTGTTGTAGTCCGTATTTTCATAAAAACAATAATAACAGAATAAACAGTGTGATGCCTAAGCCGTAAATGGCTAATCCAGTGTGCATTGCTTTTCTTGCATCTATATATTTCTGGTCATATCCATTAGCCTTAAAACTTTTTGCTTGACTCCAAGATTGTACTCCCCAACAAACCATTCCGAATAACAACTTCTGCTTACCAGTAAGAGGTTGCTTGTTTTTTGTCTTGTCCGATAGTTCTTGTTCTTCAAATTTATCAGTCATGTTTCACCTATTTTAATATGTGATACAACATCCTTGTTGGGAATGTTTTAATATCCTTTCAAGGATTGTTAAACGAAGTTATACTTTTTTAAGGAGAAAGTCAATAGAACTTTAAAGGATGCGTTATCAAAAAATGTATCTTTGTTCTGAAAATGAAGAAAGTACTCATCATAACATATTATTGGCCACCAATGGGAGGCGGTGGAGTTCAGCGTTGGTTAAAAACAACGAAGTACCTTCGTGAGTATGGTTGGGAACCTGTCATTTTTACCACCAAAAATGGCGAAGCATCTGTAGTTGATGAAGGAATGTTAAACGAGATCCCAGAAAACATTGAAACCATTAAAGTTCCTATTTGGGAGCCTTTTAGTGTTTATAAAAAGTTGATTGGAAAAAAGAAGAATGAAAAGTTGGTGCCTGGAACTGTTACTTCTGATGGAAAATCCATTATGCAAAATTTATCTGTTTGGGTAAGAGGAAACCTTTTTATACCTGATGCGCGTAAGTTTTGGATTAAACCAGCAACACAGCATTTAAATAAGTATTTAAAGGAGCATAAAATAGATGCTATTGTCTCTACAGGACCTCCCCATACCACACATATGATTGCGCTAAATGTGGTAAAAAAACACAACATTCCTTGGTTGGCAGATTTTAGAGATCCTTGGACGAATATTGATTTTTATCATAAGTTAAAACTAACAAACTGGGCAGACAAAAAACATAAACGTTTAGAGTTAGCTGTATTAAATACAGCCAGTAAGGTTGTTACAGTAAGTTGGAGTTGGGCAGAAGATTTTTTACGTATTTCGGGTAAAATGCCAATGGTAATTACCAATGGTTATGATCCTGCAGATTTTGTTGATGCAGGAAAATTAGCGTTAGATGAAAAGTTTACGATTACACATGCGGGCTCATTAAACGATGATAGAAACCCGCATGCTTTTTGGAAAGCTTTAGCTGAACTTTGCGAAGATGAAGATTTTTATAAGGACTTAGAAATTAAATTTATTGGTCAAGTTGCACTAGTTGCAATAGCAGATTTAACAAAATGTGGATTGCTCGATAAATTAAACAGGGTAAATAATTTGCCACACAACAAAGTTGTTGAAGAGTTAATGCGCTCTCAATTGTTGTTATTGCCATTAAATGATACACCTAATATTGATGGGGTAGTACCGGGTAAATTGTATGAATATATTGGAGCTAAGCGTCCAATTGTTTGTATCGGGAAAACAACTGGAGATGCTGCTAAAATTATTCAAGAAACAAGCTCTGGGAAGATTAGTGGTTTCGAAGATGTTGAAACACTAAAGGCTACGTTAAAAAGCTATTACGATTTATATAAAACTAAAACACTACATATTAATAGTAAAGATTACGACAGGTATAGTCGTAAATTGTTAGCAGGACAAATTGCTGAAGAGCTTAATAAAATTTCTAATTAAAAAAACCTAACAAAATTTTGTTCGGTTCCTTTTCTGTTAAATACTACTAAAAGGTACTATTTAACATCCAATTGTATTAAGATTTGTAAGAGGGATAAATAGTGCTAAGCAAACGATTAAGTCATTGTTTTTTTGCTTCATTCCAATAAACATCCATCTCTTGAAGTGTCATTTCAGAAAGTTCTTTTCCCTTTTTTTTAACTTCTCTTTCCATATATTGAAAACGGTTAATAAATTTTTTGTTGGTCTTTTCGAGTGCGTCTTCTGGATTTACATTTATAAACCTTGCGTAATTGATAAGTGAAAAAAGAACATCTCCAAATTCATCCTCAATTTTGTCGCTTTTTGCATCAAGTTCAACCTGTAGTTCTTCAATTTCTTCTTTTACCTTATCCCAAACTTGCGATTTGTTGTCCCAATCAAAACCTATACCTCTAGCTTTATCTTGTATTCTAATTGCTTTTACTAGTGCTGGAAGTGATTTTGGAACACCTTCTAAAACGGATTCTTTCCCTTCTTTAAGCTTTAATTTTTCCCAATTTCTTTTAACCTCTTCTTCATCAGCAACCTCTACATCTCCATATATATGGGGATGACGATGAATTAGTTTTTCACAAATTCCATTCATAACATCTGCAATATTGAACTCTTTTGTTTCTGAAGCAATTTTTGAATAAAATACAATGTGTAGCATTAAATCTCCGAGCTCTTTTTTTACTTCATCTAAATCATTCTCTAAAATAGCATCCGTTAGTTCGTAAGACTCTTCAATAGTTAAGTGCCTAAGAGTTTGCATCGTTTGTTTTTGATCCCAAGGACATTTTTCACGTAATTCATCCATGATGTTTAATAGCCGTTCAAATGCAACTAGTTTTTCATTCATACCTAAAGAGTTCTATTTATTATTCTAAATTTGTTTTGTGATAAAAGTACAGTATAAATATTGTTTGTTGTTTCTGGGAATTTTTCTTTTTATGAAAGGTTTTGCACAGGTAGAAGAGCAATTGGATTCAGAAGAGGCATCTTTTGGCATTTCAGCCATCTTTCATCAGGGCGCAATTTTACCACACAGAAAAATAGTGAGTGAAATTGTAGGGGAAGCAACAAAGTCATTCGAATTGTCTGTTTACAAAAATACTTTTGGAAAAAAGGATTGGCAACAGCTGCATAATTATCCTCGTTTTGGCGTTTCGGTTATTGCTATGAATTTGGGGAATGAAAAAGAATTGGGAAATGGTTATGGGGTCTTTTCATTTATTGAACTTCCATCAAACCACCAGCGTAAAATAAGTTGGAATATAAAGTTGGGCTATGGTTTGGGGTATATCGAAAAACCATTTGATAGAGAAACAAATTTTAAAAATGTAGCAATAGGCTCTAATTTTAATGCTCTAATTTATGCGAATTCAAGTTGGAGTGTTAAATTTTATAAATCGGTAAAGCTATCTTTAGGACTTTCTATGGTGCATTTTTCTAACGCATCATCTGCAAGACCTAATTTAGGCATAAATATTTTATCGTTAAACTCAGGGCTTTCTTATGCTTTTGGTGAAAAAGAGAAGTTTGTTGCTAGTAAAATTGATAAAAGGCCTCGAAAATGGGTTAAAAGCCTCCGAGGTACTTTTGGTGTAAAAGAGATTCCACCTGCTGCTGGTCCAAAGTATTTCGTTTCAGCATATTCGTTTGATTTTATGAAGGCGAGAGCTCAAAAAAGTTCTTTTGGTTTTGGAACCGATTTGTTTTATAACACGTCCTTGACGCAAGCAATTGAAAATGATTCGAGTAGTACGCTTTCTAGTTTTAATAATTTTAGGGTAGGTGTTTCTGGTATATATGCGTTTGATTTTGGAAGAGTTTCTCTAGCTGTAGAGGTGGGTGTTTATGTTTTTTCTAGATATAAAAAGAATGGGCTTATATATAACAGGTTTTTTACCAAGTTTAATGCGAGTGAAAAACTGTTTTTTACTGTTGGGTTAAAAACACATTATGCTGTTGCGGATTTTCCAGAATTTGGAATAGGCTATAATTTTAATTAGATGAATATTTTTCAAAAATATCAGATTTATTTTACCTTTATTATACTAATGGTAGTAACCTCTTGTGGTAAAGATTCTTCATGTTTTAAAGGAACAGGAGATATCGCGCAAGAGCAACGAGTTGTAAGTAAAGATGTTTCGAGTATTATAACTGAAGACAATATAGATATTGTAATTACTCAAAGTAGTGAGCCAAGCATGACTGTTGAAGGAGGAGAAAATCTATTGCCTTATATTAATACAGATGTTTCAGGTACTGTTTTGTCAATTTCTAGCGATAATAAGTGTGGGATGTTTAGAGATAATACAACCCCAATAACGGTGTATTTATCTATTCCTAACTTAATTAATATTGACTATACCGGACAGGGAAACATTTCAAGTACGAATACTTTAAATTTCCCTCTTTTTAATATTGAGAGTAGAAGTGGGACAGGAAGCATCAATTTAGATGTAAATATTGAAGAGTTAGCAATTAAAGAACACTCGGGTCCTGCTGATTTTACGTTTACAGGAAATGTAAATAGACTTTATGTTTACACGTTAGGGCAGGGCTGGTTTTATTTAGATGGATTAGTTTCTAATTCGGCACATATAAACCATAGCGGTCTTGGAGATATTTTTGTAAATGTAAAGAATGAGCTTTCGGTTGAGATGAGATCTATAGGCAGTGTCTATTATTTAGGAAGCCCAGCAGTTGAGGTGAGTCCAAATATTGGAACAGGGAGTGTTAGTCCCAAATAGAGTTTATTAAGCTTCTTTTCTTTTCATCTTTAGCATGGCTGATGCTGGCATTCAATTCAAATCCTAATAATAAGATTAAAGAGTTGAAATAAAGCCATAGCATTATAACCATTAATGTTCCTATAGAGCCGTACACCTTATTATACGTTCCGAAATTGTTGATGTAAAATGCAAATCCACTTGAAAGTAAAATACTTAAGAGTGTAGCAAGAGTTGATCCTGCAGAAACAAATCTGAATTTTAATTTTTTAGTATTCCCAAAATAATAGATGGCTGAAATTCCAGTAAAGAAAACAGCTAATAAAATTAGCGCTTTAACAGCTTTTAATATATATATAGCATAGCCATTAATGTAGTTGTGAGAAGTAAGATAATGAATTAGAGGTGTGCTAAAAACAATTAATCCAATAGCAATAATCATTAAAAAAATAATGATAAAAAGAATGAGAAGTGACCGAAGTCTAGTTTCGATAAAATTTGCTTTTTTTACAGCATGAGAAGTTTCGTTAAAAGCTATAATCATTGAGTTTACTCCGTTGCTAGCTAAGTAAAATGCGAATAAGAATCCAAATGAAAGCAAGCTCCCGTCTCTATTGTACATTAAATCTTCAATAGTGCTGCTAACCATTTCATAAGCATCATGCGGTAGCGATCCTTTTATAAGTTCAAATAATTGAATTTTAAAGTCATCAATAGGAATGAAAGGGACTAATGAAAATAAGAATATAATTGATGGAAATATTGCTAAAAAGAATCTGAAAGCCAGTGAAGATGCTCTGGTTGTTAACGAATTCTTTTGAACACCTTCAATAAAAAAAGCTATTACATCATATATAGGCAATCCGTCAAATCCAGGTATCACTACTCTTTTTGATACATTTAAAGGAGTTTGAACTAGTTTGGTAGCTAGTATTTTTTGTAAAATAGTATTCAAATTAAATGGCTTTAAGGCTTAAATCAATACTATTAATCTGATGAGTTAATGCCCCAACAGAAATGTAATCTACTCCACATTCTGCATATTCTCGAAGCGTTTTAAACGTAATGCCTCCAGAGGCTTCTGTTTCGTATTTATTGTTAATCAATTTTACAGCAGTTCGTATATCTTCAAATGAAAAGTTGTCGAGCATAATCCGGTTGATTCCTCCAACAGCCAATATTTCATTTAATTCATTTAGATTTCTAGCTTCTACTTCAATCTTTAAATCTTTATTATTTTTAGAAAGGTATTTTTTAGTTGAGGTAATAGCAGCCTCTATTCCTCCAGCATAATCAATATGATTGTCTTTTATCATAATCATATCATATAAGCCTATTCTGTGATTTTCTCCACCACCAATTTTTACAGCTAATTTCTCAATAGTTCTTAATCCTGGAGTTGTTTTTCTAGTATCTAAGACCTTTGTGTCCAATCCATCTAATAAACTTATATATCGGTTAGTGTTGGATGCTATCCCACTCATGCGTTGCATAAAGTTTAAGACTAATCGTTCTGCCTGAAGTATCGTTTGACTAGAGCCTTCTATTGTAAAAACAATATCCCCAACAGAAACAGCTTCTCCATCATTAATCAAAGAGGTGAAAATTAACTTACTATCAATCTTATTGAAAATAACTTTAGCTAAATCTACGCCAGCAATAATGCAGTTTTCTTTAACTAAGAGCTGTGCTTTTCCTTTGGCATCAGCAGGTATGCAAGAGAGAGAGGTGTGGTCACCATCTCCAATATCTTCATTGATTGCAATATCAATTAATTCATTTGTATAGTCCATAAAACGAGTGTTGTTCTTTTGCAGAAATAAGTTGTTTCAAAATAAATAGGGTGTAGTGCAGAGTGTTAATTATTCGTCAGCTTCTATTTTCAACTCTAAAATTGTAATCTTTTTATTTACTTCCTTATAAAGAATGTATGTCCTAAAGTTAACTTTAGAGGTAGTTAGATTCCCTATCGAATAATATGAGTTGTTTTTAGAATCTCCATTGTGCACCACTGAAAAATCTGAAGGTTTGTTTTTAAGAAAAAATGTTTTTAAGATTAATTTGGCTTGTACTTTACTGTAAACACCTTCGTTGTTTGGTATACTCAAATCAACCGAAGCACCAAAGTGTTTCGAAATCTCTTCTGCATCTCCATTTTTTAAGGCATTAGAAAGGTTTTCAGTAATTGGTGTTGCTGAAAGGACTAGTGTTATTATTAGGAATATTCCAGTAAATATTTTTTGCATTTGTTAGGGTTTTGTTAGGTTTTACAATTATTAAGCCAAGTTAAAGAGTAAAATAATCATTTAGTAGATAATGAAACAAAGGTAATAATTTTTACATTAGCGTTATGAAGATTAAGTTGATTACAATTGGGAAAACGGATGAACGTTATTTGAAGGAAGGGATTGATAAATATGTAGCTCGATTAGAGCATTACATTGATTTTGAAATAAAAGAAATTCCAGATATAAAAATGGGGAAGAAGCAAAATACTTCGATTCAAAAGGATTTGGAAGGACAAGAGATTTTAAAATGTATTACTAAATCTGATTTTGTTGTTTTATTGGATGAAAATGGACGAGAATTTAGTTCAAGAGCTTATTCTCAATTTATTCAAAAAAGGATGAATGCTGGCTTAAATTTAGTCTTTGTTATTGGCGGTCCTTTTGGTTTTTCTGAGGAGGTTTATGCTAAATCGAATCAAAAAATTGCCTTATCTCAAATGACATTTTCTCATCAGATGGTGAGAGTCTTTTTTATAGAACAATTGTATCGGTCTTTTTCTATTTTAAAAGGAGAAAAGTATCATCATGATTAAAAGAGATTTAGTATTTTAGTAATTTTATTTTTGACGTTAATAGCTTTGAAGAGGATTTGGGAAAGATAATGAATTATTATTAGCGCACTATTTACAAACATTTAAACGATAGTATGAAGAAGTTAAAGATTAGTTTGGTATTAATGCTGTTTGTACAAACTGCATTTGCTCAGTTTAATACACTTTCAGATATTCAAAAAGCGATGCTTCAATCCAAGTATTGGGATACTGTTGATGAAAGTTCTATATCCAAGTCTAACGAAAGATTAATTGTTCCAACTAAATATGTTGCTTTAAACTTAGATGTTGAGCAATTGAAAACTGTTTTATCTAGCGCAGTTTTACGAACTGAAAATGATTTTTCTCAAGGTGTGGAAATAGAAATTCCTACTCCGTTAGGTGTTGGAACAAAATTTTTAGCATTCAAGAATACAACAATGGCAGCTGGTTTAGAGGCGAAATTTCCAGAGATAAGATCGTATGATGTTGTTGCAGTTAATAACCCAGGTATAAAAGGTAAAATTGATGTGACTCCACAGGGTTTTCATGCCATGATTTTTACAGCTGGAAAAGGAACTTATTTTGTAGACCCTTATGCTAAAGGAGATTTAAATAATTATGTTATTTATTTCAAGAAGGATTTTGTTACCACAAAGCAAATGGTTTGTGGAGTTGATAGTCAATCAGACTTTCTTTTAAATAAGTTAAAGAGTGGAGGTAATAAAGTTCTTGGGAGTTGTGATTTAAGAACTTATCGTCTAGCAGTTTCCGCAACAGGAGAATATACTGCTTTTCATGGGGGAACACTTTTGCTAGCTCAAGCTGCACAAGTAACGTCAATGAATAGAGTAAATGGCGTTTTTGAAAGAGATGCTCAAATTACGATGGTTCTTATAGCAAATAATAATTTAATAGTATATATTAATTCGGCTACTGATCCATTTTCAAATGGAAATACAGGAGCCATGATTAATGAAAATCAAACGAACACAGATGCAGTAATTGGTGCCGCAAATTACGATATAGGACATATTTTTGGCACAAACAGTGGAGGGCTAGCTCAATTACAATCTCCTTGTGGTCCAAATAAAGCTAGAGGAGTAACAGGTAGCGGTGCTCCAATTGGAGACCCATTTGATATTGATTATGTTGCCCATGAAATGGGACACCAGTTTGGAGGGAATCATACACAGAACAATAGTTGTAACAGAAATGCGGCAACAGCAGTTGAACCAGGAAGTGCTTCTAGTATAATGGGTTATGCAGGTATCTGTTCTCCTAATGTGCAAAGTAATAGTGATGATCATTTTCACGGAACTAGTGTTGAGGAAATGTCAGTATTTATAAGTGGTTTCGGAAGTTCATGTGCAGTAATTACACCAACAGTAAATGTAGGGCCAATAATTACTGGAACAAACGGAAATATAACAATTCCTTCAGGAACACCATTTGCTTTAACGGCAATAGTAACCGACCCCAATGCGGCAAATGTATTGTCATATTGCTGGGAACAGATAGATAATCAAGTCTCTACACAACCTCCCGTGGCAACATCAGCAGGAGGACCAAGTTTTAGATCTAATAGTCCAGCAACTAATCCAACGCGTTATTTTCCAAATCTCACAGATTTAATAGCAGGAGGACCATTTACATGGGAGGTACTATCAACTGTAAACAGAACAATGAACTTTAGAGTTACTGTAAGAGATAATGCTGGGCCACTTCCGGAGGTTAGTTGTTCTGATATTCAGGATGTAACTGTTACTGTTGATGCAACTTCAGGACCTTTTGTAGAAACTTTCCCTAGTGCTACAGGTATTATTTGGACTGGAGCAGGAGCAGAGACTGTAACTTGGAATGAGGCAGGTACGGCAACAGGAGCTGTTAGTTGTGCAAATGTTGATATTTTATTATCTACAGATGGAGGGTTAACATATCCTACAGTTTTAGCGTCAAATATTCCGAACACAGGAACTAGTGTCATTACAGTTCCTAATATAACAACTTCAACCGCAGTAGTTATGATTATGTGTTCAAATGGGACATTCTTTGATATTTCAGATAATGTATTTACTATTAGTGCTGTTATTCTTCCGCCACCACCAACTGCAGCATGTATAGATACAATCTATTATCCTCATTCAAAATTGACTTCTGAAGATGGTTTAGCGATAATAGATGCTGTGGGAGGGACTTTAGGGGTGTCTCAAACTTTTAATGCAAATACTGGATTCATCCATGGAATTAGAGCATATGTGACA
>JASJIW010000027.1:0-37163 GCA_037624665.1 Flavobacteriales bacterium
TTTTCTACAAAATAAGGGTCTACGTTAGCTCTTACACCGTCAGGATAATATTTGTATTCATTTGCATTTCTCCATCTTTGATAGCCTTTCCACCCAGAACCTTTTCCTTTCTCATGTTTTTCAAAATACTTCTCAGCCTCTTTACATACCTCATAAAAATTGATAGAATTATCATTCATCATATGTTTGTATGTCTTCTGTGCAGAGCTATTAAAACTCACAAAAACAATAGCTAATAATAGAATTATTTTATTCATTCAATCTAAATTTTAAGGAAGAAATATTTCTTCTTTCTTTATTATATTATTTAACATAAACTGATGCTTAGCACCTTTTTGAGTGTAATAAATTATCGCTTTATCATACTTTAGGGTGTCAATTGATGGGTCTTTTATTTGGAGTTTAATCCTTTTTTTTCCATCAACTTTAATTTCAATTGATTGACCAACTTCACAAAATACACTATCCAATAGCAAATTATTTGTTAGTCCCTTTACTTCAAAACCAAATTCTATGTAAGCCTTTTGATTTTGCTCTCCTGGAACTTGTTTTTGGGTATATACATTAATAATTTCTAACTCAGGAACGTTTTGAATAATCGCTTTTGTTTGCGTACACTTTGAACTCATTAAAATTAATGATCCACAGCTTATAAAGATGATTTTCCTAATAATTGTCATTTAACATATTCATCAAAATTCTTATGATCAACCTTTGTTAACTCTTCTTTCGTTAAACTTTTAAAGTACGCATAAGTGATTTTTAAACCATCGGCTCTATTTATTTTTGGTTCCCAACCTAACAAATCTTGAGCTTTTGTTATGTCTGGTTGTCTTTGCATAGGATCATTTACAGGTAAATCTTTGTAAATAATCTTTTGATCAGTACCTGTCAATTTAATAATTTCTTTACAAAAATCTAGTATTGTAATTTCATCAGGATTACCAATATTTAAAGGCAATTCATAATCACTTAATAGTATGCGATAAATCCCTTCAATTAAATCATCCACATAACAAAAAGAACGTGTTTGATCTCCTTTACCAAAGACAGTTAAATCTTCACCTCTTAATGCTTGACCTATAAAAGCTGGTAAAACTCTACCATCATTTAATCGCATACGTGGTCCATAAGTATTAAAGATTCTTATAATTCTAGTTTCTACACCATGGTATGTATGGTAAGCCATAGTAATAGCTTCCTGAAAACGTTTTGCTTCATCATATACTCCTCTTGGGCCAATTGGATTTACATTTCCGTAATACTCCTCAGTTTGAGGATGAACCAATGGATCACCATAAACTTCTGATGTAGAGGCGATAAGCATTCTTGCTCCTTTAGCTTTTGATAATCCCAATAAATTATGAGTTCCTAAAGAACCAACCTTTAATGTTTGAATTGGAATTTTTAAATAATCTATCGGACTTGCTGGAGATGCAAAATGTAACACATAATCTAACTTTCCATCCAAAGATATATGTTCGGAAACATCATGATTAATGAATTCAAAATTTTCATTAGTTGAAAGGTGTTCAATATTCTTTAAATCTCCAGTTATCAGGTTATCCATCGCGATAACATAATATCCTTCTTTAATAAAACGATCGCAAAGATGCGAACCTAAAAAACCTGCTGCACCTGTTATCAATACTCTTTTCATATCCCTATTCTAATTAGAAACTAATTCACGTCCAATACTACTATAATAAAATCCTGACTCTTTAACATCTTCAAGATCATACAAGTTCCTTCCATCAAAAATGACTTTCTGATTCATTTGTGAAGCCAATTTCTTAAAGTCTGGAGTTCTAAATATTTGCCATTCTGTTGCAATAACTAGAGCATCTGCTCCCTGTACAGCGTCATCTTTACTTAATGCAAAATTTATTTTATCTCCCATCAACTTCTTAACATTACTCATCGCCTCAGGATCAAAAGCAGTAATTTCTGCTCCAGCGGCTAATAATTCATTAATGATATATAATGCGGGTGCTTCTCTAATATCATCCGTATCTGGTTTAAAAGCTAATCCCCAAACGGCAATTTTCTTCCCTTTTAAATCATTATTAAAGTATGCTTTAATTTTAGGAACAATAATCGTTTTTTGTTTTTCATTAATAGACATCACAGATTCTAAAATCCCAAAATGATATCCATATTCATGTCCTGACTTAGCCAATGCTTGCACATCTTTAGGGAAACAACTTCCGCCATAACCTATTCCGGGGAACAAAAATCTATTTCCAATACGTTGATCAGATCCTATTCCAATTCTAACTTTATCAACATCAGCACCAACTTTCTCACAAAAATTAGCAATCTCATTCATAAAAGTTATCTTAGTTGCTAAGAATGCATTTGCTGCGTACTTTGTTAATTCTGCAGATTTTTCATCCATAAACAAGATAGGATTACCCTGACGAACGTAAGGTTTATATAAATGAGTTAGTGTTTTTATTGCTCTATCATCTGATGTTCCTATAACTACTCTATCTGGTTTTAAAAAATCATCAACAGCATAACCTTCTCTTAAAAATTCTGGGTTAGAAACTACAGCGAATTCAACAGTTGCATTTTTAGCGATAGCAGCTGTAACTTTTTCAGCTGTTCCAACTGGCACTGTACTCTTATCTATAATCACTTTATAATCTTTTATAATTTTACCCAGTATATCTGCTACACCTAAAATATATGACAAATCTGCTGAGCCATCTTCTCCTGGAGGAGTTGGTAATGCTAAGAAAATAATTTCTGCATCTTCAACAGCAGACTCAATTTTAGTAGTAAATGATAAGCGTCCTTCTTTAATATTTCTTTCAAATAAAACATCTAAATGAGGTTCATAAATGGGTACCTCACCATTTCTCATTTTATCTACTTTGATTTTATCTATATCTACACAAATTACATCGTTTCCTGTTTCGGCAAAACAAGTCCCTGTAACTAAACCCACATATCCTGTTCCTATTACTGCTATCTTCATTTGTTAAAAAATTCTTTAATAGATTCTGTTATATATTTTAATTGAGATTCATCCATTTCTGTATGGATAGGTAAAGATATAACACTTTTACACAATTCAATAGTTATTGGATAATCTTCATCTTTAAACTCAGGTCTTACATAAGCTTTTTGCTGATGTAATGGCACTGGATAATAGACCATTGCTGGTATCCCTTTCTCTTTCAAGAATTCAATCAAATCTTCTCTATTTGTATTTTTCGTTTTTAACGTATATTGATGAAATACGTGAGTAGATTTTTCTGAAGTTAAAGGAACAACTAGTTGCTTAATTTCCGAAAGAGCATTATTATAATATTCTGCAACCTTTCTTCTAGCTGAACAATACGCATCTAAATGAGGTAATTTAACCCTTAATACTGCAGCCTGAATTGAATCTAATCGTGAGTTTACTCCAATTTCATCATGGTAGTATTGTTTATACATTCCATGATTTACAATTGCACCTAAACTTTTGGCAAGCTCATCATCATTTGTAAACAAAGCACCTCCATCACCATAACAACCTAAATTTTTTGAAGGAAAAAATGAAGTTGTTCCTACATTACCAATCGTTCCCGCCTTTTGAGTTTTCCCATCAGAAAAAGTATAATCAGAACCAATAGCTTGTGCCGTATCCTCAATAACAAACAAATTATTATCATTTGCAATTTTCATTACTGCTTCCATATTAGCGGCTTGTCCAAATAAATGTACCGGAATTATTGCTTTTGTTTTAGGTGTTATTGCATTCTTTAATTCCTCAATATTTATATTGAAAGTATCTTCATCAACATCAACAAAAACAGGTTTTAGATTAATTAAGCTAATAACTTCTACTGTTGCAGCAAAAGTAAAATTTGCAGTTATCACTTCATCTCCAGGCTTTAAACCCAACGCCATTAAAGCTATTTGTAAAGCATCAGTACCATTTCCGCAAGGTATAACATGCTTTACCCCTAAGTAATTTTGTAATTCTTCTTGAAAAGCTTTCACTTCTGGTCCCTTAATAAAAGCTGCAGAATCTATAACATTTAAAATAGCTGCATCTACTTGTTCTTTGATTTTAATATATTGACCTTTAAGATCAACCATTTGAATGTTATTTGTTGGCATTCTTGTTTTTTTATAGGTTTGTAATTAGTGAGCTAAATTAATAAATCTCTCTTGTTATATTAAATTTTACTTCATTAACGTTTCAACCACACTTTTAGTTCTTTTTATTCGTTAATTTGTATTCTAAATTATCATAATGAGACATTTTTCACTTCTAATTTTATTTTTTATTTTATATAGCGAATTGGCTAAAGGTCAATTTGTAATCAAGAAGAAAGAACTTCAAGATTCTTCTTATACTATCCCAATGATTAATATTTCATATGCTAGACAATGGTCTGCTTCAGATTTAGCTGACAGGTTTGGCGACAACAATAATATTGGGGTTAGTTTTTTAGTGAAAACAAAAACCAAATGGATCTATGGTGTAAAAGGAAACTTCTTATGGGGTGGCGAAGTAAAAAACGAAAGCCTTTTAGATGAAATTAAAACAAATGATGACATAGTGATAGATGATGAAGGTAGAGAAACAACAATTTTTCTAGGTCAACGAGGCTCGTCAGCTTTTGTGTTAGGAGGTCGATTTTTTAATGTTTTAGCACCCAATAAAAACTCAGGTATAATTGCATACGGAGGAGTTGGTTTTTTACAACATAAAATAAGTATTAAATTTAAAGATGATATTATTGCCTTAACTGATGAACACAAAAAAGGATATGATCGTTATTCTACTGGGTTTGCTGTTAATGGATTTGTTGGTTATTTATTTTTAAGTAAAAATAGATTGTTAAACTTTTATGGTGGATTTGACTATACTTACGGAAAAACTAAAAGTTTAAGAAAATATAATTACGATACTCAGCAACCAGACACTGAAACCAATATAGATATACTGTATGGGCTTAGAATAGGTTGGATTATCCGATTAAATAAAAGGCAAGCAGATAACTTCTATTATAATTAATCTATTGCTTACTTATTTTGATACTCTTTTATCAAATATCGATCTTCTTTTACTGTTTAGCAATTAAAATTGCAGCATTATTTAATCCTAAAGCTAAGCTATGGCTAGATGGCCGGAAAAATATTTTTGATAAATTACAAGAGGTAAATTCCACTGATAACATTTATTGGTTTCACTGCGCTAGTTTAGGTGAATTTGAACAGGCTAAACCCGTAATTGAAAAATTAGGAAAACAAGATCCAACAATAAAATTTCTAATAACCATCTTCTCTCCTTCTGGTTATAAATTTGCAAAAAAATACCACGCTGCTGATTACGTTTTTTATCTTCCTTTAGATACTCCTTCAAATGCAAAACGTTTTATTGAATTGGTAAATCCTAAAAAAGTGTTTTTTGTTAAATACGAATTTTGGTACAACTACCTTTTTCAATTAAGTGAAAACAAAATACCCACCTATCTTATTTCTGGAGTTTTTAGAAAAAATCAATTGTTTTTTAAATGGTATGGAAATACACACAAAAAGATGCTTTCCTTTTTTACGCACTTTTTTGTTCAGAATGAAAATTCTAAAAACCTACTAAACAAACAAGGGTATACTAACGTAACAATTTCTGGAGATACTCGATTAGATAGGGTCTATGAGAACTCTCTAAACCCTAAAAGTCCACCATTAATTAAAGAATTTATAGGCGATAAAAAAACGATTATCTTAGGGAGTTCTTGGAGTAATGAAGAAGCTATTCTTTTAGATTTTATTGAATCCACAAAAAGGGATCTTAAATTTATTATTGCTCCACACGATATTAAAAAGAGTAGAATAAAATCAATTGAGAAACTTCTAACTAACACCCGTTACATTAAATATTCTGATGCTACAGAAAAAAATATTTCTAACTATTCAGTTTTATTGATAGATAACATTGGAATTTTGGCAAACACCTATCAATTTACAGATATTGCATTTGTTGGTGGAGGCTATTCTGGAGCATTGCACAACATGTTGGAACCCGCTAGTTTTGGAAACGTAGTTCTTTTTGGTCCAAAACATCAAAAATTTCATGAAGCTGAAGAATTAATTAATGTGAATGGAGCTTATGAAATAAAAGATATTGATGACTTAATTGGAATTACCAACCTCCTACTTACCGATAATAATTTGAGCGACACTCAACAGATAAATAAAGAATACATATCTCAAGGAAGAGGTGCTTCTGATAAAATTCTAAAACAATTGGAATTCTAAAAGATGAAAGCCTCAATAGGAAATAGAATTAAAGTAATTAATGAGAATTTTGAAGGTGAAATAAAAACCATCCTACAAAATAACCGAATAATTATTACGAGTACAGATGGGTTCGATTATGAATTTTCTACCAACGAAGTCGTTATTATAGGAGAAGATAACAAACATCAATATACGATAGATGAAACGGCTGTATCATCAAAAATAGCTTCAGATAAATATATTAAAGAAGATTTCCTTATAAAGTATACCACAAAAAGTAAATTTCAATATAACAGAACTTTAGAAGTTGATTTACACCTAAACAAACTAGTAGAGCATCCTGAATTGCTAGACGATTGGCAACGATTGCACACCCAAATACAACACGTTAAAAATTGCTTGAGTGCAGCAGATAAAAAGAACATCCGAAAAATAGTTTTCATTCATGGAGTTGGTACTGGTGTTTTAAAAACAGAATTACAGAATTACCTTTCAAAATTTGAGAATTTAACAGTTACCACAGCTGACTTTAATGAATACGGAAATGGAGCAACGCATGTTCTGATAAAAAATTGAATCCTCACCAGTTAGATACTCAAATCAAATAACCTTCCAGGCTTTCTCTTCGTTCTTGCATTTTTCTGCCTTGTTAAAAACTAAAAATAATTCTAACTAAAACCAGAAAACCTATTCGGTTTAAGTATAATTCATAATTTTGCACCGCAAATTGTTCTATCGCTTCATGTTTACATGAAGAGGAAAGTCCGGGCAGCATAGAGAATCCGACCTAGCGAAAGCTAGGGTGTTTTTTAAGGAATTGAAGAATAACAGCTAGTGCAACAGAAAATAGACTACTCCCGATTTTTTTCGGGAGAAAAGGTGAAAAGGTGAGGTAAGAGCTCACCAGTTACAAAAGTAATTTTGCATGCTAGGTAAACCTTCGGAGCTGAAAAATCAAATAAACCAAGAACTGAGGGTTTCTCGCCCAATCTTGGAGGGTAGATTGTTAATGGATGAGGGTAACCTTGTTCTTAGATAAATGATAGAACTCGACAGAATCTGGCTTATAGATTTGCACTTATTAAAAACCCCTTAAAGCATTTGCTCTAAGGGGTTTTTCTAACCTAACTAACTTTCCTAAACTATTTTATTTTAACTAGAATTAAATTCATCTGTTCCATTTCGGTTAAAAGTTCTAAATACAATTTCATTTCTCCTCGCATCATTAACTGTTTTCCTTTTTCTTTTAACGCTATATATCTTTTTCTAAGTTCTAACATAATATTTGTTTTAATTCGAAATAGGATAATCAATATGTGTGCCAAGTTTTTAAAAAACAACGTTGAATTGTTAAATAAAGTTAAAAGCCATTTTCTCAATATCAAGTAAATTGGAATTCGTATCTTTACTTTAATAATGTTAAAAAAACTTACATACTTTCTTATTGCTATCGCAATTTCTCAAAGCAGTTTTTCTCAGTCGGGAGAAACTGAAGAGGTTGAATATGTTAATGAGGATTATGTTACTTCTTTTGATTCTTTAACGACAAAAGACAAACTCCATTACGGATTTGAGCTTGGCGCTAGTTTTGGAAACTCCAACACTTATGGCAATTACTTTAGTACGTATTACAAACCAATGATAAGCTATGATGTTTCTCCACGGTTTTCAATTAATACAGGATTAACGTACATCAACAGTTCTGTAAGTAATGTTCCTACAATATCCGAAAATAGATATCAGCTTTTTTCTGGAAACATTTCTCAGTATTACGCTTTTATTGGTGGGCAGTATAAAATATCTGAAAAATTATCAATTGGAGGATCAGTTTTCTATGACTTTACATCTTACAATTCTTTTGATGGAACAAGAGTTACGAAAAGAGATGGTTTAGAAAATTTAGGATATTCTGCTAATTTCAAATACAAAGTAAATGAAACTATGAGTATTGAAGGTGAAATTAGAATTAACGACAGAAATCCATACAACCAACATGTAAGCCCTTTCTCGAATAGAAGCATAGGCATGGGAACCTCATTTTTTGGAAGATAAATCTTCTTCTTACAAATCCAAAACAACTTTATTAATATGACTAAGATTGCTGCATCTGAATTAATATTGAATCCTGACAATAGTATTTATCATTTAAAATTACATCCCCATCAAATTGCAAAAGACATAATAGTAGTTGGTGATCCTGGAAGAGTGGAAGTTATCTCCAATTATTTTGATACAGTTGAGTACAAAGTTTCAAACCGTGAAATTTTAACACATACAGGTACCTTAAATGGAAAAAAGCTAACTGTTATGTCTACAGGAATGGGAACCGACAATCTTGACATTGTGATTAATGAATTAGATGCATTAGTTAATATTGATTTAGAAAACAGAACCTTAAAAACGGAACATACAGCTCTAAATATTATAAGATTAGGAACATCAGGAGCACTACAAAAAAATATTGACATTGATACTTTTGTTATTTCAGAATACGCTATAGGTTTAGATGGTTTAATGAATTATTATGATTTTAAACATAGCGATAAAGAACTAGAATTGTTAGAGGCATTTTATGCTCAAACTGGTTATTTAAAAGAATTTGCTCAGCCCTATTTTGTAGAAGCTTCAACTGAGTTATTTAACACGCTAAAAAATGGCTGCACTCCAGGGATTACAGCTACTGCTGGCGGATTTTACGGTCCTCAAGGAAGAGTACTTAGAATTCCATTAAAAGAAAAGCAGTTAAATGAAAAGCTAAGAGATTTTAAAATGGATAAGTATAAGATTACCAATTTTGAGATGGAAACGTCTGGTCTATACGGATTATCAAGAGCATTAGGACACAATGCCTGTACTATTTGCGCCATTATTGCCAACCGATTTACTGGTGAATTTAGTAAAGATTACAAGAAACCTGTCATTCAACTAATAGAGAAAACCTTAAGCGAGTTAACAGATTAGAGTTAATAAGTCATTATTAAGAAATAACCCTTGCTCTAATTCTGACGTATATTTGACGTATGTCGAACAACGAATTACGTGCCATAATTAGTCTTTTAGATGATCCAGATGAAAAAATATTTGGTGAAATTAGCCATAAATTAATTTCATTTGGAGATGATATTATTCCGCATTTAGAATCTGCTTGGGAAAGTTCTTTTGATCATTTACTTCAAAATAGAATAGAAAATATTATTCATTTTTTACAGTTCGATACTGTTAAAAAAGAGCTAGCGAAATGGAAAAATTCAGATAGAGATTTAATTGACGGTGCTATAATTGTTTCTAAATACCAATATCCTGACATTGAAGTTGAAGAAATTAAAGATTTCATAAAAAAAATTACCCAAGATGTTTGGTTAGAACTTAATGAGAGCTTAACAGCTTTAGAAAAAGTTAAAGTAATTAATCGAGTTGTTTTTGATTCTTATGGCTTTTATGGCAATACGAAGAACATTAACTCTCCAAAAAACTCATACATAAACAACGTTATTGAGCGTAAAAAAGGAAACCCAATTACTTTAGGAATTATATACCTCACAATTTGCGACAACCTAAACGTACCAATGTATGGTGTTGATATTCCTGCACATTTTATATTATCGTATGCCGAAACGCCTAAAGATGTTTTATTCTATTTAAATGTTTTTAATAAAGGTGCTGTCTTTGGAACCTATGATATTGACAAATTTTTAGAGCAGTTAAAAGAAGAACCAAAAGAGGAACACTACGCTCCTTGCACTAATTTAACGATAATAAAGAGACTCGTACAACACTTGATATATACCTACGATAACTTAGGGTATGTTGAGAAAAAAGAAGACCTGGATGAGCTTTATGCTTTATTGAAGTAATAAGAGTAAATCCTCTACTTTTAAATTATTACCTACTAAAGTAAAGTTACATTCCTTATAAAACGTCTCTCTTTCGGATAATTTATTGGTGATAAATTCTTTTAATTCAATCTCGTTTAGTCCCTTAATTAAAGGCCTTTTTACTTTCGCATTAATTAAACGAGAAGCTAAAATTCCAGCATTGTATTTTAAATATATGGAAACTCCGGATGTATTAATTAATTCCATATTATCATAAAAACAAGGAGTACCACCTCCTACCGACAATATAAAAGGTTCTTCTTTCGCTAAAATAATTTTAAGGGCTTCCGATTCTATCGTTCTAAAATACTCCTCCCCTTTCTCCTCAAATATTTGAGGGATAATAAGATGCTCTTTCGCTTCAATTTCTTGATCTAAATCATAAAACGAACGATTGAGTTTCTTCGCCAGTTTTTTAGCTAAAGTGGTTTTACCACTTCCCATAAAACCAATTAAAATTATTTTATTTTGACCGTTCATTATTTTCTAAAAATACACCCTAATCCTCCCGAAATAAATTCAGGACAGGCTTCTAAGAGTGGAACTCTATTTTATTGGACTATTAGCTTCTTTGGCCATATGTTTAAACACTTGTTTTTCTACAAAACTAGGAAACCACTTACTTAAAAACACCACTAATTTACCTTGTCCAGTTAAAACGAGTGTTCTTTTTCTTTTCTCTATTCCTTTAACAATATATTGAGCAACCTCTGCTGAGGTCATCATTTTTTGCTCATCTCTTGGCGATTCACCTTGAACAGAACCATCTGAAGACAACGCTGTATTTCTAATGTTGGATGCTGTAAAACCAGGACAAGCAATCATAACATGTAAGTTATTTCTTAAGTTTTCGGTACGCAATGCTTCCAAAAACCCTTGCATCGCAAATTTAGATGCTGAATATCCTGTACGAGCAGGTAATCCTACATAACCAGCAATTGAAGAAACACCTACCACTGAACCTTTATTTTTTAAGATGTGAGGCAATGCATATTTAGTACAATAAACAGCTCCAAAAAAGTTGATTGCCATTATTTTCTCCATCACATCTAACTCCATATCGTTAAAAACAGCTCGCATAGAAATTCCAGCATTATTGATCAAAATATCAATACCACAAAACTTAGCAACTGTTTGCTCCGTGAGATTCTTACACTCTTCTTTAATGGATACATCACATTTAACAGAAAGAACTTCAGCTCCAATTTTTCTAATTTTCTCTTCTACTTCTTTTAACTTCTCCATATTACGTGCAGCAAGAACAACTTTAGCTCCTTTATTTGCAAACGCAATGGCACAAGCCTCTCCTATTCCTGATGATGCTCCTGTAACTATAACTACTTTATCTTTCATTTAATCTTACCTTTCTTAATATAATGGTCAACTTAGCAAACAAAGATAGGTAAATGGATATTATAGAAGTAACTGACAAGAAAACAATAAAAGATTTTTTAGATCTTCCTTATGCTATCTATAAAACAGATAAAAACTGGATCCCTCATTTAAAACAAGATATTGAAAAGGTTTTTGACCCTTCACAAAATAAAGCCCATGCGAATGGCAAAGTAATTAGATGGATTTTAAAGGATAAAAATGTAATAATAGGAAGAGTTGCAGCCTTTATTAATTATGAGAAACCAAACAACGGGGGACTCGGTTTTTTTGAATGCATTGACGATCAAGAAGCAGCAAACAAGTTATTTAATACCGCTAAAGACTGGTTGGTACAAAATGGCGCTGAGTTTATGGATGGTTCAATTAATTTTGGAGAGAAAAATATGTTCTGGGGAATTTTAACTGAAAATTTCACAGATCCTAATAGTTACTCGATGAATTATAACCCTCCTTATTATAACGATTTATTTAAATCGTATGGATTTGAAGTCTATTATAACCAATTGATGTATAAAAGAGATTTAGATACTCCTGTAAGAGACGTGTTTTTAAGAAAATACGATCGAATTATTGAGGATCCAAATTATACGATTGAAAATGCAAAAGGATTAAGCCTAAATGAGATTGCTGATAATTTTAGAAAAGTATACAATGGCGCATGGGGCGATCATGATGATTTTAAAGAAATACCGGAGAAAACAGCTCATAAAATTATGCACTCCCTTAAACCTGTTTATGATCCAGAAATAATGGTGTTTGTGTATTATAAAAAGGACCCAATTGCCTTTTACATTAATATTCCTGAATTAAATGAAATTTTTAAATATGTTAATGGGAATTTAAATTGGCTTGGGAAAATAAAATTTCTTTACCATAAATGGAAAAAAACTCCAAAAACAATGGTTGGAATTGTATTTGGAGTAGATAAAAAGTTTCAAGGAAAAGGAGTTGAAGGAGCAATGATTAAGTGGAGTCAGTTAAATATTGCGCAAAAAACGCAGTTTGATAGGACCGTTTTAACTTGGATTGGTGATTTTAACCCTAAAATGTTAAAGGTTTGTGACAATTTAGGGGCTACCGTGTATCGAAAATACGCAACATATCGATTTTTATTTGACCGTAAAAAGCCCTTTACTTGTTGTCCTTTAATCGATTAAAGAAAATGAATCATTCGAATAAAAAAAAACCTAAAAAAAGTTTTTAGTATTTGAAAAACACTACTATATTTGCAATCCTTAAACGGAAGATCTGGTAGCTCAGCTGGTAGAGCATCTCCCTTTTAAGGAGAGGGTCCTGGGTTCGAACCCCAGCCAGATCACAAGAAATCATCAGTTATTTAACTGATGATTTTTTTTATTAAAAAAGTTTTTGGTATTTGAAAAATACAAGTATATTTGCAATCCTTAAACGGAAGATCTGGTAGCTCAGCTGGTAGAGCATCTCCCTTTTAAGGAGAGGGTCCTGGGTTCGAACCCCAGCCAGATCACAAAAAATAGCATTTCATTTATGAAATGCTATTTTTTTCTTCAAATTTTGTTCTTTTTTAGTGTAATCTTATTTGAAATGAAAATTGTATTTTAGCTATTAATTACTCGGGTGGCGGAATTGGTAGACGTGCACGCTTGAGGGGCGTGTGTTTTAATTAACGTGTGGGTTCGACTCCCATTCCGAGTACTTTTTAAAAATACAACATCCTATTTAACAGACGGTTAGGTGTTTTTATATTTGTACGATTTTTGTATGGTTAAGTGATTAAATTTAATTCCTTTCCAAAAAATAGGTTTTTTAAAATTCATTATCAGAAGTTTCTCATTATCATTTAATTGATTTTCTGTTATGGTATAATCATAAAACAATATTTCATCCTACCTTTTTAAAAGTTCTCTCTTTGCTTTTTTGAGAAGGTTTCTGTTTTTCAAATCACTTAAATAGATTATCCCTAAATCATTTATTTGTTTCATTTTTTTTATACTTGAGGTGCGTACACGGTTGTTGGCTTTAATTAAAAAAATATATAAAGTAAACTGTTATATTTACTTATTTTATTTTTTGTAAACTTAAATAAATACTTTTTAACTACATTTGTATCGTTATTGGTTTACATTTTAATTTACTTGTAAACTTAAATCATTACAACTAATGAGAAATAAAAGAAAACTTTTAATTGAACAACTGGACAAAAAACTAAAACCTTTCCAAAAAACAGAAATGGTAATAGTTCCAAATAATGGGTGGATAAATACAATTCGAACTGCTCTTAATATGACAATGGCTCAATTAGGAACTAAACTTAAAATAACTAGACAAGGTGTGAAAAGCATTGAGGAGAGTGAAGCAAAAGGATCTATATCTATTAATTCCTTAAAAGAAATTGGTCTAGCATTGGATTTAAAATTAGTTTATGGGTTTGTACCTAAAGATGGAACAATAGATAAATTAATTGACATTAAGGCTGAAAGATTGGCTGAAAAAATTGTATTAAGAACTAATCAAAATATGAAGTTAGAAAACCAAGGGATTGGAGAATTGAAGATTAAAGAATCAATAAAAGACCTGTCTAATGAGATAAAAAGAGAAATGAAAAAATCATTATGGGATTAGAATTTCAATATAAAGATGGACAAACACCTTTAGATGAAGACGAAAAAGAGGGTCTAAAGATAAAGTCGATAACTGCACAAGGAGAATTAGATGAATTTGAACAATTAAATATTGAAAAGGCAATTGAATGGACTATTCACACCAATTTAAAAGCAGAAAAAATATTGACAGAAAAATTTATAAAAGCTTTACACAAAAAAATGTATAGTGACGTTTGGAAATGGGCAGGTGAATTTAGAAAAACGAATAAAAACATTGGAATAAATTGGACTCAAATCAGTATAGAATTAAAAAGCCTTATTGATGATGTGAAATATTGGGTAGAAAACAAAACCTTTTCACCTGAAGAAATTGCTATTAGATTCAAACACAGAATTGTAGCAATTCATTGTTTTCCTAATGGAAATGGTAGACATTCAAGAATGATAGCCGATATAGTTATTGAATCCATCTTTAAAAATGAAATTTTCAGCTGGAGGAAGTCGAATATGGTTAAAGCAAACGAAACAAGAAAAGAATATATAAAAGTATTAAGAGAGGCTGACAATGGAAACATAGAGCCATTGATAAAATTCGCTAGAAGTTAAAAAACTAAAGCCAACGTGTGGCTAAATTACGTTTTTGCTGGCGAAGCGCAAATATGGAATTTAGGTTGTGTTACCCAACGTTTGCTTTTCTTTTTCGGTTTTTTTTACTTTTATCTTATTTTTATTATCCACCAAAATCATCAAATCTGATGTTTTCATCTGGCATACCAAAGTCTTCTCCCATTTGCTGAACACAAACATTCATCATTGGTGGACCACAGAAATACAATTCAATATCTTCTGGATTTTCGTGTTTAGATAAGTACTCATCTATTACCACTTGGTGAACGAATCCACTGAATCCATCTCCATTTGGATCATTAACATCTTTTTTGTTTACCCAGTTATCTGCTTCTACTGCATCTGACAATACTAAGTAAAATTTAAAATTTGGAAATTCTTTTTCTAAATCTCTAAAATAGTGGATATAAAACAATTCTGCTTTAGATCTTCCTCCATACCAAAACGTAACTGTTCTTCCTGTTTTAAGTGTCTTAAACAACTCGTATAAGTGAGAACGCATAGGAGCCATTCCTGCTCCACCACCAACATATAACATTTCAGAGTCAGACTCATTAATAAAGAATTCACCGTAAGGCCCAGAAATAGTTACTTCGTCACCCTCTTTTTGATTAAAGATATAAGAAGAAACAACTCCAGGATTCACATCCATCCAAGCATTTTTAGCTCTATCCCAAGGTGGTGCTGCAACTCTTACATTCAACATAATCTTTCTTCCTTCTGCTGGATAAGAAGCCATAGAGTAAGCTCTAATAACTTCTTCATCATTTTTCATTACTAAGTTTCTAATAGCAAATCCACCTTCAGCCCAATCCTTTTCAAACTTATCTGGCTCTCCTGGATGATCTAAAGGATGTGCTTTAACATCCATATCAGAAAACTTAATAGTACAAGCAGGAACATTAATCTGAATGTATCCTCCAGCTTTGTAGTTCATATCTTCTGGTACTTCAACAATAAACTCTTTTATGTAAGTTGCTACATTATAATTAGAAACAACCTTGGCTTTAAATTCTTTAATCCCTAAGATTTCTTCTTCTACTTCAACTTCCATGTTTTCCTTTACCTTCACCTGACAACCTAATCTGTGATTAGTTGCAATCTCTTTTCTTGAAAAAGAAGGCTCTTCAGTTGGAAGTATTGATCCTCCACCTTCGTGAACTTGACATATACATTGAGAACATGTTCCACCGCCACCACAAGCAGATGGTAAAAATATACCCTGACTACTTAAAGTGTTTAAAAGTGTATCACCTCCATTAACTTCTAATTTTCTATCTCCATTAATGGTAATTGTAATTTTACCTGAAGGCATTAACTTAGTCTTAGCAAATAACAATACACTTGTTAGCATTATTACAACCGCAAAGAATACGATTATTGCTATAATTATTAATTGAATATCCATAATATCTATCTTAATATTTATTAAAGTTCAAATCCTAAAAATCCTAAGAAAGCTAACCCCATAAGACCTGTTAATAAAAACGCCATACCTACTCCTCTTAAAGGACCTGGAATATGAGAGTATTTAATTTTTTCTCTAATAGCTGCAATTAATACAATTGCAATAAACCAACCAAATCCAGAACCTAATCCGTAAACAGTAGCTTGACCAATGTTAGCAAATTGTTTTTGCTGCATAAATAAAGCAGCTCCTAAAATTGCACAGTTTACAGCAATTAATGGTAAGAATATACCTAATGCACCGTAAAGTGCTGGAGAGAATTTCTCAACTAACATTTCAACTAATTGAACAATAGAAGCAATTACTGCAATAAACATAATAAAGCTCAAGAAGCTTAAGTCCATTGTTGCATATTCGTCTCCTAACCAAGCTAAAGCTCCTTCTTGTAAAACAAGAGTTTCTAATAAATAGTTAATAGGAGTTGTTACAACCAAAACAAATATTACTGCAGATCCTAATCCTACTGCTGTCTTTACTGTTTTTGACACTGCCAAATATGAGCACATTCCAAAAAAGAAAGTGAAAACCATATTGTCAATAAAAGCACTTTTAATAAAAATATTTAAGTATTCCATTTTTTAAATTTATTCTGTTCTTAAAAATTTATTCTAATAATAAATTACTTCGCTATTAATTTTCTATTAATTCGGGACTTCTTGCTTTTTGAACCCAAATGTAAATTGCTACAATAAACAACGATGATGGAGGTAATAACATTAACCCATTATCCATATAACCCATTTCGTAAAATGATTCTGGTATTAATGTTAACTTCCCTAATCCAGGAATTGTTAATGTTCCTGATCCAAAAACTTCTTTAAAAAAAGCAACTACTACTAATACTAATCCGTAGCCGATTCCATTTCCTAAACCATCTAATGCAGATGCCCAAGACTTGTTACCTAGAGCAAATGCTTCTAAACGACCCATAATAATACAGTTGGTAATAATCAACCCAACAAATATAGATAGCTTTTTAGCAACATCATAAACATATGCTTTTAGTACTTGATCAACAATAATGACCAAAGCTGCAATAATTACCAATTGCACGATAATTCTAATTTTACTCGGAATAATGTTTCTCATTAAAGAAACGGTTACATTTCCAATAATCATTACTGCTGTTACAGCAATTGACATAATAATTGCATTATCCATTTGTACCGTAACTGCCAATGCAGAACAAATACCCAATACCTGAATAGTAACAGGATTAATTGTATTTAATGGATTTGTAATTAATGCTTTATTCTTCTTAGAGAATAAAGGTTCTGATTTTTTTACTTCACTCATAACTTTAGCTTTAAATAGCTGATTTAAATTCTGAATTATTTTTAAAGAAGTCATAATAAACTTCCATACTTCTACTTAACATCTCATCAACACCAACCCCAGTAAATGTTGCTCCACTGATTCCATCTACTTGGTGCTTATTTAAATCGTTTCCTGGCTTTTTAACTTCTATAGGAATAAACTTCCCATTTTCAGCAATTATTTTACCAATAAATTGATCTTCCCAATATGCTTCATTAATTTTTGAACCTAATCCTGCTGTTTCGCCTTTGTGATCAAATACAGTTCCGTTAATTGTTGTAAAATCTGAACTCAGTCCAATATAACCCCAGATATCATCCCATAACCCTTTTCCACTTGCAGAAAGCACATAAAACGTTTCACCTTTATCTTCACAAACAAAAATTGGAAAATGAATATCTGCAGAAGCACTCAATGCTGAGGCAATAGCTTCATCATTCCCTTTGTTTTGACTCATGATTGGTTTAACAAATCGTGAATACTCTTTTCTTATATCAATATTAAAAGCATCTAATTTATCTAGTGGGTCAATAGCATCAGCTGCAGTTTTATCACTTAAGATTTCACCTTTGTAATTGATTGTTATTCTTCTTTTAACGTAATCGTTAAATTTCACACCTGCTTCATCTCTTTCAAGCTCTCGCATTTCTTCTAAACCAATGGCTTGCAAAATATTTTGCATTTTCTCATTAGTTGTATTTGCTTTTTGTAGCGGTTTTAAGCTTGATGCTATAAAGGCTAACAAACCTCCCACTATTACTACCATAATGGTAGCAAAAACAATTGTATATACGTTACTATCTCTATTAATAGCCATAATTATGCAGTTTTAAGTCGATTTAATCTTTTCTTTATATTTGATTGTATCACAACGTGATCTATTAATGGAGCACATACATTTCCTATAAGTACTGCTAACATCATTCCTTCAGGATATGCTGGATTAGCAACTCTAATAAGAATTGCTAAAATTCCGATTAAAATACCATAAGACCATTGACCAGAATTTGTTTGTGTTCCTGTTACAGGATCTGTGGCCATGAAAACGGCTCCAAAAGCAAAACCTCCAATTACCAATTGGTTTAAAGGAGTTAATTGCATGAATAAATTGTCTCCAGCTACTAGGTTGAATACTGCAGCCATTATAAAGCCTCCCACAAATGTTGAAAGCATAATCCTCCAACTTCCTATACCTGTTAGCAATAATAAAAGCGCTCCTAAACCAATAGCTATTATAGACGTTTCACCTACAGAACCTGGAATGGTTCCGATAATTGATTCCATAATTGAAGGAATAGCATCTACACCACCCTCTACAGCATTACCTAAGGCTGTTGCTCCAGAATAACCATCAACTAATGTTTGACCTTCCTCTAATGATGCATTGGTCCAAACCTTATCTCCAGACATTTTTGTTGGGTAAGCAAAAAACAAAAATGCTCTTGTAACCATAGCTATATTAAGAACATTCATTCCTGTACCTCCAAAAACTTCTTTACCTAAAACAACTGCAAAAGCAACTGCTACAGCTAACATAGCCCAAGGAATATCAACAGGTACAATTAAAGGAATTAACATTCCAGAAACTAAAAACCCTTCCTGTATTGGATGTTTATTAATTGCAGCAAATACAAATTCAATCCCTAATCCTACCCCATAAGAGATGATAACTAAAGGAAGAACCTTTATTGTTCCAAAAATAATTTTGTCTAAAAAACTGTAAGGAATTCCATCTATAGGATTTAAAGCTAGAAAGTGCTGATGACCAACATTAAAAATCCCAAATAATAAACAAGGAATTAAAGACAGTAGAACAATAATCATTGTTCTTTTTAAATCCACACTATCTCTAATATGAACTCCATTCTTGTTCGTGTGCCCAGGAACAAATAGGAAGGTATAAGTGCCATCCCAAACCGCGTGAGCTAAAGGGAATTTCCCATCACTCTTCGGTTTCATTTTTTGCATAAATTCTTCTAATGCCTTCATTTATCTAATATATCAATTTGTCAATAAATCAATGTCTAATAGTTACATTGTTTAACTATTCTAGCTCGTTTCTTTTCGCACTAAATCTAATGCTTCTCTTACTATTTTTTGTGTCTCTATTTTAGAAGTACAAGCATACTCACATAAAGCAAAATCTTCTGGAGATACTTCGTAAATACCTAAATTTTCCATTAAATCAATATCTTGATAAATCATAGACTTAACTAAATGAACTGGAAAAATATCCATTGGAAAGTACTGTTCATATTGACCAGTCATTACGAAAGCTCTTTCTTCACCATTTATGTTTGCATCTAAATCTCTTTCTTTATTAGGCGATAAGAAGGAGAATGAAGTTCTAGATAAACTAAACCCATTAAATCCAAAGAAAGGGAACCAACCAAAAAATCTTGGTTCACCACCTGCAGGTATTGCAGTTACTTGATAATTATAAAACCCTAAATGTCCGTTTTCTTTAACTTGAGAACCAGTTAGAGGATTTCCGCTTATTACACGAGCACCTTCTTCTAAATTTCCTTTTAAGATATCTGCAATATTTGCTCCTAAAACAGTCTTCACATATTTAGGTGTCGAAATTTTTGATCCAGCAACAACTATTGTTCTTGAAGCATCAAATTTACCGTCTTTAAATAATCTTCCGATAGTTAATACTTCCAGGGCATTCAATGTCCAAACAACCTCTCCTTTATTAATAGGATCGATATGGTGCATTTGAATTCCAACATTACCAGCTGGATGAGGACCAGAAATTTTGTTTATTTGAACATTTTTTACAGAAGAAAATACTTCGTCAGCATTTGTATTTCCTGTAATATTTAAATGAACAGTACCTTTAGTTAATTTTGCTAATGCATCTAATCCAGCTTGTAAAGCTTCACCTTCACCATGAGCTATAAAACCAAAATCTGGTGCTAATGGAGACGAATCAAAAGCTGTAACATGTATAGCTTTTGGAGTAATCATTGGATTAGCAATAACATCGAAAGGACGTTGTCTAATAAAAGGCCAAACACCACTTTTCAACATATTGTCTAAAACTTCTTCTCTAGACATTGAGCTTGGGTCGCCTTGTTTAAAAGATTCAAAAGTATTTGCCCCATCGGCTTTTACTTTTATTTCTAATATTTTTCTTTTTTCTCCTCTGTTTATTTCTGTTACTTCACCACTAATTGGAGAGGCAAACAATACCTTATCATTTTCTTTGTTATAAAAAATTGGAGTACCAGCTTTCACTTTAGCTCCAACCTTTACAGACAACTTAGGGATTAACCCCGGAAAATCAGTAGGTTTTAAAACAACATCAGAAGTAGTAATCGCATCTACATTAAGCTTCTCGGCAACGCCTTTTAACTTAATATTTACGCCTTTACGAATTTTTACGTCTTTTGACATATATAAATTTTTGGTATAAGGACACAAAAGTAACAGTTTATGCTTTTTTTTCTATCGACTTCTTAAAAATAAACGCTCACTTCTCTAATTTAGAACCATTCTAAATAACACGCCTTTAATCTACAACAATTTAAGCGATAAAACTTGATTGTTCATTACCACTAAAAGCCTAATTAAAAAAAATAGTTTGGTGCTGATTTTGATTCGTTCAATATCGTATTTTTGACAACAAAGACATTATTTATGAACCTTAATCCAATAAAGCTTTCAACTCTATCAACCATACTATTAGGATTTATCTATCTTATTTGTAGCGCGTCTATTCTTATTGATGATGATTACGCTCGTGACAACTATATTCGTTATGAAGATTATACCTATGATGACAGTATAAAAACCGTTCTGATTTATAATACGCGTAATGAAATGAGTTATCCCATTATTAGTTTAAACGGAAATGAAAAAATAAAATTAAGCTTTGATGATTTAAGAAGAGAAAACAGTATTTACAATTACACCATTATACATTGTAGTGCAAATTGGGAACCTTCAGATCTTGAAAAAAACGAATATATTAAAGGTTTTTTTGAGGATGAGTTGTTTGACTTTGATTATTCAAACAACACCGACCTATATTACACGCATTACAATATAACACTTCCTAATGAAAACATGCAGCCAACAAAATCAGGGAATTATATTTTAATGGTTTACAACGTAAATGATGCTGAGCATCCTATTTTAACCAAGCGTTTTATGATTTATGAAAACCAAGTAGCTATTACTATGAACATAAAACGTGCTACAGATGTAAACGAAAGTTATTTTAGACAAGAGGTTGATTTTAAAATTAACCATAAGGGTTATGACATTAAAGATCCCTTTGGTAGACTAAACGTTGTTTTAATGCAAAATTACCGCTGGGACAATGCAATTATTGGCTTGCAACCAAAATTTATAAAAGATACTGAACTCAACTACGATTTTAATAATAGTGAAAATGTGTTTGATGGAAACAATGAGTTTAGAGGTTTTGATTTGAAAAGTATTAGATACCAAACTATTAGAATAAAAAGGATACAGTTTGAAAGTCATGACAGGTTTACACATGCGTATCTTTTAGATGACGAAAGGCGCTCATTTAAACAATATTATTCTCTACCAGATTTGAATGGTAACTTTTTAGTTAAACGAAATGAAGGTGAAAACAGTGAGACCGAAGCTGATTATATTAAAGTTCATTTTAAACTTCCATACTCTCCACCAATAACTGATGGTAACTTGTATTTATTTGGAAAGTTTTCTGATTGGAAATTTAAAGAAGAACTGAAATTGGATTACGATACAATTAATCAACACTACCACAAAGAAGTCTTACTAAAACAAGGTTATTACGATTACCAGTATTGCTTTGTTAAAGATGGTTCTAAAAACGTTGGAGATATATCAATAGTTGAAGGTTCTCATTACGAAACCAAAAACGATTATTCCATTCTAGTTTATCATAGAGAGTTCAATGGCTTTTATGATAAACTGGTTGGTTTTGCTACAGGTACAAACTAAAACCTCTAGTCTTCACTAAAAAACAATACCCTCTTCAGCTTGACTGAAAATCTAATATTGTAGATTCTCAGTAAACCCTTCGACAGGCTCAGGGTGACAATACTGAGAATGACAAAAGAAAGATTCCTCAATTTCGTTTAATTGCTCTCGGAATGATATTAAGATATTACTCCGCTATAAAAGGCACACCAAAGTAAAACTCTAATACTTTTAATTTAAACATGTAATCATACTTGCTTTGTATTAATTGCGATTGAGAATTTACCAAATTGTTCTTTGTCTGGTTAAAATCGAAAGAGTTAATTGCCCCAGCTTTAAAACGCTCTTGAGAATAATCGAATGCTTTTTGTTGCGCAGTTAAAGATGTTGTTGCCGCATCATAAGACTTAGATGATGCTAAAGCATCTGTGTAAGCCGTTTGAATGGTTTCTCTTAACCTCAACTGCTCACTTTCTAAGTTATACTGAATCTTTTGATAGTTAATCTTAGACTTGTTTAGGTTACTTCTAAACTGATACCGATTAAATATTGGAATATTTAAAGAGAATCTTATCGATTGCCCTAAATTATCATCAATCTGATCATTAAATTGAAAAGGAGTAAAATCTGTAGACCCTTGCCTATGCTGATAAGCTGTATTTAATCCAAAACTTGCTGTTAAGGATGGAGAGAAATTGGCTTTTGCTATTTTAACTCCTTTTTCAGCACTTAAAATATTTAACTCTGCTAATTTTATTTCTGGAAACGATTCATTTGCTTTGTTGTAAATAGCTTCTGCACCATTGCTTAATATTGACTGATTTTGAATGTCAACATTAATGTCTTGCACCTCAATGCTCATTGTTTTCAGCTGTAGTAATTGAGACAATCTCAATTCAGCAATTGTTAATGAATTTTGAGCAACTATTAATTTTTGATTGTCATTGGCCAATGTAGATTTTACATTTAGTAATTCTCCTTGTGCTAAAACACCAGCTTCCACCAATTCTTTAATTCTTCTTACTTCAGAAACACTTATCGTTAATTGGGATTCAGCCACCTTAAGTTGTTCTTTTGTAAACAAAATTTGCAAATAGCTATTTACAACATTAAGTGCAATGTCATTTTTCATTTTTAAAATAGCCGCATCATTTACTTCTAAACCAATTTTTGCTCGCGATAATGTATGCACATTGGCAAAACCATCGAACAGGTTTATTGATGAATTTATGCCGAAGTTATTCGATCTGAAATCTGCCGGAATTCTTGTTCCAGATACACCAATGGAAGATCCGAAATTAAAATTATGAGAAACACTCGCATTTAAATCTGGTGCAAAATTCCATTTAGCAGTTTTTACATCTTCCTCTGAAATTTTCTTATCCAATTTAGATTGTTTTACTGATATATTATTTTCTACAGCATAATCAACACATTCTCTTAATGTCCACACCTTAGTGTCTTGAGCAGAAACACTACTCAATACACCTAACCCTATTATCGATAATAAAACTTTCATAATTTAACTTCTTTTCTTCCTAGTGTCGTTCTCTTAAATTTCTTTTACAAAAACAGATTCCCAGTCAAGCTGAGAATGACAATTTTCTTATTTCCTTTTCTTCTTTTTATCTTTATCAGATTTCTTCTTAAAAGGCTCTGTAATGTTCCAAACTTTAACTTTGTCAGCTTCAGTTAACCCGTCAACAATTTCCACCATAATACCATCAGAAATTCCTAATTCAACTTCTCTACGTTCAAATTCTTGATCTCCTAATTCTAACTCTACAAAAGGCTCGTCAGTTTCTTCATCAAACTGAACCAATGCTTCTTTAATTGCTAAAATATTATCTTTCTGTCCAATTATAATAGTAGCATTAGCACTATAACCAGCTCTTACAAAAAAGTTAGTATCCAAGACAACGTTAGCCTCAATTTTGAACTGAACAGCTCCTTGCTCCTCAATTCCTTGAGGGGCTACAAATCTTAAGGTAGCATCGAACGTTTGATCATTTATAGCTCCTAAGCTAATCAATAAAGGCATGTTCATTTTCAACTTACTTACCTCTGCTTCATCAACTTGACCTTCAAAAATCATATTGGTTAAATCAGCAATTGTTGCTACTGTTGTACCTGGATTAAAGTTATTACTCTCAATTACCTGGTCTCCTTTTTTTACAGGAACAGTTAATACAGTACCCGAAACAGTCGCTCTAATATTAGTATTCGTTGCGCCTTTTCCAGCAGTACCCATTTTTATAATTTTCAAATCATTCCCTGCATTTTCCAGTTCTTGTTTTGCTTGCTTATACCTTAACTCAATAGCAATAAAATCTTGGTTAGAAACAATCCCTTTATCATAAAGTGTTTTGTTTCTTTTAAAATCAATTTCTCCATTTGTTAATGCAATTTTAGCATTCTCTACTCTACCAGTCGCACTATTTAATGCTTGCTCATTTGGTACAACTTTAATTGTTGCTATTAGGTCTCCAGTTGCTACAACCTCTCCTTCTTTAACAAAAACAGCATCTACAATTCCCGAAATTTGCGGTTTTATTTCTACCTCATCTTCTGGAACAACCTTTCCGGTAGCAACTGTTTTTTTCTTAATTGTTGTTTTAACCGGATTTTCCGATTCGTACTTAACTGGATCTTGATTATTAGTAGTTATAAAGAAATTTGTTGCAAACACAACTCCCAATATAATTGCTATTATTAAAATGTACTTAACTGCCTTTTTCATAATTCTATTTTTTTATTCATTATATTTAACACGAGATTCATCACTTCATTTTGTTTCTACTTCGACAAGCTCAGTATGACAAAATATCGTTCTGAATGACAACTTTTTTTATTCTATCATTAAATCATTCCAACATTCATTCTACTCTTCTCTTAATGCATCTATTGGTTTTATACTTACAGCTCTTTGCGCAGGTATCAATCCAATTAGGGTTCCTAAAATCACCATTGTAAATAATGCTCCTAACACATAGGGAATTGGTACTGTTGGGTTTGTGTAAGGAATATCTGCTCCTTCACTTGCCATGGATATTCCTTTTAAAGCAAATGAGCCTAGTATTATCCCAAAAATTCCAGCTACCATAGTAAGAAATACAGATTCTAAAATAATCTGTCCCCTTACCTCGCTTGGTGTTGCTCCCAAGGCTCTTCTTACTCCCAACTCTTTTGTTCGTTCTTTTACCGAAATCAATAAAATATTACCAATACCAATAACCCCAGCAATAATAGTTGCGATACCTACTACCAACGATAAAAATGTAAGCCCTTTAGCAAACCCACTAATCTTAGTAAAAATTTCTCCTAAATTAAATGAACCTATTGCTCGATCATCTTCTGGAGATATTTTATGAATTTTCTTCAATACTTTTTTTACATCCTCCTCCACTTTCATAACATCTACATCGTCATAAGC
Organism: Flavobacteriales bacterium; assembly: GCA_037624665.1. Lineage (GTDB taxonomy): Bacteria > Bacteroidota > Bacteroidia > Flavobacteriales_E > Vicingaceae. The sequence continues at coordinate 25,888 of JASJIW010000027.1, forward strand.
TGCTATTGCTAACCAACCCACATCATCCCCCGTATTATAGAGTTTTCTATAGGTGGAAAATGGAATTGTAATATCTCCATCATCTCCAAAACCTCCACCATTTTCAAACTTCTTAACGCCTATAACTTTAAAGAAAACATTGTCAATTCTTATAAATTTACCAATGGGATTGGCATCTTTAGCAAATAACTCTTTTTTAGTTCTTTCACCTATTACACATACTTTTCTGCATTCTTTTATATCTCCCTCATTTACAAACCGTCCTCCAATGTATATTTTTTGAGCCGCTATTTTTGATAGTATAGGGAAATCGCCATAAATACTGTAAGAACCCGTTCTCTGGCCATAAATAACTCCTCCCGATTCTCCTCCAAAAGCTCCTTTTACAATTCTTGGAGCAATAAATTCAATTTCGGGAACTCTTGTTGCCAATTTTCTTACGTCTCCTAATTTTAATTGTATAGGTCTTCCCGTTTTAAAACCTGCATAAGGAACACTTGTAGTTTGTGCCCAAGCAAACATACTGTTCATTGCAATATTTTCAAAACGCTCTTCAAAACCATTATCCAACCCTTTTGCTGCTCCAGACAATACGATATAAATAAAAATACCCCAAAGCACACCAATTACGGTAATTATAGTCCTAGCCTTATTCTTTTGAATAGAACCAAAAATCTCTTGCCATGTATCTCTGCTTAGTATTAACAACTCTTCAGTATTTTGTATTTGGTTTTTAATTTCTTGTATCTAGCTCTTTCTTTAAAAACAACTTATTCTCCCATTAATTTTCACTCATCATTTAAAGCTTCTATAGGCTTAATTCTTGCAGCTCTCCTGGCTGGAACGTAACCTGCAATTCCACCAAATATGATTAACAATACAGTTGCAAAAATTGCTGTCCCAATATCTATATAAGGATTCTTAATAAAATAATTATCCAATGAATCTCCCATAGAGTTTAACAAAAATATGCCACTAAAAAGCCCTACATACCCCGCTGCTGTTGTAATAAAAATAGATTCTTGTAAAATCATTGCGATAACCATCCGAGGTGTTGCTCCAATAGCTTTTCTTATTCCTAACTCTTTCGTTCTTTCTTTTACTACATATACCATTATATTACTGATACCAATAATTCCAGCAATTAAGGTTCCTATACCTACAAAAGTGACTACCATCTGAAGCAAGGTACCAAATTCTTGATTCTGTTTCAAATCTTCCGCTACATTTCTTAAATAAATAGCCCCTTCATCAGCAGTACTTATATCATGCCTTTTTTTCATAAAAGCCATTAATTCGGCTTCAAACTGCATAGCTCCTTGATAGCCTATCATTGGTTTAAAAGCAACAATTACTTGACCTACTTTATCTGTATTTTTCTCAATGAGTTGGTTCGTTGTATAAGGAACATAAACAAACCTTTCTTCATTATCTCCTCCATCATCTTGAAAAACGCCTACCACCTTAAAAGATCTTTTACCAATATCAATAAATTTACCCAAAGCATCTTCCCCTTTAAAAATGTCTTGCTCCACCAATCGTCCAATTACTGCATATTTTGTTTTATTTAAAACATCTTGATTGTTAATGAATCGTCCTTTCATCATAATCGTTTTTTCTGACTGCTGATGTCCTGGAGCTACAGCTCTTAAGCCATAGTCATTGGATTTGTTTTTATATTTTACAGCGTAATTTCTCTGAATACGAGGCGTAATATACTGCAACTGGAAAGCAAAGTTTTTTTGAATAGCAGCTAAATCATCATTATCAAATTCAATATCCCTACCAGATTTAAACCCATTATGAGGAACAGTTGTTCTTCCCGGAAAAAGTCTAAATATATTTGTAGCATCATCCATAAAAAATTCTTGAAATGAATTTTTTAAGCCATTTCCAAAACCAAAAAGAATAACGAAAATAAAAATGCCAAGAGCAACTGTAAACCCCGAAAGGAAAGTTCTCAATTTATTTTTTGAGATAGTTTCAAATATTTCTTGCCAACTGTCTTTGTTAAACATAATCTGATGCTCGTACTTGATTTACCTTTTCGTCCTCAATGATAACACCATCTTTTAAGCGAACCACTCTTTTACACATTGCTGCAATATCATTCTCATGCGTTACTACTAAAATGGTTTTTCCCTCATCATTGATATCTTGTATCAATTGCATTACCTCATAAGAAGTTGAAGAATCTAATGCTCCAGTTGGCTCATCTGCCAACAAAACTTTTGGCTCGGCTGCTAATGCTCTCGCAATCGCAATTCTTTGTTTTTGTCCACCAGAAAGTTCACTAGGTAAATGTTCTGCCCAATCAGCCAACCCTACTTTTTCGAGATACTGCATTGCTTTTTCATTACGCTCCTTACGACCAACTTTTTGATAATAAAGCGGCAGCGCCACATTTTCTAAGGCTGATTTGTAATTAATTAAATTAAATGACTGAAAAACAAATCCCAAAAACTTATTTCGATACTTCGCTGCTTTTGTTTCGTCTAAATCTTTAATCGGAACAGCATCTAGCGTATAACTTCCTTTATCTGGAACATCTAACATCCCTAAAATATTAAGCAAGGTAGATTTACCCGATCCAGAAGATCCCATAATAGCAACTAACTCACCTTCTTCAACATCTAAATTGATTCCTTTTAGAACGTATAAAAAGTTCTTACCTATTTTGTAAGATTTATGTAAGTCTTTTATTGCTATCATATTTATCTAGTGTGAAATATATTAACAAATATAGGTACTAACAATGTACTCAAATGTTAATTTTACATAAAAGGATACGAACAATGATAAGAGGTCTTTTTTTGTTACTTCTGCTTTTTATTTTTTGACTTATAATCTTTCCCGATAGAATAAATCCAAAGAAAAAGGCCTATTAAAAAACAGCAGTAATAATTCCGGTAATTATAGTATCATCCATAATTTAAGTATATTTAGGTTTGGCGATATGTAATTATGTCTCAAAACTAATGAGCTACTAATTAGACGTATACACCTACATAAAGGTTGTTCTTATTGATAATTTAATATCACTATATAAATTTAATTACTTTTATTCTCGAACAGTAAGTATGAAGAAAAACATCAACAAAATAACTATCAAAACCAAAAAGTCTTTGTCAGCAAAGGATTATTTTGATGGTATACAAAAAAGCAATAGAGCAATTTTAAGTAAGGCTATTACTTTAATTGAAAGTAGTAATCCCAAACACCAAAGTGTTGCTGAAGAATTAATAGAACTTTGCCTACCTTTTTCTGGAAACTCTGTACGAATAGGAATTACCGGAGTTCCTGGTGTTGGAAAAAGCACTTTCATTGAAGCTTTAGGCTCTTATCTAATAGCCGAGAAGGATAAAAAGATTGCTGTTTTAGCGATAGATCCAAGCAGTAAAAAAAGTTACGGAAGTATTTTAGGAGATAAAACGAGAATGAATAAACTCTCTGTTAACAACAACGCTTTTATACGCCCTTCCCCGTCTTCTGGCAAATTAGGCGGAGTTGCTAAAGCAACCAGAGAAACGACTATTCTTTGTGAAGCTGCTGGATATGACACTATTCTAATTGAAACTGTTGGTGTTGGGCAATCAGAAATAGAAGTGAAATCTATGGTTGATTTCTTTTTACTTTTAATGCTTGCTGGTGCTGGTGATGAATTACAAGGAATTAAACGAGGAATAATGGAAATTGCTGATGCTGTTATCATCAACAAAGCCGATAACGATAACATCCATAATGCTAAAATGGCTGTTAGAGAATATAAAAATGCGCTGCATTTATTCCCTGCTAATGATAATGGATGGATCTCTAGAGTTACTTCATGTTCTGCTATAGAAGATAAAGAAATTGATAGTGTTTGGAGAATTGTTGAATCCTTTGTTAACCAAACAACACTCAATAATTCATTTACGGAAAACAGAAAAGAACAAGCTAAATTTTGGTTAGAACATGCCATCAATTCTTCATTAATGACCCTTTTTTATTCGGATGAGAAGGTGAAAGCACAATTACTAAAGTTAGAAGAAAATGTTTCCGAAGGAAAAACAAGTCCTTTTAAAGCGGCTAAAGAGTTATTATTAACCTTTAAAAGCTAACAAAAATCATTTTTCAGCTTAGAAAATAACCGTACTCTTGCAAAAAATAAATCTCATGAATAAACGTTTTTATATATTCCCGCTTTTAGCTTTCTTATTAACCACTCAATCATTTGCTCAAGATATTGCACCTAAAGTTGAAGAAGAAAACCAGAAAGGTAAGATGTACATTTTTTGGGGATGGAACAGAGGTTGGTATTCAAATTCAGACATTCATTTTACTGGAGATAACTATGATTTTACGTTAAATGATGTTGAGGCTAAGGACAGACAATCACCTCTCAACTTTGGAACATATTTTAAACCAAATTCGATTACTATTCCGCAAACTAATTTTAGAATTGGATATTTTATCAATGATAAATATGATATTTCAATTGGTGTTGATCATATGAAGTATGTCATGATTCAAAACCAACAAACCCAAATTACTGGAGATATTAATGATGGGACTAATTATGATGGTTCATATACTGATAATGACATCGCATTAACTAAAGACTTCTTAATCTATGAACATACGGATGGTTTAAATTATTTAAATGCTGAAATTACAAGAAATGATGATTTACTAAAACTCTTTAAAGCAAATGTTAATTCTGATAAATTTCAAATAAACACGTTACTTGGTGTTGGTTTAGGCGCTTTAATGCCAAAATCTAATGTTACTTTATGGAACAACCAAAGGCACGATGAGTTTCATTTTGCTGGTTATGGCTTTAGTGCTAAAGCTGGTTTAAATGTTACTTTCTTTAAACATTTCTTTATTAGAACTGAATACAAAGCTGGCTTTATCAATATGCCAGATGTTAGAACTTCTCCAGACCCTTCGGATAAAGCTGCACAATATTTTATATTTACACAATGGAATTTTGATTTCGGAGTTGCTCTTAAACTGTTTAAGTAATTGAATAAACCAGTTGCTGCTTTTCTTAATAATAAGCCACAACTGGATCCCGATTTATTAGATATGAAATATCTTCTTGAATTTTCTTAACTTAAAACAACTGTCTAATTTCTTTTTTAAGAGTAAGGATAGCAAACTGAGCAGGTTGCTTTTCTAAGCTTGTAATTATTTCAAAAATATTTTTAGCTAAATCAGCTCCTTTTGCATTTGGTGGTAATTTAGCTCCAGCTACATTTATAATTTTAATTGTTTCGTCCTTTGCTTGTTTTATGATTTCATAAGTTGAAGCAGAAACATACAACTGTTGTGTTAAGTTGTGATTAAACTCCTCTTCTACCGTTTTTAATAATGCTGCCTTAAGAAATTTAGCATCCATCCCTGGTCTGTTAACTCTCAAGATTAGTTTATCAACTATTATTCTTTCTAAAAACAACACGAAACGCTCATAAGCCTGTAAACGTAATGGTGTTGTTATTGAAATGTTTTCTTTTTTTAAAACTGATAACTGCTTACTATGCTCTGTATCCAAAAACCTATTCATCACAAAATAAAGTGCAACAAACATTATTAATGATGGTAAAGTATATTTTAAAATCTCGAAAGCTGTTTCCATAATTCATTTTTTATTATCGTAAAACTATAAATAAAATGTCATTCTGAAGGCAGTTTTATCAAAGCTTTGGTTTTAAGATCAATCAATGTGATGAATCTAAAGTAATTCCGATAAAACAGATTCTTCTCTTCATTCTACTGATTAACTAAAGTTGATGTAAAATATTACTCATAATGACATGCTTGAGAGGTATTAATAACCACAATTTTATTAGTTTTGTTACCTATTATTAATCGTATGAACAATCAAGTATCAAACACACTAAATAACCTTAGTGAATCTCAAACCTTAGCAATGACTAGGCTTAGTAGAGAGCTTAAAGCCGAGGGCAAAGATGTAATTAGTTTAAGTATTGGTGAACCAGATTTTGATACACCAGATTTCATCAAGGATGCTGCAAAAAAAGCAATAGACGAAAATTACACCCACTACACTCCCGTTCCTGGCTACCCTGAACTATTAGACGCCATTTCAAAAAAATTTAAAAGAGATAACAATTTAGATTATAGCCCAAATCAAATAGTTGTTTCCACAGGTGCAAAACATTCTTTAGCAAACATTTCAATTAGTTTACTAAACCCCAATGACGAAGTAATTTTACCTGCACCTTACTGGGTAAGTTACCATGAAATAATTAAAATTTCTGGAGCAATCCCTGTCGGAATCTCAACAACTATTGAGCAAGATTTTAAAGTTAACGTAGCACAGATAAAAGCTGCAATAACAGACAAAACTAGAATGATTTGGTTTAGCACCCCTTGCAACCCAAGCGGTTCGGTGTACACTAAAGAGGAGCTATACGACATTGCTCAGCTTATTAGAGAATACCCAAACATTTTAATTGTTTCGGATGAAATATATGAGCACATCAACTTTAGTGGAAAACATGAAAGTATTGGCCAGTTTGAATTTATAAAAGATCAAGTAATTACTGTTAACGGTGTTTCTAAAGGTTTTGCAATGACGGGTTGGAGAATTGGATACCTTGGTGCTCCAAAATGGATTGCTGATGCTTGTGTTAAAATGCAAGGACAATTTACTTCAGGGACTTGTAGTATTGCTCAAAAAGCAGCTCAAGCGGCCCTAGAGGCTGACCCTTCAGTTACCTCTGGAATGCTATCAACTTTTGAAAAAAGAAGAGAATTGGTTCTTTCAAAAATGAAAGAAATTCCTGGACTGAAATTAAACTTTCCTAAAGGAGCTTTCTATGTTTTTCCTGATGTAACAAGCTATTTTGGTAAAACAGATGGTGAAACAGTTATAAATAATGCGTCTGATTTAACCATGTATATTTTAAATAAAGGCTTGGTTGCTTTAGTAACTGGAGAAGCTTTTGGAGATCCAAATTGCATCAGACTATCTTATGCTGCTTCTAATGAGATATTAATAGAAGCAATTAATAGAATAAAAACTACACTAGCTTTACTTCATTAATTATGAGGAACAAAAACGAAATAGTCAACCTTTTTAAAAACTTTAATAACTTAAATGTTTTAATTATTGGAGATGTGATGATTGATTCTTACTACTATGGTGAGGTGAATCGTATTTCACCAGAAGCTCCGGTACCTATCGTTTCTGTTAATAAAAAGGACAATCGTTTAGGAGGAGCAGCAAATGTTGCACTTAACATTAAAGCGCTTGGTGCAACACCTATTTTATGTTCTGTTATTGGTACAGATAGTGCTTCTGAAAAATTTAAAGAACTCTTAATTAAAGAGAATTTAAGTAGTGAATGTATTATTAATAGTGCTGAACGAATTACGACTGTTAAAACAAGAGTTATTGGAAACAAACACCAAGTTTTAAGAGTTGATTCTGAAGATGAAACACCATTGTCTAATCCTGAAAATACTAATCTTACAAAAGCGATTAAGCAATTAATTGATAATAAAAAGATTGACATCGTTATTTTTCAAGACTACGATAAAGGCGTAATTACAAAAGGTTTAATAGAAGATATTATAGCCCTTTGTAACTCAAAAAATATTCCGACAGCAGTTGATCCTAAAAAAAGAAATTTTAGCGATTACAAACACGCTACACTTTTTAAACCAAACCTTAAGGAACTTAAAGAAGGTTTAAACATTGATATTGACCCTTCAAACAGTAAAGAGGTTGAAGCTGCTATTGATCAACTAAATGATAATCAACAAAATAAAATCAACTTTATTACACTCTCAGAATATGGCGTTTTAATAAAATCTGATACCGATAAAAAACAAATTTCTGCACATATTAGAAGCATTGCAGATGTTTCTGGCGCAGGAGACACCGTAATTAGTGTTGCATCACTTTGCTTAGCACTCAACCAATCTATTACAATGATTGCAGAAATAGCGAACCTTTCTGGAGGTTTAGTTTGTGAAAGTGTTGGAGTAGTTCCAATAGATAAAGATCAATTATTATCGGAAGCTATTGCCAATTTAATTTAATTTAATTTTTAATGACTGTATTTCCATATAAAGAAGACTCCACAGGTAAAAAAGAACAGGTGGCAACGATGTTTAACAACATCTCAAAAAAATACGACTTTTTAAATCACTTTTTATCAATGGGAATTGATATTATTTGGCGTAAAAAAGCAATTAGAATGCTAAAGGAAAGTCAGCCTAAACAAATTTTAGACATTGCAACAGGTACTGGAGATTTTGCTATTGAAGCATTAAAACTTAATCCGACCAAAGTAACAGGAATTGACATTTCTAAAGGAATGCTTGCTGTTGGTAATCAAAAAATAAAAAAGAAAGGATTAGAAAATGTAATTGAATTAAAGTTAGGCGATTCTGAAAACTTAGAATTTAACGACAATACTTTTGATGCCTACACTGCTGGCTTTGGAGTTAGAAACTTTGAAAATCTTGAAAAAGGATTAACAGAAATGTTAAGAGTCCTTAAACCAAACGGAACAGCAATTATTCTAGAGTTTTCTAAACCAAAGGTCTTCCCTATTAAACAGCTTTACAATTTTTACTTTAATAAAATGTTGCCAGGTATTGGTAAGTTAGTCTCTAAAGACAATGCTGCTTACACTTATTTACCTGAATCTGTTGATGCTTTTCCTGACGGGAAAGACTTTACAAATATCTTAGAAAAGATTGGTTACAAAAATACTAAGACAACTGTTTTAATGTTTGGAATAGCTTCAATTTATAAAGCAAACAAATAAAAATCAATTTTAGTCGTTATAGTCAAATATGAATAAAAATTCATTCCTCATATTCGCTTTATTATTTGCTCTATCTAGCGTTGCTTATGGTCAAATACCCACTTCTAAGAACTTACCAAAGTTTGACCATCGTGTTATGCATTTTGGATTTTTATTAGGAATTAATTCAGCCAATTTTGTTCTAGAACGACAGCCTGAGACTTTTTCTGGTTCGGATACTTTATTAGTCTTAGAACCAAAAACGGCAACTGGTTTTAATTTAGGGATCATTTCATCCTTGCATTTAAACGAATATTTTAGTTTAAGATTCACTCCTAACCTTGCCTTTGCATCGAGAACATTAAACTATAAATTTCAGACTTATGATGGTGAAAAAAATTACAGTAAGATTATTGAATCTACTTTAATAAACCTCCCATTAGGAATTAAATACAAGTCTGTTAGAGTAAATAATTTTAGTGCTTACGTTTTGGTTGGTGGAGCTTACACCATAGATTTAGCATCTAATGTAGGAAATGATAACAATGCGAATAACGCAAGTGATGTTATTGTTGCCATTAAAAGGAATGATTTTTTAGCTGAAATTGCTTTTGGAACTGATTTTTATCTAGAGTATTTTAAGTTTGGGTTAGAATTTAAAATGTCATACGGGCTAAAAAACTTGATAGATCTCAATAATCAACAGTTTACTGATCCTATTGACAAATTAAAATCTAAAATGTTCCTGCTTTCTCTTACCTTTGAGGGATAAATCTAATTTTCTAATAATTGGATTAATCAATTTGCCAATTACATTTAGCTAATTATAAATTTTCAACAAATCAACAACATGCAAATTATCCAACTTTCTGTATTACCAGATACAGCAGCCAGTTCCGAATTATTAAGAGAATTATTAACGGAAGAACTACACGTTGATCAATTTGAATTTAAAATTGCCAAACGATCTATTGATGCTCGAAGAAAACCAGTAACTGTTAACTTAAAAATTGAAGTTTATTTGGATGGAGAATCAATACCAGAATTGGTTACCGAAAATAATTACCAAGATGTAAAAGATGCAGAACCTATTATAATTGTTGGTTTTGGTCCTGCAGGAATGTTTGCTGCACTTAAAGCAATTGAATTAGGATTAAAACCTATTGTTTTAGAAAGAGGTAAAGATGTTAGAAGCAGAAGACGTGATTTAGCAGCTATTAATAAAGAACAAATTGTAAATCCAGAATCAAACTATTGTTTTGGTGAAGGAGGAGCTGGAACGTATTCTGACGGGAAGCTTTACACACGATCTAAAAAACGTGGTGATGTAAATGCTGTTTTGGCAACTTTAGTTGCACACGGAGCTCCAGAAGATATAATGGTAGATGCTCATCCGCATATTGGAACGAACAAACTACCTAATGTTGTTTCAGCCATTAGAGAAACTATTTTAGAACATGGTGGAGAAATTCGCTTTGATACTAAGTTGACCGATATTATTGTAACAGATAATCAAGTTGAAGGTGTAGTTACTCAGAATGACGAGAAAATACTTTCTAAAAACGTTATTTTGGCTACTGGACATTCAGCTAGAGATATTTTTCACTTATTACATGATAAAGAAATTGCTATTGAAAGCAAGCCTTTTGCAATGGGAGTTAGAGTTGAACACCCACAGAGTTTAATTGACTCTATTCAATACCATTGTAAAGAAAAAAGTGAATTCTTACCACCTGCATCATACAAATTAGTGCAACAGGTTAAAGACCGTGGAGTATTTTCATTTTGTATGTGTCCTGGAGGAATAATAGCTCCATGTGCTACTGCACCAGGTGAAATTGTTACCAACGGATGGTCGCCATCAAAACGAAATAACCCTTACGCCAACTCTGGAATTGTTGTTTCTGTTGAAGCAGAAGATTTGATTCCTTATAAAGAACATGGCCCATTGGCTGGATTAGCTTTTCAGGCAGATGTAGAGAAAAAAGTATTTATTGCTGCTGGAAACAAAGGGAAGACTGGACAATTAGCTCCTGCACAACGTTTAACTGATTTTATTAAAGGAAAAATATCTACAGACTTACCAGAATGTTCTTATGTTCCGGGTATTGTTAGTGCTCCATTACATGAAATTTTACCAAAAGAAATTACAAAAAGATTACAAGAAGGTTTTTCCAAGTTTGGTTACAAAATGAAAGGCTACATGTCTATCGATGCTGTTATTGTTGGTGTAGAAAGTAGAACTTCTTCGCCAGTAAAAATACCTCGTGATAGAGAAACGTTTCAACATCCAGATGTAAAAGGATTATTTCCTTGCGGTGAAGGTGCTGGTTATGCTGGCGGAATTGTTTCTGCTGCTATTGATGGACAGAAATGTGCTGAGGCGATTGTAGCTTAAGCGGAAACCATAATTCATAAACATAAAAAAGCCGCTCATATGAGCGGCTTTTTTATGTTTATGAATTATGGTTTCCGCTTAAGCTACAATCGCCTCAGCACATTTCTGTC
>JASJIW010000028.1:0-4097 GCA_037624665.1 Flavobacteriales bacterium
ATTACATTGAAAACAACTAAATTCAACATCATAAAGAATCTTATTTTAGGACTGTTTTTTGTCTTAGCATCAACAACAAGTTTTGCTATATCTATAGCGAACGACAGTAAAGATTCAGAAATAGAAGAAGAATTTAATGTAACAGATATGATCATGCATCACGTTAAAGATGCACATGAATTTCATGTTATGGATTGGAAAGGTCATGCTATCTCAATACCATTACCTATTATCCTTTGGACAGAAAATGGATTAGTTACATTTATGTCAAGTGAGTTTAATCACGATGATTTGGGTAATGTTGTGGTAGAAAAGAACGGTCAGAATTTTGTAAAATTTCATGAAGAAATTTATTACGCAAATGATTCAGCCAATGAAGAAGGTTCATACCTTACATTAAATACAGAAGATCATCCAGAAAATTCTTATCCAATGGACTTCTCTATTACAAAGTTGGTGTTTTCGATGTTTTTCTCTGTCATTTTATTGGTATTTATATTTGGCCTGTCCGCAAGATCATACCATAAAAATGGAGTCCCTAAAGGCATTGCAAAATTTACGGAACCTTTAGTTGTTTTTATTAGAGACGAAGTTGCAATTCCTAATATTGGCGAAAAAAACTACAAGAAATTTATGCCCTTCTTATTATCATTATTTTTCTTTATTTGGATTAATAATATGATGGGGCTAATCCCTTTTTTTCCTTTTAGCGCTAACTTAAGCGGAAACATTGCATTTACACTAGTATTGGCATTAATCACATTTGTTATTACAACTATTGTTGCAAATAAAGATTACTGGAAACATATTTTTTGGATGCCAGGCGTACCGGTTCCAATGAAATTATTTTTAGCTCCTATTGAGTTTATGGGGATCTTTATTAAGCCTATTTCCTTAATGATTCGTTTATTTGCTAACATTACAGCAGGACATATTATCGTATTAAGTTTAATCTCATTAATATTTATATTTGAAAGTATTTGGATTGCACCAATCTCGATTGCATTCTCTTTCTTTATTAGTATTATTGAGGTATTAGTAGTTGCCATACAGGCATATATATTTACCATGTTGTCGGCCCTATATATTGGATCTGCAATGGAAGAACATGAACATTAATTAATTTTTAATATTTTAAAACTATGAGTTTATTATTATTACAAGAAGCAGTGAGTTACGTGCCTTTTGCAGCAATTGGCGCTGGATTAGCAGCAATTGGTGCTGGTATTGGTATTGGTAAAATTGGTGGATCTGCAATGGAAGCTATTGCACGTCAACCAGAAATGCAAGGAAAAATTCAATCTTCTGCAATTGTACTTATCGCGTTCGTTGAGGCGGTTGCACTTTTCGCAGTGGTTGTATCACTTATTGCAAAGTAAAACAAAACAAGGTGCAACGGTTGGTTGCACCTGTTTTTTAGTTTTTTTATTAAAGAATATCATAAAAAATAAATAGAAATGGATTTAGTTACTCCTGATGTTGGATTGTTATTTTGGACATTTATATCGTTCGCAATCTTATTTTTCGTTCTTAAAAAATTTGCGTGGAAACCAATTGTAGGTACTGTAAATGATAGAGAGCAATCTATAAAAGATGCTTTAGCATCTGCTGAAAATGCAAAAAAGGAAATGCAAAACCTTACAGCAGATAATGAGCGTATTTTAAAAGAAGCACGAGCAGAAAGAGAAATGATGATAAAAGAAGCTCGTGATCTTAAAACAAAAATGATTTCAGACGCTAAAGAAGAAACAAAAGCAACTACAGATAAAATGATTATTCAAGCGCAAGAAGCAATTGAAAATGAAAAAAAATCTGCTATGGCTGATTTAAAAAATCAAGTAGCTTCTTTATCTGTTGAAATTGCTGAAAAAATCATAAAAGGCGAACTTTCTAACAAAGACAAGCAATTAAAAATTGTGGAAGATATGTTAGGAGAGACTACTTTAAATTAATATATAATGAGCGGAAGCAGAGCAGCCATACGATATGCAAAAGCGGTCTTGCAAGAAACAATGGGAGCTAATTTAGCTCACGATGTTTTTGAAGATATGCTATGTGTGTCATCAACTATTGAGGCAAGTAAAGAATTGCAGAATGTATTAAGTAATCCTGTAATAAATACAAATGATAAAAAAGAAGCTTTGCTTGCAATTTTTGAAAACCAATCAGAAACTACAAAATCACTTATTAAAGTATTAGTAATAAACAAACGAACCAACATATTGGCTGAGGTTTCAAAAAAATACATTGAATTATATAATGAAGCTCAAGGAGTAAAATTAGCACAAGTAACTACAGCAGTTCCTCTTTCTAATGAATTAGAAGAAAAAGTACTTGCTAAAGTAAAAGTACTTACCGGTAGCGACAAAGTAACTTTAGAACGTAAAATTGACAAATCAATTATTGGAGGATTTATTCTTCGAATTGGAGATTTACAATACAATGCTAGTATTTCAAACAGTCTAGCAAAGATTAAACGAGAATTTAGTAAAAGTATATAAATAAATTTCAGAATTAAATCTGAATAATATAGTAGTAAAATGGCAGAAGTAAAACCAGCTGAAGTTTCAGCAATATTAAAGAAACAATTATCAGGTTACGAATCTACAGCTTCATTAGATGAGGTTGGAAGTGTGTTAACTGTAGGTGATGGAATTGCACGTGTTTACGGGCTTTCTAATGTTCAATACGGTGAATTAGTAGAATTTGAAAACGGATTAGAAGGGATTGTACTTAACTTAGAAGAAGATAATGTTGGTGTGGTATTGTTAGGCCACTCTAAAAATATTGTGGAAGGTTCTACCGTAAAACGTACGCAACGTATCGCATCTATTAATGTAGGTGAGGGTATCTCTGGTCGTGTTGTAAATACGCTAGGAGAACCAATTGATGGTAAAGGAGCAATTACAGGTAAAACTTACGAAATGCCATTAGAACGTATTGCACCTGGTGTAATCTTCCGTGAGCCAGTAACAGAACCACTTCAAACAGGAATTAAAGCCATTGATGCAATGATTCCAGTGGGTAGAGGACAACGTGAATTGGTAATTGGTGACCGTCAAACTGGAAAAACAACGGTTTGTATTGATACGATTCTAAACCAAAAAGAATTTTACGATGCTGGGGAACCAGTATATTGTATCTATGTAGCGATTGGACAAAAAGCTTCTACTGTAGCAAATATTGCTAAAGTTTTAGAAGAAAAAGGCGCTCTTGCTTACACAACTATTGTTGCTGCAAATGCTAGTGATCCTGCTCCAATGCAAGTATATGCTCCTTTCGCAGGTGCAGCTATTGGAGAGTATTTTAGAGATACAGGTCGTCCAGCATTAATAGTATATGATGATTTATCTAAGCAAGCCGTAGCATATCGTGAGGTATCTTTATTATTACGTCGACCACCGGGACGTGAGGCGTATCCTGGAGATGTATTTTACCTTCACTCAAGACTATTAGAGCGTTCTGCTAAAGTAATTAATGATGACGCTATCGCTAAACAAATGAACGATTTACCTGAATCTATAAAAGATATTGTAAAAGGTGGTGGTTCATTAACAGCCTTGCCAATTATCGAAACACAAGCGGGTGATGTATCAGCATATATTCCAACAAACGTAATTTCAATTACAGATGGTCAAATATTCCTAGATGGTGATTTATTTAACTCAGGTGTTCGTCCAGCAATTAACGTAGGTATTTCTGTATCACGTGTGGGTGGTAATGCTCAGGTTAAATCAATGAAAAAAGTATCAGGTACTCTTAAATTAGATCAAGCCCAATTCCGTGAATTGGAAGCTTTTGCTAAGTTTGGTTCTGATCTTGATGCAGCTACTTTAAGTGTTATTGAAAAAGGAAAACGTAACGTTGAAATTTTAAAACAAGCTCAAAACGATCCATTTACAGTTGAAGATCAAATTGCAATTATTTATGCAGGATCTAAAAACTTATTACGTAATGTGCCTGTTAATAAGGTGAAAGAATTTGAAAGAGATTTCATTGAATACCTTAATGCAAAACATAGAGATATTTTAAATACTTTAAAAGTTGGTAAATTAACTGATGAAGCTGTTGAAGTATTATCAAAAGTAGCAAAAGAT
>JASJIW010000029.1:0-38699 GCA_037624665.1 Flavobacteriales bacterium
GCTAAAAAATTTATGGCACAATTTGGTGGTTCTTATGACGATTTACAACGAAATATACAAGATACCATTGGTTCATTTACCATTCCATCAGAAATGAGTCACCATCATTTTCATAAAAAAGGTGCTTTAGCAGCTGCTAGAAGTTACAATAACAACCCTGATAAAAGGTCTTCATCTGATGAATTTTATTTTGTTGAAGGACAAATATTTAGCGATTTAACATTAGACCATTATGCGTATGAAAACAACTATACATTTACAGCTACACAACGAAAATATTACGCAAACAACGTTGGCGCAGCTCATATTGATGGAGAACATACTGTTTTTGGTCAAATAATAGAAGGTTATAATATCGTTCCTAAATTAACACATGTCCCAACAGATTCGCAGGAATGGCCCACTACAGATATTTATGTAGATTCAACAATTATCATTAAATAACAAAACTGACCTCCTCTTTATTTTGAAGAGTTTAGTCTATACTTTATATTTGCATAAAATATACTACAATGAGACTAGGGCAATTAGCAAGACAATTAGATACCAAACCAGAAAAAATTATTTCTTTTTTAGAAAAAGAAAAGAACATTATAATTAAGTCACACCCAAATTGTAAAGTGGAAGATGATCTAATTGAAGAGATTAGTAATCACTTTAAACCTGTTGTTGCAGAAGAAATTACGACCCCAGTTCCCTCTAAAGAAAAAAAGGATGAACCTTTAGCTACAACTGAAACACCTATAGTTAAAGTAGTAGAATCTCCTACTCCTGTTGAACATATTGAAACAAAAAAAGCACCAGCTCCTCAAGAATTAAAAATTATTGGAAAAATTGATTTACCTAATAAAAAAGAAGTTTCTATAGAAGTTGATGGTGTAGTATATGATCAAGAAACATTAGATGAAAAAAAGAAAGAAGATTTAAAAATTGAAAAAGAGAAAAAAGCCATTGAAAAGGAAGCAAAGAAAATAGCTGACGATGAAAAAAGAAAGTTAGCTAAAGAGAAAAGAGAAGTTGAGGCAGAAAGAAAAGCAATGTTGGCTACAGAAAAAAGTAACCAGCTAACTAAAGAAGCTGAAAGAAAAAAAGAAATCGCTTTAAAAGCTCAAAAAGAAAAAGAAGAACAATTAGAGAAGAAAAGAAAAAAGAGACAAGCAGAACATTATGCTCAAAATGTAGCCACTGTAAAAGCAAATAAAAAGAATAAAAAGGATGCCAATAAAGCTACTGCTAACAATGAAGCTTCTCTTGATTCAACTGAAACTTCAACAACAATTCAACCAGTTATAGAAGTTAAAGAGAAAAGTATTTACAAAAGATTTATTAAGTGGTTAAACACATAATAACAAAAACATAAAAAACCCTCATTAGAAATCTAATGAGGGTTTTTTTATAAACTTTTTCTTCTATTTCCTAAACTCACTAATCGTTTTAGTAATAATAGAAACACAATCTAATAATTGTTCTTCAGTCATAACTAAAGGTGGAGCAAAGCGGATAATGTTACCATGAGTTGGTTTTGCTAATAAACCATTATCTCTTAATTTTATACAAATATCCCACGCTGTTGAGCTATCTTCAGTATCATTAATAACAATAGCGTTTAACAATCCTTTACCTCTTACTAAGTTTATTAAATCATTTGTTTCGATAAACTTATTCATTTCAGCTCTAAAAAGTTGACCTAATTTTTCAGCATTCTCAGCTAATTTTTCATCTCTAACAACTTCTAATGCAGCCATAGCAACTTTAGCTGCAACAGGGTTTCCACCAAAAGTAGAACCATGCTCGCCAGGTCTAATCACTTCCATAATATGGTCATCTGCAAAAACGGCAGAAACTGGATAAACACCTCCTGATATTGCTTTACCTACAATTAAAACATCAGGTTTTACCACAGGAGTTCCAGAGCAGTTTTTATCCTCACAAGAGCAATTACCACAAGTTGCTAATAAACGCCCTGTTCTTGCTATTCCTGTTTGTACTTCATCAGCAATAAACAAAACTCCTGCAGCTGAACAAAGTGAAAAACATTCTTCTAAATATCCTTCGTCCGGAACAAAAACACCAGCTTCACCTTGAATAGGTTCTACTAAAAACCCTGCAACATTTTCATCTTTCAAAGCTTCTTCTAGCGCATTAATATCGTTGTAAGGTATCTTAATAAAACCTGGTGTATAAGGACCAAAGTTTTTTCTAGCATCCTCGTCATTTGAAAAAGAAATTATTGTTGTTGTTCTTCCGTGGAAGTTATTTTCACAAACAATAATCTTTGCTTCATTTTCAGCAATTCCTTTTTTCTCGTAAGCCCATTTTCTAGCTAACTTTATAGCTGTTTCTACAGCTTCAGCGCCAGAGTTCATTGGTAGCACTTTGTCATAACCAAAATATTCAGTTACATATTTCTCATATTCACCTAATACATCATTATAAAATGCACGAGAGGTTAATGCTAAAGTAGATGCTTGATCTATTAACGCTTTAACAATTTTTGGATGAGAATGGCCTTGATTAACTGCAGAATAAGCCGATAAAAAATCGTAATACTTTTTTCCTTCAGCATCCCAAACAAAAACACCTTCACCTTTGCTTAATACAACTGGTAATGGGTGATAATTGTGAGCACCATACTTGTTTTCTAAATCCATCGCTTGTTGCGAGGTCAATTTCTCTTTTGTCATAACTTTAAATTATAAAATGAATAATGATAACTCATCATGGAGAGTCTACATCCTTTCCTCATTAGGTTTTATAAAGAAATCGGAGAGAAATCATCCAATAACAAAATTATCTAAAATAAACTAAATATTAGTAATTTTGAATGCTAAAATATTCGTAATTATAAGCGAGTGTTCACGCAATCTTCAGATAAAGAAATGAGTAAAACAACATTTAAAAAAAATCAAGTAATAGAATTAGAAATTGTTGATTCTGCCTATGGTGGAAAAGGGATTGCTAAACATAAAACAGGCGAAGGTGACTACATTCTATTTGTTCCGAACACTACAAAAGGACAAGTGGTTACTGCGAGAGTTGTTAAACGTAAAAATAATTATGCAGAGTGTAAACTCGTTGATATTATTAAGCGATCTGATTATGAAGTTGAAATTCCTTATCAACCTATATCTGGAGCTCCTTTTGCAAGATTACCAATTGAAATTCAAAAAGAACAAAAACAAACTCAAACACTAGAACAATACAAACGTATTGGAAAAGTAGAAGATATTGATGCCGTTTTTGATGAGTACATACAATCTCCTTTAACTTGGCACTACCGTAACAAAATGGAATATTCATTTAGTGCTATTGGTCATAATTTAGAAACAGATGAAGAATATGATGGTTTTTCTTTTGGTTTTAAACGAAGAGGAACTTGGTGGAAAGTAGAAAACTTAGATAAGGATAGCGGATTATTTGATGCTGAATTTGAAAACAAACTAAAAGAAATAAGAGCTTATTGTGAGCAATCAGGATTACCTGCTTGGCATCCACCAAAAAAAGTAGGTTTCTTTAGGTATTTAGTTGTTAGAAAAAGTTTCTTAACCAATCAGTTTCTAATTAAGTTAGTGACAAGTAGTGATGGGATGGAAAACTTTAAGTTTAGCGAATTCACATCTCTTGTTACCGATCTTTTAGGAGATAGAGTTGCTGGATTATTACACACTATAAATGATGATATTGGTGATAATGCACAATCTCGTTTAGGACACGAAACCATTCTTTTTGGTGAGAATACTATTAAAGAAGAGTTATTAGGAATGACTTTCAAAATAAGTATGCAAAGCTTTTTTCAGACCAATCCTAAATCTGCAGAACTACTTTATACTAAAGCAATAGATTACGTTTTTGAGGGTAATAATATTGATGATTCTGTTGTAATGGATTTATTCTGTGGAACAGGAACTATTGGTCAATTAGTCGCAGCTAAAACAAACAGTAAAGTAATTGGTGTTGATATTGTTGAAGAGGCAATTGAGAATGCTAAAGAAAATGCAAAAACAAACAAAATCGATAATGTTCAATTTTATGCGGCTGATGTCAATAAATTTTTAACAGAATTTCCTGAATATCAAAATAAAATAGGAACAATTATTTTAGATCCTCCAAGAGCTGGGATTTCTAAAAAAGCATTAAACAAAGTGGTAGAATTAAATGCCAATCAAATTGTATATGTAAGTTGTAACCCATCGACTCAAGCAAGAGATATGGAAGTTTTATTTGAAGCTGGATACGAACTAAAGAAATTAAGTTTAGTCGATCAGTTTCCACATACAGGACATATTGAGGCTGTTGCTTTGTTTACGAAAAAATAGTTTATAGTATTTGGTGCTTGGTGTTTAGCCGAATTTAATTGAGAACCCCAAACACAAAATTCTATATACAAAACACCAATCAGATGAAAGAAGAAATATATAAGTGTATAGAAGTATTAAAGGCTGGAGGAATCATCCTATATCCTACTGATACTGTTTGGGGAATTGGTTGTGATGCAACTAATAAAGAAGCTGTTCAGAAAGTTTTTGATTTAAAAAAACGAACTGATTCGAAGAGTTTAATTATTATTGTTGCGAACGACAGAATGTTAAATTATCATGTTAAAGATGTGCCAGAATTAGCTTGGGATCTTATTGATATATCAGAAAAGCCAACAACTATAATCTATACTGAAGGAAATCATTTAGCAAAAAACATGCTTGCTTCAGACAATAGCATCGCTATTAGAATGGTTAAAGAAGGGTTTGCGCATCAATTGGCATTTAACTATAGAAAGCCAATAGTTTCCACTTCAGCCAATATAAGTGGCGCTTCTACCCCACTTTCTTTTGATGAAATTTCTAACGAAATAAAAAACAATGTCGACTTTATTACCAATAAACAATTTGATAAAGGAAATAAAAAACCTTCTGCGCTAATCAAATTAGGTTTACATGGTGAGATAGAAATACTGAGAAAATAAAGCGTTTTACTACTTTTACTGTATAATGAAGAAACACATTCAACATCCTATATTTAACATTATTGCCGAAGCGGCTAGCGAACTCAAAATAGATGCTTATGCTATTGGAGGTTTTGTTAGAGACATTATTTTAGAACGACCATGCAAAGACATTGATGTTGTTGCTATTGGTTCTGGAATTAAACTAGCTGAATTAGTTGCTAAAAAAATTGGAAAAAAAACCAAAGTCACTGTTTTTAAAAACTTTGGAACAGCAATGTTACTTTACAAAAATTACGAAGTTGAATTTGTTGGCGCACGTAAAGAATCATACGACCGAGGTTCTCGTAAACCAATAGTTGAGGATGGAACTTTAGAAGACGATCAGAACAGAAGAGACTTTACAATTAATGCACTAGCAATTAGTTTAAATAAAGATACGCTTGGTCAATTATTAGATCCTTTTGATGGTGTAAAAGACATAGAAAGCAAAATCTTAAAAACACCACTCGATCCTGACATTACTTATTCTGATGATCCTTTAAGGATGATGAGAGCCATTCGTTTTGCTACGCAGCTTAATTTTAAAATCGATGCTGCATCGATTGCCTCTATTAAAAAAAATAAAGCACGGATTAAAATCGTTTCACAAGAACGTATTATTGTAGAGCTCAATAAAATAATACTTGCTCCGAAGCCATCTATTGGATTTAAAATATTATTTGATACCGGTTTATTAGAAATCATTTTTCCTGAGTTAGATAACTTAAAGGGAGTTGAAATTATTAACGGAAAAGGACACAAAGATAATTTCTATCATACCATTGAAGTTTTGGATAACATTTGCCCGAACACTAATGACCTTTGGTTAAGATGGGCTGCAATTATGCACGATATTGCAAAACCTGCAACCAAACGTTTCGAAAAAGGACACGGTTGGACTTTCCACGGACATCAAGATAAAGGTGCTCGAATGGTTCCTCAAATATTTAAGAAATTAAAATTACCGCTTGACGCAAAAATGAAATACGTGCAAAAATTGGTGCGTTTACATTTAAGGCCAATTGCTTTAGTAAAAGATTCCGTTAGCGATAGTGCCGTTAGAAGATTACTTTTTGATGCTGGTGAGGATATTGATGATTTAATGACCTTATGCCATGCCGATATCACATCAAAAAACCAAATAAAAGTGAAGCGTTTCCATGCTAATTTTCATTCTGTTAGAGAGAAAATAACCGAAATTGAAGCAAAAGATAGCTTAAGAAATTGGCAACCTCCTATTACTGGAGAAATTATAATGGAATCATTTAACATGAAACCAGGGAAAGAAATTGGAACAATAAAAGATGCTATCCGTGAGGCAATTTTAGATGGAGATATCGATAATAGCTATGATGCCGCTTTTCAGTTAATGCTAAAAAAAGGAAAAGAACTTGGATTGAAGAGCAGAGAATAGAGCAATTTTCATTTTCAACTAAACTCATCAACAACTAAACTTCTCAACAAATAAAAAATCCTAATTTTGTTATAGAAAATAAGCCCATGAAAAAAGACACCGCAATGAGCATTTATAAGTTTAGAGTTTTATTAGAATCAAAAGAAGAAATTTTTAGAGATATTGAAATTAAAAGTACTCAAAATTTCTTTGATTTTCATGAAATGATTGTTGCCTCTTATGGGTTTGACAATTCTCAAATGGCTTCATTTTACTTAAGTAATAGTGATTGGGAAAAAGGACAAGAAATCACCCTATTTGACATGCAAATAGATGAAAATAAAAATGATAAGGTTTTGGTAATGTCTGACACTGTTATCAATACACAAACAACATGTGTTGGAAATCATTTACTTTACGCATATGATTTTCTTAACATGCAAAATTTCTTTATCGAATTAATAGAAATTACGACAAAAGAAGATCCTAAGGCTTTCTATCCTAAGGTAGTATATTCTCAAGGGGAAGCACCAAAACAAAAAGTAGTTTTAGACGTTATGTCTGAAGAAGAAGTAGCCAACGAGCTGTTAAAAGATGCTGGTTTCGGTGAAGAAGGAGAAGATCCTAACGATATTTTTGAAGGATTTGATGATTTTGATGATTATCAATAAGGAACTTTTAATTTGCAAAACTTACAAAACAAACCTACCCTTGTTATAATTACTGGCCCAACAGCAGTTGGTAAAACTGAACTTTGCGTTAAAATTGCACAACATTTTAATACAGAAATCATCTCTGCAGATTCGCGACAATTTTATAAAGAATTAGCAATAGGTACAGCTAAGCCGACATCAAAAGAAATGGATGGTGTTAAACATCATTTTATAGATTCTCATTCTATTGAAGAAAATTATGACGTTAATAAATTTGAGAAAGATGCTCTTTCCATTCTTGATGACTTATTTAAAACCCACCAATTTGTAATTCTTACTGGAGGTTCTGGTTTGTATATAGATATTCTTTGTAATGGTTTTGATGCCGCTGTTCCTGGAAGTAATCAAGAAATTAGAACTGAAATAAGTACCTTATTTCAAAAGTATGGCATCGAAATTCTACAAGAAAAATTAAAACAACTCGACCCCGCCTATTACAAAGAAGTTGATTTAAATAATTATAATCGTTTAGAAAGAGCTATTGAAGTTTGTTTGCTTACAGGTCAGAAATTTTCAGACATAAGACAAGGAAACAAACAACTACGTGCTTTTAACATCTTAAAAATTGGTTTAAACAGAGATAGACCCGAATTGTTTGATAGAGTAAACCTGCGTGTAGATTTAATGCTCGAAAATGGCTTATTAGAGGAAGTTAAAAAGGTAATCAACTACAAGGCCAAAAATGCATTGAGGACTGTTGGTTACAGTGAAATTTTCGATTTTTTAGATGATAAAATAAGCCTAGAAGAAGCTACAGAAAAAATTAAGGTGAATACCAGGAGATACGCTAAACGACAACTCGGATGGTTTAATAAAAGTGGAGATTACACTTGGTTTCATCCTGATGAAATTGACTCTATTAAAAAATTTATTTCTTCTTTAAGTTTTTGAATCTATGTCCATATTATGGAACTACAAAAAGACAAAGGAAAAACAGTTGTAATTTTAGCTTACTGTACAATTTTTTGATTTATTATTACAATTGTTATGAATAGCGATCAAAACAACAAATCAGAATTAGGTCTTTTTTACATTAGGCAAGCACTAGGTGTCTTTTTAATCAGTTTTACTATTGGTATTTTAAAAAAATCTGACAATTAGATTAGTGCATCAATTGGCGGCTCAGACATACCTTCTTCATAAGATCCTACACGCGATTTAGAAATATCTAATGCAATTGAAAACTGTTCCTGAGTTAAACTCTTTAGCCCTCTTAAATGTTTGATGTTTTTTGAAATTATTCCGATAACTACAAATGTAAGTCAAATAATCTATAATTTGTAGTTATTTACAGGAAAGTTGTTTGAATTAGTTACTAATACTTGCTTATTTTGCCAAATAAATTAACTAACTTCGTTTATTAACCGATTATATCACATTAAAACATGACATAGACAGATGTTAGGCAAAACATATCAGACTTAATAAAATATGAATTTATTAAATAAACTTTACCAAATTTTTTTATCTGAATACGCCAAACAGCGGATTGAAAAAACAATACTATATGTTGCGTTATTTGGCTTTTTTATTCACTTAATTTTAATTTACTTATCAAAATTTGGTATAGTAAATTTGTCTTTAGAATCTGAATTATTTAAAAATCCGATATCGGCAATTTACACCCCATTCTCATTTATACTTGTTTATGAAGTTTACTTGTTAATCCATTACTTACCAAAGTCATTTACCACCTACATAACTAAACAGTATGAAATTATAACACTTATAATTATCCGAAAATTATTTAAAGATTTATCTGCTCTTGAACTGTCATCAGATTGGTTTGAAATAAAAGGAGATTTGCAATTTACCTATGATATCTTGGCTTCAGTAATTCTTTTCTATCTGATTTATCAGTTTCAAAAACAAGGAATGAAAAAATCAAAGCAACAAAAAGAGAATAAATTAAAAATTGAAAGATTCATTCATAGAAAGAAAATAATTGCCGTTGTTTTAGTTCCAATATTTTTTACAATGGCTTTGGTTACACTTTTTAATTGGACATCAGATATTTCCTTTACTTTAAACAAGTTGCCAAGTTTTGAAAAAGTTAATAATTTATTCTTTGACGAATTTTTTACCGTTTTGATATTAGTTGATGTCGTCCTTCTATTAATTTCCTTCTTTTACACAGATAAATTTCACAAAATAATAAGAAATTCTGGTTTTGTAGTTTCAACAATTTTAATCCGAATTTCATTCGGAGTAAGCGGGTTAATAAGTACAATTTTAATTGTATCGGCTGTTGTTTTTGGATTAGCAATAATAATAATCCATAACAAATATGAAAAAAAATATTAGTTGTAGATGAAAATTTTTGTTTAAGTTTACAAGTAAAACTTTAAACAAATCAAGATTTTAATATTATTTATGAGAAACTATATAATAATTGGCGGGTCATCAGGAATTGGGAAAGAACTAGTAATTTTACTTGAAAATGAGGGAGCTAATATAATTGCAACCTATAAAAACACTTTAGTACAAGATCGCCCTAATGTTAAATACATTAAACTAGATGCAACAAAAGATAGTTTTGACTTAGATAGTTTACCTGAAGAAATACATGGTTTAGCATATTGCCCAGGAAGCATTAATTTAAAACCATTTCACCGTTTTAAAAATCAAGATTTTATTGATGATTTTAAACTACAAGTTTTAGGAGCTACAAATATCATTAAACACCTTTTGCCAAAAATCAAAAAAAGTAGAGATGCTTCAATACTACTCTTTTCTTCAATAGCTGTTCAATCCGGCTTCAACTTTCATTCACAAGTTGCAATGTCTAAAGGTGCAATTGAAGGATTAACAAGATCTTTGGCTGCAGAATTATCACCTAAAATTAGAGTAAATGCAATAGCCCCTTCTCTTACAAATACTAATTTGGCAGGAAGGTTTTTGAACACTCAAGAAAAAATAGATTTACAAGCAGAAAATAATCCTTTAAAGAAAGTTGGAGAGGCAAAAGATGTTGCCGAAGCAGCAACCTTTCTACTAACTCCAAAATCATCATGGATAACAGGTCAAATAATTCATGTAGATGGTGGATTCTCTAAAATAAAACAATAATCTAAAACTTATCTTTATATAATTAAAGTGATGTTTAGACAAAACAATTGCAGAGTACGAAGTCAATTGAAACAGTCAGAATAATTGAAATGGCTTGCGAAGATAGAACTCCTTTTGAAGCCATTAAATTCCAATTCGGATTTTCAGAAGCTAATGTCATTAAATTGATGCGGAAATAATTAAAATTAAGTTCTTTTAAACTTTGGAGAAAAAGAGTTCATAGTGATGTTAGCAATAAACACCTTTATAAAAGAAGTGAAGAAATTACATGTTCTAAATGCTCCAGACAAAGAAGTGTTTCTAATAATAAAATTTCAAAACGATACTAAAAAATAAGGACATGGAGGGTATAGATTTTAATTTTGGACAAGGGTTTACGATAAGTAAACATGTACCTAAAGAAGTATCTCATTTTGATCGGTTGTTTGATATTTTTAAAGAATTAATTACGCACACATCTGGTGATATTGATGAAGCTTTTAAATGGTTAGATACCTTGGATGCGGAATACAATATTTTTAACGAAGCCTATTCACTTGAAGATTTTGAGGAAGACCTAAAAAAACGGGGATATATTAAAGAGGAAATTGATCCAGAAGATGTCAATTCAGGCAAAGGAAAAGGTAAGAATATATTAACTGCTAAACTTGAGTCTGCAT
This sequence comes from Flavobacteriales bacterium, assembly GCA_037624665.1. GTDB lineage: Bacteria > Bacteroidota > Bacteroidia > Flavobacteriales_E > Vicingaceae. Next base: position 10,816 of record JASJIW010000029.1, read on the forward strand.
TGCGCCAATACGCGTTAGATCAAATATTTGGTAAGCTGAATAAAAGTGGTGTAGGAAATCACCGTACTTCAAAAATAGGTGTTGGTGATGAACGCGATGGTGAAAACCGATCGTTTCAATTTGGTGATGACTTAGCAACGGTTAATATAACCGAAAGCTTAAAAAATGCACAAATCAATAACGGAATTGCAGATTTACGTTTAACTGAGAATGATTTAATAGTTGAGGAGACAAAACACAAAGCACAAATGAGTACAGTGTTGATGATAGATATTAGTCATTCAATGATTCTGTATGGTGAAGATCGCATTACACCTGCCAAAAAAGTAGCCATGGCTTTAGTTGAATTGATTAACCGAAAATACCCTAAAGACTCAATAGATATTATTGTTTTTGGGAATGAGGCTTGGCCAATTAAAATAAAAGACCTGCCCTATTTAAAAGTTGGTCCTTACCATACAAATACAGTTGCAGGACTAGAATTGGCAATGGATATTCTACGAAGAAAACGAAACACAAACAAACAGATTTTTATGATAACTGATGGCAAACCAAGCTGTATTCAATTACCATCAGGTGAATTTTACAAAAACAGTAATGGTTTAGATGAAATAATTGTTTCAAAATGCTTGAACAAAGCTACACAAGCAAGAAAATTAAAAATTCCGATTACAACATTTATGATTGCACAAGATCCTTATTTGAGGGAATTTGTAGAACTTTTTACAGCACAAAATAAAGGAAAAGCATTTTTAACGAGCCTATCAGGTTTAGGAGAAATGATTTTTGAAGATTATGAAAAAAATAGAATCAAAAGAATTTAAGAAGATATGAAAAACGACACCACTTTTAAAGAATTGAAGGCTTCAGGATATACTGACAAGTCGATTAACGAAGAAATTCAAAACAATTTAATTACACGTATCAAAGCAAAAAAAACTGTATTCGAAGGGCTTTGGGGATATGAAGATACCGTAGTACCACAACTGAAAAAAGCAATTTTGGCAGGTCATCACATTAACTTATTAGGTTTGAGAGGTCAAGCAAAAACGAAGATTGCAAGGAGTATGGTTGACCTACTCGATGAATATATGCCTATTGTTAAAGGTTCTGAAATTAACGACAGTCCATTTCAGCCCATATCCAAATATGCAAGAGATTTAGTTGCTGAACATGGAGATAAAACACCTATCTCTTGGATACACAGATCTAGTCGTTTCTTTGAGAAATTGGCAACTCCAGATGTTAATATTTCTGATTTAATTGGAGATATAGATCCTATTAAAGCTGCAACTCTAAAACTACCTTATTCAGATGAGCGAGTTTTACATTATGGTATGATTCCAAGAGCGAATCGTTCTATATTCGTGTTAAACGAATTACCAGATTTACAAGCTCGTATTCAAGTATCGTTGTTTAATATCCTGCAAGAAGGAGATATTCAAATCCGTGGATTTCAGCTAAGAATGCCACTTGACATTCAATTTGTATTTACTGCAAACCCTGAAGATTATACCAATAGAGGAAGTATTGTTACACCATTAAAAGATAGAATTGGATCTCAAATATTTACACACTATCCTAAATCAATTGCGCTTGCTCGAGAAATTACGGAACAAGAAGCAAAAATTTCAGACGAAGATAAAGCAGTAATTCAAGTGCCTAATTTAGCTAAAGATCTATTAGAAGAAGTTGCATTTGAAGCACGTAATAGTGAATATGTGGATGCCAAAAGTGGTGTAAGTGCTCGTTTAACGATTAGTGCTATGGAAAACCTAATGGCTGCAGCTAAATTAAGGTTGATTGAAACAGCCTCTGAAAGGACAACGATTCGATTAGTTGATTTCATGTCTATTATCCCATCTATAACCGGGAAAATTGAATTGGTGTATGAAGGTGAGCAAGAAGGTGCTGATGGAGTAGCAAAAATGTTAATTGATAGTGCTGTAATGACACAATTTGAAAAGATATTTCCTCGAATTCCAAAACTAGAAAAAGAAGGAGTTAAAACACCATACACAGACTTGATTAATTGGTTCGACAACAACTTTATTGAATTGAACTATACGGACAATGACAGGGATTTCTTTGCAAACATTAAAACCGTAAAACCTTTATTAGCTATAATTGAAGAATATGCTTCACAATTAAATAAAGAAGATCAGGCATTCTGTATGGAACTCGTTTTATGGGGTTTAACAATCAATAATAAATTGGATAAATCAGAAAATGATATCGCATATAAATTTGAATCCACTGGTATAGGACAACACTTTTATGGGAATAATTAATTAGCACATAAAAAGGAACAAAAGCTGTTTGAGAGTCATCTCAAATCGCTTTTCATCAATGCAATATCTTCTGATAGCTGAATCAAAACAATAATAGCTACAGGTATATTTAATACTATAATACCCTAAGACATCCTTTAAAAAAGGCTTTAATAATATGCTGACTAACTTGAATTACACTTAGTAAGCTGTAATTTGTGCTTAATACAATATTAAGCGAGTCTACAACGCCAAAAAAATGCAGATTAAGCAAAACTTTCTAAAACATAAATTTCAACATTCAACACCTTATCTCTAAACCTTTTCTTTCCTTTGCAAAATGGAACTGAAAACAATTGTATTAGGCAGAGGAAAGGAAAAATCGTTAGAAAGAAAACACCCTTGGGTATTTTCTGGTGCAATTAACAGAATTATTAGCGATACTGGTGAAGCACCAGTTAATGGTGAACTAGTTGATGTTGTTGATATTAAAAACAATTTTTTAGCCTCAGGTTACTTTAGCGATGGGACTATAGCCGTTCGTATTATTTCTTTTCAGAAAACGGAAATCAATCAAGATTTTTGGAACACAAAAGTACAAAACGCCTATAACGTTAGAGAGAGTTTAGCTTTAACGAACAATGCTACTACCAACATTTACCGTTTAATGCATGCCGAAGGAGATGGTATTTCTGGATTGATAATCGATTTTTATAACGGTACAGCAATTATACAAGCACACGCTATTGGTATTTATAATGTTTTAGATGAAATTAGCTTAGCATTACAACACGTTTATGGCGATAAACTTATTGCTATTTATAATAAGAGTGCTGAAAGTATTGCCAAACAAACTAATGAGACTGTAGAAAATGGATACATCTACCAAAACGGAGAACCAAATGTTGTTGGTTTAGAATATGGTAATCAATTTAACTTAGACTGGATTAACGGTCAAAAAACAGGTTTCTTTTTAGACCAAAGAGAAAACAGACAATTAATAGCCAACTATTCTAAAGGAAAAAAGGTCTTAAATACATTCTGTTATTCTGGTGGATTTTCAGTTTACGCTCTTAAAGCGGGTGCTACAGAAGTCCATTCAGTTGATAGCTCACAAAAAGCAATTGATCTAACAGATGCTAACATCAAGTTAAATAAATTAAAAAATCATACCTCTGTTGTTTCAGATACTTTAGATTATTTAAAGGATAACACCATTGACTATGATGTTATTATTTTAGACCCTCCAGCTTATGCTAAATCTAAAAAAGCACAACACAACGCTATTCAAGGCTATAAACGTTTGAATTTAATGGCGTTAAAACACATTAAACCTGGTGGAATACTGTTTACATTCTCCTGCTCGCAAGCAATACACCGTAAAATGTTTTACGATACGCTTACAGCAGCAGCTATAGAGAGTGACAGAAACATTAGAGTTTTACACCACCTATCTCAACCAGCAGATCATCCAGTAAATATTTATCATCCTGAAGGTGAATATTTAAAAGGATTGGTGCTTTATGTTGAATAGTTCTGATAATTAGGTCTATATATTTATTTTAGATGTCTTAATATTAAATATGAAAAAAGTATACATCATCATAACATTACTATTAATTCCTTTATTAGGGTTTAATCAAAACATAGGTGCAGGCGCTTCTGCACTATACAATCTGCAATCAGAAAGTGTGGGTATTGCTGCTCGAGTTAGTATTTTACCTAACAACAGCGTTAGTTTTGTTCCCCAATTCTCTTATTACTCATTATTTATTGGTTCTATTTCTGAATGGACTGCAGGACTCAGCATTGAACTAAAAGTTTTTAAAAGAAAACACCTAAACTATTATTTTATAGCGCATGGAGGTTACAATAATTGGTCAAACCCTACTGAAACTTCAACAATAACTGACCCTGTACCATTGAATTTTGAAGGAGGAGTTGGAATATCTGGCACCAGATGTTTACGGCCCTTTTTAGAGTACCGCTACAACGTTGTTTTTCAGGAAACCCATTTTCAATTGGGTTTATTGTATATCTTTGGGTGTAAAGAGAATACAGGTGGCTATAGAAATAACGACAGAATGAAAAGCAGAGTAAAATGCCCGAAGTATAAATAAAAAAAACTTTATGAAAAAAATAAACCTGCCAAAAAGCTTATTCGCTTCAGTTGTATTAGTTGCCATAACTTCAATAAATATAAGTTGTAAAAAAGACAGAATTGAACTTCCTAAAACATTAAATCAATATCAATCAGTGAATGCTTATTTAAATTCTAAAAAGCAGCAAGAACAAGACTTTGTAATAACCCAACCAAATAATGATACACTTTTAGGAAACCAAGGTACACGTATCTATGGTATGAAAAGCTGTTTAAGAGATGCTAATGGAGATACGATAGATTATCCATTCAATATACACTTAGTTGAACTTTACACTCCTAAAGACATGATTTACTGGCAAATGCCAACTATGGCAAATGGTACTATTTTAGAAACAGATGGTGAGGTTAGAATTAGAGCAACTAAAGGTGTCCAAAATTTAAGTTTAAACTGTCCTTTTAGTTTTGAAATGCCAAACGCATCGCCCAATAGTAATATGACTATTTATAATGGAACTGATAATGGTACTTTTGTAGATTGGGCGAATACTGGAAATTCATTTACATTCACCAACTACGGATATTTAGGGTATACAAATTCTTTCGGTTGGCTAAATGCTGATATAAATGCGGGAAGTTCTTTTTCAAATACAATTACATTTGCTTCTCAGACTGATAATCTCACTAATGTTGGAATCTTCATTTACATACCTGCTACTAAGACTGTAATGCAAGTTTACAACTTAACCTCAGGTGCAATACCTAATGGTACAGCTATTAAAGTTATTTTGATGGCTCAAGATGCAAGTGGTCAACTATTTAGTTATACAGAAAGCAGAACTGCTAGTGCTAATACGACCATGACGGTAAGTCTAAATTCAACAACAGATGCTGACCTAACAACATACTTAGACGCACTATAACAATTTTAGCGAATGATTTAGTGTCAACTAAAAGAATAAAAACCGACTAAAGTACAGCGTATATAAGGTTATTAATTTTTAGATTAGAAAAGGTAGGAACATATGGTCCGACCTTTTTTATACTATTTCAGCTGCATTTTATTTTCCGAATACCTTTTTTAATAAATCTGTAGCTCTTGCGCCAGGGTTCTTTCTAATATTCAATTCTTCTTTTGCTACCTGAATAAACAAACCATTCAATGCTTTCTCAGTTACATAATCTTCTAAATTTGGGTTTACCTTAGTTACAAAAGGAATTTTATTATAAGATCCAAAAACTGTTGCCCAATGTTTTGTTGCACCTACTTTATCTAATGAAACTTTAATAACTGGTTTAAACTTTTCTGATAATGCAGCGTAAGTTGCTTTATTTAAATAATTAGTAGCGGCATTATCCTCGCCTTTTAAAATATTCATTGCGTCAGTTAAAGTCATTCCTTTAATTGCAGCAACAAATATATCTTTTGCTCCAGCAGCTGCATCTTCTGCTGCACGGTTCATACTTTCTATCGCTTCATCCACTTTTTTACCTTGGCCAAGACTTCGGAGCTTACTCTCTAAACTCTTCGCTTCATTTGGCATAGGTATTTTAATTTGTACATCTTTTAAATAACCATCTTTCTTATTTAATTGAATTACTCCTTTCTTCACTCCTTGGTTCAAGGCTTCTTTCAGTCCTTTACCAACTTCATCTTGTCTTAAAGCTCCTTTAGGATTTATTCCCGAAGCATTTTCCTTTGCAGTAGATTTAGCTTTATTTCTAATATCTTTCCAATTTTGAGCTGAAACATTTAGTGTAGAAAATGTCATTAATCCAATTGTGATGTATAGTGTTTTTTTCATGTCCATTAAGTTTAATTAATCATTATGTGTAGACCAAAAGAGAATCTTAAAACATCTGTTCTGGATTTAAATTCATCATATCCATAAGTTCCATCATCATATAAAACAACACTAGATGAATCCATATTTTTAGTTAAAGTTCCATAAATTTGAGCTACCTTAAGGTTTAAAAATAACATTTCATTTCTACTAATCATTATTTTTAATCCTCCACCAAAACCGTAACTCCACGAACTGGTAATATTACTATTCGTTTCTTTCGGAAGTTCACTGTCTACAGAATAAAGATATGTAGATACTTCCTGTTCTACAACAAATAATCGTCCTCCTGCCAAACCTTCAATATATGGCTGGATTGGAGAATTTACACTTTTTAAAGGATACAACCTAGCCGTTAAATGCATAGGAATCATTGATCCTGAAACTTTTGAATTAATATCATAATCACCAATTCCAAGAGCATAATATTCATAAGTATCTTCTGCTCTACCCATAAGGTAATAGCCTAAACCAAATCCAATATCTAATGGGTTTTTTTTACCTAAAGGGAAAAGAGCGGTTAATCCAAACCCACCAATTCCAGGTTTAGAATAAAAATCTTTAAATTCTCCTTTAGGAAAGGCCGCTCTTATTTCTATTTCTAAAGTAGCCTTATGGTCAAGAAGTGACTTGTCCTCATCCCTAAAAACCTCTGCCGAAGGAGCAACTGTTAAACTATCCGACTGCGAGAATATTGAGCCCGAAATCAGACTTAAAAATATAATACTATAATATTTATTTTTCATTCAACTATTTTTATTTGATTAGTTTCTGTCTTTTCAATATTAATGCCAAACTGATATTTTCTTCTTTTATTCCTAACAATGTATAATATTACGCCTCTTATTTGTGTTTTTTTATATCTTTAACCTTCAAATTTAATAGTATATAATAATTATGGGTTTTCCTTCAGATATAGAAATTGCACAAGCAAATAAAATGGAGCATATTAGAGATATCGCTTCAAAACTAAGTTTAGTTGAAGATAATTTAGAGATGTATGGTAAATACAAAGCTAAATTGCCAATCAATATAATTAACGAATCCAAGCTAGCTAATAACAATTTAGTTTTAGTAACAGCTTTAACACCTACCCCTGCTGGAGAAGGGAAAACAACTACTTCTATTGGTTTAACCGAAGGTTTAAATAAAATTGGAAAACAAGCGACAGTTGTTTTAAGAGAGCCTTCATTAGGCCCTGTTTTTGGAATTAAAGGTGGTGCTGCTGGTGGTGGATTCGCTCAGGTAGTTCCTATGGAAGATATTAACTTACATTTTACTGGTGATTTTTCTGCTATAGAGAAAGCCAACAATTTATTATCTGCATTGTTAGATAATAATTTACAATCAAAAACTAAAAGTTTAAACATCGATCCTAGAACAATTGCTTGGAAAAGAGTAATGGATATGAATGATAGATCTTTACGTGATATCACTATTGGATTAGGAGGAACGATGAATGGTATTCCTCGTCAAGATGGTTTTAACATTACACCTGCCTCAGAAGTAATGGCCATTTTATGTATGACTAAAGATTTTGCAGATTTAAAAACCAGATTAGGGAATATTTATTTAGGGATGACCTTCAAAAAAGAACCTATCTACGCTAGAGATCTAAAAGCTGAAAATGCAATGGCTATTTTATTAAAGGATGCTATTAATCCAAACCTTGTTCAAACACTAGAAGGTAATCCTGCTATTATACATGGTGGTCCATTTGCAAACATAGCACAAGGAACCAATACTACGTTAGCAACTAAAATGGGTTTAACACTTTCTGATTATGTAGTTACAGAAGCAGGTTTTGGTGCTGATTTAGGTGCTGAGAAGTTTTTAGACATTAAATGTGTTGCTGGTGGTTTAGCTCCTAAAGCAGTAGTAATTGTTGCTACCATTAGAGCTTTAAGACATCATGGTGGAGCAACTAAAGATCAATACAATGATGCTAGTATAGAAAGAGTTGGAAATGGTTTTCCAAACTTAGAAAAACACATTGAAAACATGAAGAAATTCGGTTTCAACCCGGTTGTTGCAATTAATGCATTTCCTACAGATACGGCTGAAGAAGTTCAATTGGTACAAGATAAATGTAAAGCAATGGGTATACAAGCTGTTGTTGCAGAAGGTTTTGCTAAAGGTGGTGATGGGATGACTAACCTAGCTGAAGCTGTTGTTAAAGAAGTAGAAAGTGGAAACAATATCTTTAAACCATTGTACAACAATGCTTCATCAATAAAAGATAAAATTGAAACCATTGCCAAAGAGATTTATGGTGCTGATGGTGTTGATTATTCTAAAAAAGCCGAAGTAGGTTTAAAAAGAATTACAACTTTAGGTTTAGATGGATTACCCGTTTGTATGGCTAAAACTCAAAAATCATTTTCTGACAATGATAACTTATTAGGAAGACCAACTGGTTTTAGAGTTATTGTTCGTGAGTTTGAATTTGCTGCAGGAGCAGGTTTTGTAATCCCTATTTTAGGAAATATGATGCGTATGCCTGGTTTACCAGCTAATCCAGCATCAGAAAATATGAGTATTGATAATAATGGGAAAATTTCAGGATTATCATAAGTAACAACTAATTACAAAAAAGCCTCCCGAAATAAATTCGGGAGGCTTTTTTATCTATAATCAGTTGTTGTCTTTAAAACCGAACCGTTAAAATAGGTTTAAAAGTATTTTTTACTAAATCTTGAGAGATACTCTCTTTAACGAGTTTCCTTACAATACCTTTTCCATGAGAGCCAATAGCAAACATATCAATATCGTTATCAATACTATAATTTAAAACACCTAATTCTCTTGTCTTGTCTTTATAAACTGAGCTTTTAATTAATTCTTCATCCAATTTAAAATGTTCTTTAAAAAGATTCATTTTATTAATAATCTTTTTCGACTTTTTATCCTTTTCAGAAGTCACAACTCTTAACAAATGTATTTTTGCATTAAACGTGTCAGCAAAAGCTTTTACTATTTCAAAAACGGCATACGATTCTGCTGAAAAATCAGAGGGAAACAAAACTGAATCTATATCTAAACTCAACATTTTATGTTTAATGGTTAACACATTAAATTGAGAGTTTCTAATCACATTTTCTGTGGTGCTCCCCATTATGAGCTCACCAACATTAGAAACGCCATTAGATCCCATTACAATTAGCTCTACATCAAATTCAATTCCAACTTTATTAATCGTTTTCGTAATACTTTTCCCCTTACGCGTTATCACTTTAACATCTACTTCTTTAAAAAAGGGTAATGCTCTAATTTTCTCTAATCGATCCTTTACACGCTCCCCATCTTTAGTAATGTGTAACACAATTAACTTCCCTCCTTTTGTCTTTGCTATAAAAGAAGCATATTCTAAAGCATAAATAGAATTCTCTGAAAAATCGGTCGGAATTAAAATGTTATTCATCTTTATTAAAATATTTTCTCTGTAAGTTTGACAAAAATAGTAGAATGAATTCAACAAACCCACTAATTCTTGTAGTAAATGATGACGGAATTAACGCTCCAGGCATTTTAGCTTTAACTACTGTTGCAAAAGAATTTGGTAAAGTTGTTGTTGTTGCTCCCGACAAACCACAAAGTGGAATGGGGCATGCAATAACTCTTGACTCTACTCTTCATATTAAAAAAGTAAATATAGAAGGCGTAACAGCATACTCTTGTAGTGGAACTCCTGTTGATTGTGTAAAAATTGCGGTAAACAAATTATTAGATAGAAAACCTGATTTAATTATTTCTGGAATTAACCACGGTTCAAATTCATCCATTAATGTTATTTATTCAGGCACAATGTCTGCTGCACTAGAAGGGGCCTTAGAAGGAATTCCTTCTGTTGGGTTTTCTTTATCAGATCACTCAATAGAAGCTGATTTTACTGCAGCTAAACATTATGCTAAAAAGATAATACAACAATTATTACAAAATAATTATACGAAAACCATCTGTTTAAACGTTAACATTCCAAAATTAAGGACCGATTTAATTGCCGGAATAAAAGTTTGCCGACAAGCCAAAGGAAACTGGGAAGAGGAATATGATGAAAGAACTGATCCAATGGGAAGAAAATACTATTGGTTAACTGGTAAATTTGTATTAGAAGATGAAGGTACTGACACGGATGAATGGGCTTTAACCAACAACTATGTTTCCGTTGTTCCTGTTCAGCCAGATGTAACCAACTACACTATGCTAAAGGATATTAAAAAATTAGAAAATGACTAAATTAGATTTAAAAAAAGGGGACCATATTTTAATCGGATTAATACCTGCTTTAATCTTACCCGTTTTAATCATGTCTCTTATTCTTGGATACTATTCTAGTTTTACACTCGAATACATAATCAACAATCCAATGTTTAGTCCTTTGGTAAATGATTTAAAAGGAGCACTATTAATTAATTTAGGATTATTTCTCCTGTTTTACTGGTTAAAAAAAGACAAATCTGCTAAAGGTGTTTTATTTGCCACATTGCTTTATGCTGCTGTTTATATTTACTATATGTTTGCGATGTAAGAAATTAATGAGAGAATGTTTAAATGAGGGAATATATGTCTGTATGTATTGGATAAGAATTCTTTTCACGCTATGCTTTATTCCTTAATCCATTTCAACTATCAATTTCTTTATGCATTCTATCATTCAACCCTTACACCATTAAAACATTGTAAAAGATGAAGTACTATTTAATTGCTGGAGAAGCCTCAGGAGATTTACAAGCAGCCTACCTTGTTAAAGAATTAGCACTAGCTGATTCTAACGCTGATTTTAGATGTTTTGGTGGCGAATTAATGGAACAGCAAGGCGCAACACTTGTAAAGCACTATAAAGAACTTGCTTTTATGGGTGTTGAAGCTGTTATTATGAATATCCGCACCATCTTTGAAAACATTACTTTCTGTAAAGAAGACATCAAAAAATACAACCCAGATGTACTGATTTTAGTCGATTACCCAGGTTTTAATATGAAAATTGCCAAATGGGCGAAGGAAAATAACATCAAAGTTTATTATTACATCTCTCCTAAAATATGGGCTTGGAACCAAAAACGTGGTCACAAAATTAAGGAAATCGTTGACAAAATGTTTGTTATCCTTCCTTTTGAGGAAGAATTCTATAAAAAGTTTAATTACCCCGTTGATTTTGTAGGACATCCACTACTCGACTCTATTGCTGATAGGAAAACCGTTGAATTTGAGACTTTCTGTAAAACACACCATCTCAACAATAAACCCATTATCGCTTTATTGCCAGGTAGCAGAAAACAAGAAATCTCTTCTATGTTAAGTCTAATGCTTACTGTGGTTGACAAATTCCCTGAGTATCAATTTATAATTGCTGGAGCACCTTCGCAATCGCTTAGCTTTTACCAACAATTTATTAAGACAGATATTACGCTCATAGAGAATAAAACTTACGATTTACTACAACACGCAACTGCTGCACTAGTTGTTTCTGGTACAGCAACTTTAGAAACTGCCTTGTTTAAAGTTCCGCAAGTTATATGCTATAAAACAGGCTGGTTATTTTACAATTTAGCAAAGCTTGTTATTAAAGTTAAATACATTTCTTTAGTCAATTTAATTATGGATAAAGAAATAGTTAAAGAGTTAATTCAAAGCGAATTAAATACTTATAACTTAACTAAGGAATTAAGTAAGGTGATCACTTCTGAAACGCGTCAAACTATGCTTCATAACTACGAAGAATTACATCAAAAACTAGGTGGAATTGGCGCTTCTAGAAGAGCAGCTAAGTTGATTGTTGGTTATTTAAAACAAGTGCAAATTAATCCTTAAGAAATGATCAAATAAAAATTAACCCAAAAATGGTTTTTAGGCACTCCTCCTTTTACCAAAAACTGGAGTGAGTTTTTTAAAACTACTATCTTGATTAACTGTAATTTGATTCCATCGTAAATTAAAATCCACCCATTTTAATGATCTACGCTAGTTAATTACATTTAATTGTGGATAACTGCTTAATCGGCAAGCTAATTGTAATGGTTTAAACAATATTTTTGTCCGATGTTTAGAGGTTTAGTCATATTAATCGTTTTTATAACGCTGCTATTTCAGAGCGCAACTGCTGATATAATAAATATTGGCATCTACCATAAGAGTAAAATAACCTCATTTACTTTTCATCCCGTAGAAGGGAGCTACAGTGTTTTTACGGAACATGGCAAACTATTAGAGTTAGATAATTCTGAGCTGTTAGAACTCACGTTCAAGAACAACAGTATTTCAATCAAATCTACAGACAAATATTATGGAACATTTAAGAAGGTTCGTTTTATTGGTAAATCTTGGAAAAACTCTTTTAAAATTAAGCCCAACAACAGTAAACGTATTAAAGTTTACGAAGACAATCTTTTTGTTGCCACACACAACTACTACAACTATTTCCAACTCATCAATAACATAGAAATTAATAACTATGTAACTGGTGTTGTAGAGTCTGAAGTTGGCAGAAGTCCACCACTAGAATACTTTAAGCTACAATCTATTATTTGTAGAACCTATGCTTTAAAGAACATAAAACGCCACCAAGCAGAAGGTTTTAGTTTATGCGACAAAGTACATTGCCAAGCGTACAACAGCAAACCAAAATCTACACTAATAAAAAAAGCAGCATTAGAAACTAACAATATTGTTATTGTTGATAGTGAAATTGATTTAATTGTTGCCACCTTCTACTCTAATTGTGGTGGAGAAACAGCCAAATCAGAAGAAGTCTGGAGAGAAAAACTATACTATTTAAGAACTGTTAAAGATACGTTTTGTTTACACGAAAATAATGCCATTTGGGAAAAGAAAATACCGAAAGAAAAATGGAAAAATTACCTCATCAATAAAGGTTTTCCAAAAGGCAGCTTGCAATACGAATGTGATATTGAATACTTCCAGAACTGTAGAGAGCAGTTTTTTGAAAATCAAAACATACAAATTCCTTTTACTAAGATTAGAAGTGATTTTTATTTAAAATCTGCTCAATTTGACGTGATACCGAGCGGAGACTATGTTATTCTTAAAGGAAAAGGCTATGGGCATGGTGTTGGCTTGTGCCAAGAAGGGGCAATGAAAATGGCTAAAAGCGGCTATTCTTATGGTGAAATTTTACATTTCTATTATAAAAATGTACACATGATTAACTTAGAATCATTGTCATTTTTTAAAGCTGATTATTAATCACTTTACTATGAATATCGTTTTACCATATTGGTGAACCTCAACAACACTTTCCTTTTCAATAATCATCGTAGGAATACCATCAAAATCGGCAATCTTACCCGTTATTGTAACTTGTTTCCCCTTCCATTCTGTTAAAGGATCATACGTGAAATTAAGAATGTTTTGCTTCCAAATGGCAACTGTAAAAATTTGGTTGGGATAGCTTTTATCTAAATTAAAAAACAAATGCCCATTGCGAGTTTTACGCGCACCAACAACAGTTCCTCTGATGGTCATCTTTTTACTCGTTCCCATATTACGCTTAGCTTGCACTGTATTAAAAATACCTTTAGGTAAATCTGGTTGATACAATGGCTTAACATCTCCCTTTTGTTTTTCTGGAACCCAAATACTAATATTTTTCTGAGCCTCTAAGTGCTCTTCTAAGCTATCTTCTAACTGATAAAAGAAATTGATACCCGTAACCTCCTCAACTTCATTAATATCTACTGCATAACTCGATACAGGATATTTAAGTTCTTTGTTGGGCATAATAAACGCAATTGCTTTATTATTGGTCAAATCCAATAGCACCTTAAAAAAATATCCTGGAATACTCACTTTATTTACACCTCTTTCTAAAACAGATAAGCTATCATTAAGTAAAGGTCCTGTTACCACATACAATTGGGTTTTAGGATGCTCATATACATACCCTCTTAACAAGCCTTCTAAGTCTGCCCATTTTTCTCTATTAAATTTAGCCAACTGAGGCGACATGTTAGAATAGAAGTAAGATTCTGATAACGCTTTTTTACTCCATCTGAAATCTGCCGAAGGAGCTAAATGCCCTCTGTCATAACCAAAACCATCATAATCGTATTTATCTTTCGACCCTTCTTTTAGTGTTTTCAAGAAATAATCTTTTTCTGAAGCAGTTCCAGTCTTCACTAAATGGTCAACCCTAAAATCATTACTTCTACCCGTTTTTCCATTAATAATATCTGCGGTAATAATATGAGTAACCCATTTTGCTTGCTCATGTTTTTCTGAATAAACCAAACTCATTGCACTATGGTTAATCAACGTTTCCTCTGGTTGTAATTTAGGTAGTCCAACTTTCTGAATATCCAACCTAACCCTGTTTAATTTTATATCAACTATTTGATTTTCAATATTTAAAATATCTTTATTTAAAGTTATTTTTTGCTTGTTAAGAAGATTTATTTGCTCATCTACACTTTGTGAAAAAGCGAAAGTACTCGATATTAAAAATGCTACTACTACTATTCTTTGCATGTGATAAACTTATTTCTTTTTATTCTGTTTAGCAGCATTCTTTGCATCTTTTTTTGCCTTTTTAGCGGCTACTTTTTCTAAACGTTCTTTTTCTTGTTGCGCATAATACTCTCTTCGCATCTGCTCTTCTTTTGTTTCTGGTCTTTCATCAATCTCTGCACGATACCTACTCATATCAAAGTTTTTCATACCACCACCTATACCAGAAATAGAAACAGGTCCAACACCTATACCTACACTCATGCCAGATTGCTGCTGAGGAGGAGTTATTCTTAGCGGTAGTTCTTTATTTAAAGCCACCTCACCTAACATCTTTCCTTTCGCACTCATTATTACAACAACATCAGGATAAGCTCTAAAAACCCACCTTCCTTTAACAACCTTACCATTTACTTTTGAGCTCATCATAGCTCCTTGACTTATTACATGCTTTACTTTTCCATTTTTAGAAATAATAATGCTGTAAATCTTGCGTTCAGAGTTGTCTTCATAATCTTCTCTTGCTTGAGAAAATACGGTAAGACTAATTGTAACAAGAAGTAGGATTAGACAGCTCTTTTTCATAATGCTCTATTTTAAGTGTTATCAAATATAACGGAACATATTCAGAAAAATTCCATTATTCCATAAACGGCAGCTTTTTAGTATATTAGCAAACACATGTCGCAACTCAACCACATTCCTTTAGTGCGCTTACTTATTCCTTTTATTATTGGAATAATTGGAGTTGCTTACCTGAAACCAAATTCTGACTATCTTATTTTTGGTTTTAGTGTTTTAGCTACATCCTATTTTACACTCTTATTGATTAAACGACTTAACTCAAACTATCAGTTAAGATGGATGTTTGGGATAATCATTTATACTACCACTCTTTTAGCTGGCGCATCTCTTACCAGTTTAAAGTACAAAAACACTCCAACAACAAATAACCTCCTTACACAAAAAGACAATCAATTATTAATTGGTGAAATAACAGCGCCCACCCAATCTAAAGCAAAAAGCATTAAAGCCATCCTAAACATTAAAGGAATAAAGACTCAAAACTCTTGGGTTGAAGGAAGTGGTAAAGTGATCATTTACTTACAGAAAGATAGCCTCTCCAATCAATTAAACGTTGGTGACGTAATTTCTTTTGAACCTAGACTAGAAAATGTCCCTACTCCAAAGAATCCGAATGAATTCGACTTTAGAAAGTACCTATCATTTCATCTTATACATCAACAAGCATTTTTACGCTCTAACAATTGGAAACTAATACAACGTACTCCAACAGGTGGAATTTTAAAATTTGCCGATGATAGTAGAACTTACTTAATTGCCTCTTTAAAAAAACAAGGAATAACAGGAAAAGAATTAGCTGTTGCATCGGCTCTTATTTTAGGATATAAAGATAGTATAGATGCCCAACTAAAGAGTGCCTATTCAAGCGCTGGAGCGATGCACGTATTGGCAGTTTCTGGTTTACATATAGGCGTTATCTTTTTAATCTTTAATAAACTGTTTTCCTTTTTCGAAAAAATAAAGCACGGAAAAATCATTAAAGGAATATTACTCATACTCATCTTATGGGTTTATGCTATATTAACAGGCTTATCCCCTTCAGTAATGAGAGCCGCAACCATGTTTAGCTTTATAGTAGCCGCAAAAATGAATGGCAGGGTCTCTAGTTTCTTTAACACCCTTGCAGCTTCTGCATTAGTGTTACTCATCTATAACCCATTGTTAATTATGGAAGTTGGTTTTCAACTTTCTTACATGGCAGTTATTGGTATTGTTATCATACAACCATGGATAAACAATTGGTTTACGATTAGGTATTGGTTGCCACGTAAAATTTGGGAAATAACAGCTGTTTCAATTGCTGCCCAAATTACAACATTCCCTATAGGGCTTTTATACTTCCATCAGTTTCCAAATTACTTTATGCTTTCAAATTTAATTGTTATCCCTTTAGCTGTTGGCATCCTGTATTTAGGCATCGTCACGTTGTTTTTCTCCAGCATCCCCATAGTTGGAGAATATCTAGCAATCCTTCTCAACTATATCATAAAATTCTTAAATCAGTCGGTTTATCTTATTGATGTACTGCCCTACTCATTATCAGAAAACATTCGTTTTAGTTTAACTGACACATGGCTTTTATACCTTTTTATTATTTGTATGATCTGCTTAATTGCTTATCGTAAATTCAAATATATAGCAATGGGGTCTGTTGTTATCAGCATCTTCTTGTGCAGCACCTTCTTCTTAAATTATACGGATTTAGAACAGCGAAGCATTATCATTTACAACATCCCTAAATTCTCAGCAATTAATTTTATTGATGGAAAAGACAATATTCTTTTATCAGACATAAAACTAACTGAGAACAGAAGTAAGCTAATGTTTCATTTAAAAAACAACTGGATAAATAATGGTGTGAATAATGAGAAGGTTGTTCGGTTAGATCATTTACTTAAAAAGCATTCTATTTCTAACCTTTATAGAATAGCAAACAACAACCTTTTTACTAAACGGAATTACTTTCAGTTCTATTCTTCTAAAATTGCTATTATCAATAACGCTTACCAACTCCGTCAACAAGAAAATAAGTTGGCAGTAGATTTACTCTTAATTACAAAAAATACGAAGCTAACCATCACTGAACTACTCACTCAGTTTACACCTCAACAAATTGTGATTGATGCTTCTAATTCAACTTACACCTCTCAACGTTTAAAAGATGAGGCAAAAGAAATTAACATTAAGTGTTGGTCGGTTTTATTAGATGGGGCTTTTATTCAGGATATTTAATACATTTTGTCAAATCTCGACTCTTATCTTGTTTGCAAATGGCTACATTTACTTCCAAATTTTTATTATGAGAAAAGTTATTGCGCTATCCTTATTATTAGTCTCTGCAACATTGTTTGCCCAAAAGCAACTAAATGCATCAGAAATTAAACTCGCGTTAAATAAACTGAACACTTTAGGAACCGTACTCTACATTGCAGCACATCCTGATGATGAGAACACGAGACTAATTGCTTATATGGCTAATGAAAGAATGGTAAGAACAGGTTACTTATCCTTAACACGTGGTGACGGTGGACAAAACCTGATAGGAACTGAAAAAGGGCATTTAATGGGTGTTTTAAGAACTCAAGAGTTACTTGAAGCTAGAAAAATTGATGGTGGTGAACAGTTGTTTACCCGTGCAGTAGATTTTGGATATTCTAAAACTGCAGAAGAAACTTTTGTAAAATGGGACAAGAAAGAAGTTTTAGCTGATGTTGTTTGGGCTATCAGAAAATTTAAGCCAGATGTTATTATTACCCGTTTTCCTCCTACTTCAGCTGCAGGACATGGACACCACACTGCTTCTGCTATTTTGGCTGAAGAAGCATTTGATTTAGCTGGAGATCCAAAATATTTTCCTGAACAATTAAAATATACAACTGTTTGGCAACCACAAAGACTCTTTTTAAACGCAAGTACTTGGTGGGATAAGGAATTGCCTCAAAAAGCTGAAGCGAACCCCAAAGAGTACACAACAATTGATATTGGAACATATAATACTATGCTAGGAAAATCTTATGGGGAAATTGCGGCAACAAGTAGAACAATGCATAAAAGTCAAGGCTTTGGGTCTGCAAAACAACGTGGCTCTAAACTAGAATACTTAAAATTAATAAAAGGAAAACCTTTTAAAACTGATATTTTAGATGATATTAGCCTTTCATGGAAGTCGATTAAAAATGGTGAAACTATAGAAAAATTGTTGACTCAAGCAATTACCGATTTTAACATTGAAAAGCCTGAGTTAATTGTTCCAACTCTTCTTGAAGCATTTAATCTAATAAATCAACTAAATAATGATAACAAATTTAAAAATAGCAAATTAAAAGAAATTAAAAAAATAATATCAGCTTGTGCAGGTCTTTTCATTGAAGTAACTGCAAATGATTACAGTACTACAATTGGAAACAAAATAGAACTGACCACTACTCTTATAAATCGAAGCAATCTAAATATAGAAATCAATAACATTTTATATAGTGATTTGGGAATAGATAGTACTCGTTTTATCATACCGGATACTCTCCTAAATTCAAGTTTAGCGAACAACATCCCTTTGAGCTTTAAAAGTAAAATAGATTGTCCTACTTATATGAGCAATGAAGCGACCAACCCTTATTGGCTAAACTCAACTTTTGATGGTTTGTATAATGTTCGAGATCAAGAATTAAGAGGAACCCCTCAAAACAAGCCAACATTCCCTGTATTCGTTTCAGTTAAAATTGATGGAATTAAATTTACTCTAAAAAGAGAAATAGTTTACAGATGGACAGACAGAGTTAAAGGAGAAATTTACAGACCGTTTTTCTTTACACCACAAGTTACAGCAAACATTGCAAATCCTATTTATGTTTTCTCTAATAGCGAACCTAGAGATATTAGAGTTACCGTAAAGGGGCATCAAGCAAACATTAAAGGGAATATCGTTCTAAATTTACCAGCTGGCTGGAAGTCTAAGCCTACTTCTATTGATTACAACTTCAAACAAAAAAATGAAGAAAAAGTTTTAGTTTTTAGTGTTTTCGCTTCTGGAATAGAAAGTACTGAAACAATCGCAATTGATGGAAAACATAGCTTAATCTCTATTGAATACGATCACATCAAAATACAAACCTTATTACCTAAAGCAACTGCCAAAGTCATTCGATTAAATGTTGCAATCAAAGGAAAAACGATTGGTTATATTAAAGGTGCAGGAGATGAAGTTCCTACAGCGTTAGAACAGTTAGGTTACCAGGTGGTAATGCTAGATGAAAACAGTTTGAAGAATAATGACTTATCGCAATATGATGCTATTGTTGCCGGTATCCGAGCTTACAACACCAACAAGTTTATGCCTAGCGTTTACACTCGACTAATGAAGTACGTAGAGGAAGGCGGTAACTATGTAGTACAATACAATACTAATAGAGGTGTTGATACAAAGACAATGACTCCCTATCCTTTAAAATTGTCTCGAGATAGAGTTACTGAAGAAGATGCTCCAGTTACAACACTTGTTCCTTTAGAGCATCCGATACTCAGCTCACCCAATAAAATAACAGATAAAGATTTTAATAACTGGGTACAAGAACGAGGATTGTACTTCCCAAAAGAATGGGACGATAAATACACTCCTATTTTAGGGTGGAATGACAAAAATGAACCAATGAAAAGTGGCGCTCTTTTAGTTACTAACCACGGAAAAGGAACTTTCATTTATACTGGAATTTCATTCTTTAGAGAATTACCGGCTGGTGTTCCTGGAGCATTCAAATTGTTTGCAAATATTATATCATATGGAAAATAAACTTCAAAAGCCTCCATTTTTCAGAAACTGGAAAGGGCTTTACCTATTTATTATAGGATTCTTAGCATTCTTAATATTTCTATTTACACTAATTACTAACTCCTACAAATAATGAGCATAGTTGATTGGATAGTAATGCTCGGAACCTTAGGTTTTATTGTAGCTTACGGAACTTGGAAAACACGTAAAAACGCTAATCTACAAGATTACTTACGTGGTGGTAACGAAATGAAATGGACTACCATTGGTCTTTCGGTAATGGCTACTCAAGCTAGTGCCATAACTTTTATTTCAACACCAGGTCAAGCTTATGAATCTGGAATGGGCTTTGTGCAAAATTACTTTGGCCTACCCATTGCTTTAATCATTGTATCAGCTGTATTTATTCCCATTTACTACAAACTTAAGGTATTTACAGCTTATGAGTATTTAGAATCTCGTTTTGGGGTATCTAGTAGGTTATTAGCTGCTTTCTTATTTTTAGTACAAAGAGGATTAGCAGCTGGTATAACTATTTATGCTCCTGCAATTATTCTATCTACAGCTATGGGCTGGAACTTAAGCTTAACCATTTTACTCATTGGTATTTTAGTAATTATATACACTGTATCTGGAGGGACTAAAGCTGTAAGTTTAACTCAAAAATGGCAAATGGGAATTATTATGTTAGGAATGTTTGCAGCATTCTTTATTATAATCCATAAACTTCCTGCCTATGTTTCGTTTGAAGATGCTATTAATGTAGCAGGTATAATGGGTAAATTAGATGTAATTGACTTTTCTTTTGATGTAGATAAACGTTATACCTTTTGGACTGGTATTACAGGAGGAACATTCTTAGCACTCTCCTACTTTGGAACAGACCAATCACAAGTACAACGCTATTTAAGTGGTAGTTCTGTTTACGAAAGTAGAATGGGATTAATGTTTAATGCCATTATGAAAGTACCTATGCAATTTTTCATTTTATTTGTAGGTGTTATGGTCTTTGTATTCTTTCAATACCAAGAGCATCCTGTTCTATTTAATGAGAATGCAACTGCTAAGGTTTATCAAACTGAATACGCTGAAGATATGAAATCTATTGAAGCTGATTACTCTGAAGTATACAAAAGAAAAAAGGAAGCTTTAAAAATTGTTGTCAATAATTATGAGAATACAAACTACAGTAAAAAAAAATTAGACTACTCTATTCAGACATTAAAAGCAAACGAAGCAGAAGCTATATTTATAAGAGATAAAGCGAAAGATTTAGTCAACTTAGCTGTTCCTGATAATAAGTCTAGAGATTCAGATTATGTCTTTCTGTCCTTTATCATGAATTATTTGCCCATCGGATTAATAGGACTATTGTTAGCTGTCATATTCTCTGCAGCAATGTCATCTACTTCTAGCGAATTGAATGCTTTAGCTACAACAACTACCATTGATTTTTACAAGCGACTAAACACCAAAGATCATTCAGAACAACATTATCTAATTGCCTCAAAAGTGTTAACTGCTATTTGGGGTCTTTTAGCTATTACCTTTGCTTTTTTTGCAGCTTTCTCGGAGAACTTAATTGAGCTTGTAAATATACTTGGTTCTATATTTTATGGTACTATTTTAGGGATATTTTTAATTGCTTTCTTTTTAAAGAGAATAAAAGGAAAAGCTACTTTTATTGGTGCTATTACAGCACAATTACTTGTAATTATTCTTCACTTTTTTGGTCAGAAAATAGGCTCTTTTATTATGGGTTACGAAGTACAACAAGTAGCTTATTTATGGTACAATGTAATTGGTTGTGGTTTAGTTGTTTTGTTTGCTGCCATCATAAACCCTTTTGATAAAACTACTGCATAAAAAAAGCTCTATTAACATTAGTTAATGGAGCTTTTAAAATTGTATAAATCCCAATTTTAATTGGAATAGTTCAGCTTAACACATAAAAAAACGTGTAGTTTCACTACTTAAAGTCAGCAATTGCTTTCTCTAATTTTTCTTTATAGACAAAAAGCTTTCCGCTTTCTTTAGCTCCTGCTTCACCTAATTTAATAGCGTTTTCAGCACTAGTTATAGCACCTTTATTGTCACCCATAGCGTGTTGTACATCTGCTTTTACCCAATAGCTGTACCAATACTCTTTAGCTTTTATAGATTCATTAATCCATCCTAAACCTTCTTTTAATTGCATTTCTGTAGCTACAGCATATTTAGCTGCATTTCTGTAAATACTCGCTTTATTTTCATCTGTAGCTTCTGCCATTGCAGTCTTAATATTTTCCCAAGCTTTCTTTTCTACTTCAACTTCAATTTTAATGCTAATAGCAACTACATCCCAAGCTAAAACTAAATCTCCTGTTTTATCAGTTAAGTTATCGAAAGAAAAAAGCATTGATTCTTGTTTAGCAATAGTCTTTGGTTCAGCAGATACTGTAACAACATCATTTGCTTTGTCATATTTCCCTTCACCCCAACCATCAGTAACTGAATTAAACATAACAGTCCACTCAGGATTCTTTTCTGAAGGTATAGTAAATACTGAGTATGTACCAGCCGCTAATGATTGCCCACCAATTTTTACATCATCAGTAAATGTAATTAAGGTATTCTTATTTGCACCAGTTCTCCAAGTCACATCGTTTGGCACTAGCTCACCAAATATTTTCCTACCCTTAACACTAGGCCTAGAGTATTCAACTGTTACATCTGTTAAACCAATACGTTGTTCTACTTTTGCCGCAGGGCTAGGCTGTGGCATTTCTTGTGCAACTGCATTCGTAGTTGTTACAACCACTAAAAGCATTGCTGCTATCTTCATCATTTTTTTCATATATCTTATTTTTTATTGAATAACAAACTTACAGAATAAAACTGTTTTTCTTTTTTAATTATGCAACTGTGTAATACAGTTGACATTATAATTGGGATAACTTATTCTTTTACTAACCCTAGTTCTACTAACCTTTCATGCAAGAAATTTCCTGCAGTAATGTCTTCAAACTTTTTGGGCTCAGTTTCAGAAATACAACTATCCAATACATCTAATTTCATTTCCCCTAAAGGGTGCATAAAAAATGGAATTGAATAACGAGATGTTCCCCACTGATCTTGAGGAGGATTAATAACTCTGTGTATCGTAGACTTAAGCTTATTGTTGGTATGTCTCGACAACATATCCCCTACATTTATCATAATTTCATCTGGTTGAGCAATTGCATCAATCCACTCTCCATCATTATTTTGCACTTGCAAACCTCTTCCTTGTGCACCCATCAATAAGGTAATCAAATTAATGTCTCCATGGGCAGCAGCTCTTTCAGCAGCCTTTGGTTCTTTTGTGATTGGTGGGTAATGTATTGGTCTTAAAATTGAATTACCATTAACAATATAAGCATCAAAGTAAGTCTCTTCTAAATCCAAGTGTAACGCCAATGCTCTTAACACATATTTAGCTGTCTTTTCTAACATTTTATACGCTTCTTTACCCACTGCATTAAATGCTGGTAATTCCGCAACATTAACATTATCAGGATAAACTTTTGACAATGGATTATCAGCAGTTACATATTGTCCGAAATGGAAAAACTCTTTTAAATCTCCCTCCTCTTTTCCTTTGGCACTTTCCTTACCAAAAGACACATAACCTCTTTGGCCACCTATTCCCGGAATCTCATATTTCTGCTTATCTTCAACAGACATGTCAAAAAACTTTTTAATTTCAGCATACAGGTTTTCAACTAACTCCTCATCTAAAAAATGACCTTTTAAGGCAACAAAACCGATATCTTCATAGGCTTTTCCTATATCACTAATAAACTGTTCTTTTTTTGTTGATGAATCTGAAATGAAATCTTTTAAATTTACGCTAGGTATCTGGATCATTCTTTTGAATTAATATGTGTGGAAACAAATGTAAGAAACAATATTTATACAAAATCAAGATAATACCAACAACCATTCTCTTTAACAAATTTAGAATGTTCTTTAATAGCGTTTAGTTCTCCATTTTCCTTGAAAAAAGCTTCAAAAGCTACAGTTCCTTCGTTATCATTTTCTAAACCTTTGGTGGTATATGCTATTTTTAGCTCCAGCCATTCTACAGATTTTGCCCAAGCGACTATCTCCTTTTTTTCTGATATAGGCCGTGTAGAAACATGGTGAGATTCCATTAAGTAATCGCCATTGGCTAGCGTAAATGCAGTATAACGCGATCGCATAAGTTGCTCAGCTGTTATTGCCGATTTTAATGAATGATGTGCTATTTCACAACATTCTTTATAGCTTTTTTTATTTCCACAAGGACAGTCCATTATACTTATTTATTGCATTTAATTCGATAATTGTTTATTGTAAAAAATGTCAGTTCGAGTGAAATTCTGTAAGAATTTAGTATCTAAAACAACATTTTTCAATAGAATCATTGGTCCTCGATAAATTCCGACTGAAAAATGTCGAAACACTCGAACTGAAAATGATTTAATCCCATCACGTATTCCCACTCCATCTATGCAGCACCTTTGTAATATCTTCTTTTACCGAAGATCGAATTGTTCGTTTAGTTATTCCTTTATTAAACTGACTATCGTAATTGGTTTCTTTATGTCTGATGTGCGCCTCTACTGCCAAGTCAATCATTTCTCCATCAAACTGTTTGGCATTTGCTGTTCGTCCTACTCTTCCACTATACTTCTCGCACGCATGTTTAGCGATCTCAATCTCTCTATTTTTAGGGCAATTAGGATAACGTTTACGAATGGCTAAAGAAAACGCTGCAACATAAATTTTATCATCTACAACTCTTTTAATCGCTACCTTTCCATTTTTATTGGCTCTTTTCACCTCATCTTCAGCACACTCTTCTTTGGCTTTAATTATTGCCGAAACTTCAACATACTGTCCTTTACGCTCAAAACGCTTTCTTCTGCCATTCCAAGAAAATAAAATACCGCAATAACTCGAATGTTTTTTAGACCGTCTTGTTAAAGCAGCATTCCCTGGCTCTAAAAAAGCCGATTTTACAAAAGGAGAACAAGCAAAACAAGTTCCTTTATGCTTTTCTGTTTCTGCCACATAAGCTTGTCCCAAAGGGATAGTCATCCTACAGCTGACGCACTTTAAAGTTTCTCTTTTCGTTAAATAAATATTTTGAGTAAATGTTTCCATTTGCTATTCTTAACTCCTTGTTAATTCTTTTATAATTGCAGTATGTGCTGGATATTCTTGAGTCAACTCCTCTCTATCCGCCAATATAAAATCCTTAAAATCGAAACCTGGCGCAACCGTACAACCCACTAACGAGAAGGCATTGGGAACATCAACTTTTGATGCAAACCAACAACCTGCAGGAACAACGCCTTGCAATTGCTCACCATTCTCAATGTCATTACCAATTTTTAAAACTTCCAACTCACCTGCTGCTGTAATCATATAAACCGCTAAAGCCGCACCATCATGATAATGCCACATTTCATCCGATTCTATTTTATGAAAAGCAGAATAAAAATCACTTGTAATTAAAAAATAAATACCTGTTGAAGCACTTCTACTATCTCCATTTCTATTAATTACATTTTCTGTTGCTCTATACGTTTCTTTAAAATAACCTCCCTCAGGATGCTTTTCTAGTTTCAACTGCTCTAACCAGTATTGTTCGTTTTTCATTTTTTTTTGGCTTTATTCTTTCCGGATTGTTAAGAGAAGATTACTTTCCGATACAGAAAGTAACTAGTCCATATTTAATAGTATCTAGAAGTATCAAGTACCAAAATAGTCACACAATTTTAGCAACTTTCAGGAAAGTAAATGGAAAGTTTCTCATTTTCTAAACTGGAAAGTAATCCCCCTTTATTTATAGGCTAAATTAAGCGTTCAAATTTAAAAACAAATAAAAAATCAAACTTTTACCGTTATAATTTCATCAATTCGAGTAGTATATCTTGGCGATAACCGTTCTTGTTTCATTTTCCAAGTCCTACCTAGATCTTGACAAGCTAATTTAAGTTTTTTTTGCCCAATTGAATTGTTTAAACCATCCATCACCTTCATTAGTCTTTGATGTTTTGGGTTTTCTTCAGTAAAAAAGTTTAATTGCTTCTCGCTTTCAGGCGTAATACCCATAACAATTACCCCTGCTTTTTTATATTGATACCCTTCTTTATATATTGCCTTTAAACCTAACACCGCATACCGTACTATCTCAATACTAGAATTGGTAGGATAATCTGTTTTAACGACTATGTTTCTACTGTATTGAGGTAACTCTTTACGATGTCCATTAGTATGGATGAAAACCATTATTAAATTACAACAAGATTTTTGTTTTCTTAACTTTTCAGCACACGTAACACCAAAAGTTGACACTCGTTCCTGAATGTCAGTTAATTTGGAGTAATTCTTATCAAATGTTCGAGTTGTTGCTATTGCTTTTTTACGTTTTACATCCTCTAAGCCTAAAGTTGATTCCCCTTCTAATTCTTTCTTTAATCTCAACCCTACAACCCCCATATTTTTCTTTACCCAACTATCGGTTAGTTCAGTAAATTGATAAGCTGTATTTACCCCCTTAAACCGTAACCGTTCAGCATGCCTCCTACCTATTCCCCATACATCTTCAATAGCCAACCATTTCAATGCTTTTAAACGCTTTTCATCCGTATCAATAATGTAGACGCTTCCAGTTTTTTTAGGGTACTTTTTAGCGATACGGTTTGCTACTTTTGATAACGCTTTTGTGTTTGCAAAACCAGTACTAATTGGTATTCCTGTTCCTTGCCTTACTCTTTGATTTATTTCCTTACCATATTCGGCTAAATCAAAATAATCAAACCCATCAAATTTCAAAAAAGCTTCATCAATACTATAAATTTCAATGTCTGGTGAATATGTACTTAAAACGTTCATTACTCTACTACTCATATCTCCATACAAAGCAAAATTAGAAGAGAAAACATTGATCTCATGCTGCTTAAAAACCTCCTTAAATTTAAAAGCAGGAGCTCCCATTGGAATAAAAGGTTTTGCTTCATTACTTCGAGCAATTACACAACCGTCATTATTCGATAAAACCACTATTGGTTTACCTATTAAATTAGGACGAAATAAACGTTCGCATGAAGCATAAAAATTATTACAATCTACTAAAGCAAACATTATACATATTTTATAACATTGATTACAATACCCCAAATTGTAAAATCATTGTCTGAAGTAACTTTTATTGGTTTGTACTTTTTATTTTCAGCCACTAACCATATAATATCTTTTGTAATATCTATTCTCTTAACCGTAAAATCACCATCAATAAAGCATACTGCTATATCATTCGATTTTGGTTTGATACTCTTATCTATTATTAATAAATCTCCATCATCTATTCCTGCTCCTACCATTGAGCTACCTTTTACCCTCGCAAAAAATGTAGTTGATTTATTCTTTATCAACTCTTTATTCAGGTCTATAGAGGTATCTAAAAAATCATCAGCAGGAGAAGGGAAACCTGCACTAATACCATTGTCATAAAGCGGTAATTTTAGCCTTATTCTTTGATCTGGCAGATAAAAATCTAATGAGCTATATAATGGAATAATTTTCACACCGTAAAACTATCTATAATATGTAGTTATCCTAACTACAAAATGTAGTTGTTTAAACATTTTAAATACAGCAGTGTTTAAAGAATATCCAAACAGAGTAATAAAAGAAAGTCAATTACCAATATGGTATGAATGTAAAAAAAATATGAGTACAAATGTATCCCGCTTAAATGATTCATTTAAACAGTGACTAAAACCAACAAAGTGAGACCCTAATATTTTTATGGCTATTTCCCGATACAAAACTTACTAAAGATG
>JASJIW010000030.1:0-16518 GCA_037624665.1 Flavobacteriales bacterium
GGGGGAGCAAATTTTAAGAAGTCTTACTAGTAACAGTAGGACTTTTTTTATGCCCTAAAGGTTCAGTCAGAAAAGTCGAACCACAATCTTGCAATTTGTCAAATCAAAGACAATTAAAAATATGTAACACCCCTATACTAAATCCAAAATTGATCAACACAACAATGTAAACATTCTACCGTTGAAAACTAACGGGGATTACAAAAGCACCTTTATCTAACATCTCTAATTTTAAACCGTTATAATTCTAATTGGTATAACATTATTTATTTGAAACATTTTATATACATAGCAATTCTCGCATGCTCCTTAAACGCTACTGTTTTTGGGCAAAAAACGAGTATCTACACACACAATTTAGCAACATACAACTCTGCACTTGAACTTTACGACAAAGAAAAGTTTAGTGCTGCACAAGACAAATTTGAAATAGTCTTAAAAACTGTTGACGAAAAAAAATCTGAGGTAGCTGTCAATTCGAAGTGTTATCACGCCATTTGCGGGTTAGAATTATTTAACATCAATGCAGAAAATTTACTGATTGAATTTATTTACGCTTACCCTGAAAGCCCAAAAGTTAAATTGGCTTACTTCCATTTAGGGCGTTATAAATTCAGAAAAAAGAAATATGAGGAAGCACTAGAATGGTTTAAAAAAATAGATCTATATGATTTAACCAATGAGGAGTTAGCAGAGTACTATTTCAAAACAGGATATAGTCATTTTAAAGAGGAGAACTTAGAAAAAGCATCTTCTGCATTTTACGAAATAAAAGATACCGACAACAAATTTTCTGCGACCTCTAAATATTACTATGCACACATTGCTTACTTAGAAAAGAAGTATGAATCTGCCTTGCAAACGTTTAAGAGATTAGAGGATGATGAAAAATTTGCACCAATAGTTCCTTATTATATTACTCAGATTTATTACTTACAAAAAAAGTATGCTAAAGTGATTGAATATACCCCAGCTCTCTTAGAAAAATCAATACCAAAAAGATCAGCAGAAATAGCACGTTTGTTAGGCGAGTCGTATTACAATACTAAAAAATATAGTGAAGCGATACCTTACTTAAAACGGTATCATAAAGAAAAACCTCATAACGCTAATCGTTCAGATAAATATCAATTGGGTTATGCTTATTACAAAAGTGATAGTTGTGATTTAGCTGTCAAATGGTTGAAGAAGTCTATTAAAGAAAACGATAGTTTGTCGCAAGCCGCTCATTACAATATGGCTGAATGTTATTTAAAAACAAATCAAAAAAGATATGCTCAAAGTTCTTTTAGAGTAGCATCTAATATAAATGCTGACCCAAAAATAAAAGAAGATGCTCTGTTTAGTTTTGCTAAAATTTCTTACGAATTATCTATGCATCCATACAATGATGCCATTGTAGCATTTGAAGAGTTCATTAATACGTATCCCAACTCTACTAAACTTAACAATGCGTATGAATTTTTGATTGCTGTATACTACACGACTAAGAATTATAAAGCGGCCTTAAATTCATTAGAGAATATTAATGTTCTAGACTTAAAACTACAAGAAGCATATCAAAAAATTGCACACTATAGAGCAATTGAACTATTTAACAACCGAAAGTACCCTGAAGCTATTAATCATTTCGACAAATCAGACATTTATTTGATTAGCAAAAAAATAAAAGCAGACAATAGCTACTGGAGAGCTGAAACAAACTATAGATTAAACAAGTATCAATTGGCAATTGGCCAGTTTAAAAACTACATTTTTGAACCTGAAGCAATAGCTGATAACAACGTAAATAAAGCACATTACAGTATTGGTTATTCTTATTTCAAATTAAAAGAATACAGCAATGCCAACCAATGGTTTAGAAAATACATACAAAATGCAAAAGAGGACAATAGTAAAACAAAAAATGATGCCTTAAATAGAATTGCAGATTGTTTCTACACCAACAAACAATATAAGGCAGCTATTGAATATTACGATAGAGCAGCGATGTTGGGTGTCGACAAAATTGATTACTCGCTTTACCAAAGCGCTATAACAAATGGTGTTATTGGGAACTATAAAGACAAAGAAAACCTGTTAAAAACCTTAATTAATCGAAAGAAGAAATCTCACTTATTAGATGATGCTATTTTTCAATTGGGAAAAACACAAGAAATTGGAAATCAAACAGACGCAGCATTAGCAAACTTCCAATTGTTAATTAAAGACCACCCTAACAGTCCTTATTTAAGTGAAGCATTAATTAAAGAAGGCTTAATTTTTTACAACAAAAAAGATGACAGTAATGCATTAATTGCTTTTGAAAGAGTACTAAAAGATTATCCGAATACCGATGAAGGAACGGAAGCACTTAAACAAATTAAAAAAATACACATTGACAAAGGTGAACTTGAAGCTTACGAAGTATATTTAACGAGCATTGGAGGGGCTGATTCTTCTTCTCAAGTTATGGATGCTGATTATTATGAAGTTGCAGAGAACAGTTATATGAGTGGTAATTGTGAAAAAGCAACAACCGATTTAACCAATTACCTAGAGAAATATCCGAAGGGAACATCTATTTTGAATGCCCATTTTTATAGAGCAGATTGCGAATATCGTTCTGGTTTTGACAACGAAGCATTAATAGATTTTAACTATGTAATTGCCCAACCAAAAAACAAGTTTACAGAAACCGCTTTGGTAAAAGCTGGAGAAATAAACTTAAACTTAGGCAAGTTTAGTGAAGCCATAGAAACATATAGCAGGTTAGAATATTTAGCTGATGTGCCAGCAAATGTATTTAATGCACAAGTAGCGCAAATGCGTTTAAACTATGAATTAAACAATCCAGCTGAAACGATTAAGTATTGTGAGTTAATTATTAATAAAGACATTGATAATACGTTACTAATAACTGAAGCGCACCTTTTATATGCAAAAATTGGTTTAGCTCAAGACAATTACAACTTAGCATTAACCGAATTTGCGACTGCTGCAGGATCTAATAATAAGTTTGGTGCTGAAGCGAAATTTAATGTTGCACACATTTTAAACTTAAGAAGTGAATATGACAATTGTGAAGTAGAAGTATTTAGCTTAATTAAGAAATTTCCATCATACGGATATTGGGTTGGAAAGTCGTTAATATTATTGGCTGACAACTATATCGCTAAAGAAGATTTATTTCAAGCAAAAATAACCTTACAAAACGTTATTGACAAAAGCACATTTCCTGAACTAGTTAGCTCGGCTAACGAAAAGCTAGCTGTAATTGAAGCAACTGAAGCTGCACAAAATATTACAGAAGAAGAAACTGAAATAGAAGTGGAACTATTTAACCAGGATGAATTTGACAAGCTCTTTGAAGAAGATGAAGAGCTTCTTGAAGAGGAATTACCAGAAGCTCTGGACACTAAGGAAACTAAAGATGTAATTGAAGAGACTGAAGACGTAATTGAGGAGACACCAAAAGATGAGTAAGGCTAAAAACATATTAATTCTGTCGATTTCATTTATAATGTTATCTGCAACTGGATTTGCACAAAGCAATTCCCCAACAGATTCAACAGTACTAATTATCAACTCTGGCTTTAAGCCTTTTTTAACGGATGCCTTTAAAATTAAAGACAATCCTAGCATTAAAGATACGGGTAAAATTATACCTAAATTAAACTATAGCTTTTTAGACAAACAGATTCCTGTAGGCTTTCAAATTGACTTAATAAAAGCAGCTAAAATTAAAGGTGAGCCTTTAGTAAAACTTTACAGAGGTTATGCAAAAGTTGGTTTTGGAACGAACACTACTCCATTAGCAGAACTTTATTACAATGCTAAAAGATCTAAAAATTTATCATTCGGATTTTTTGGAAAGCATCTTTCATCAAATGGAATTGCTAAAAATGATTACAGTGGTTATAGCAACAATCATTTAAGCTTTTTCGGAAAACACTTTTCTAAAGAATTTACGACTATCGGAAAAGTTGGGTACACCAGAGATGTCAACCATTATTATGGTATTTCTGAGAAAGCTTTCTTAAACCCTTCGAACGATCTTACTTTAGTAAACAAAGCTAGTACAAAACAAAAGATAGACAAAATCGATATTGGTTTTTCTCTAGCAAGAAACTTTACCGACTCTAGTCAGCTTGATTATAATGCAGCTATAGATTTTCATAATTTAAAAGACAAATTTGGTGTTACCGAAAACCATTTAGAGCTAGCGGGAAACCTTAGTAAATATCATAAACAAGAACTTTATTCTTTAGGTGTAGAAGTAAACTACAATAAGCTAATTAACCCTTTAAGTTTAGATAGAAACTTGGTTTTAGGAATAAATCCTACCATTAGCACAAGCACTGAAAAATGGCAATTTAAAGTAGGTATCGGACTATACCTAAACTCTTACCCAGACACCAAGTTTCATTTTTATCCGAAAGCAGAATTTAAATACAATGTAGTTGAAGACATCATTATCCCATATGTAGGAATTAGAGGAGGGCTAATTAGCAATAACCTTAACACTTTTTACAAGGAAAACCCATTTATAAATACAGTCGATTTAGCGGTTCAAAACACAAATCAAAAGTATGATATTTATGGAGGGATAAGAGGTAGTTTAAGTTCTAAACTGACATTTAACACGAGCTTTAGTCAACAAAAATTGGAAGGGCTTCCTTTGTATGTAAAAGATTTTGGATCCTTATTAGAAAACAAATTCTTGGTTTCTTATGATACAGTAAACATCTCTACTATAACAGCTGAATTAACATATCAAAAACTAGAGAAATTGAAAGTTTTATTGGGCGCTAAATATTTTAAATATACTCCTAAAAATGAGATTAAAGCTTGGCACAAACCCGATTTAAAAATATCATTATCTGGAATTTATGATCTTAGTGATAAGATTATTGTTCGTGCAGACTTCTACTACTTTAGCCAGCAATACGCCAAATCACTCTCAACTATTACTACAAATAATATTACTACAACTACCGAAATTGCTAGTAAGTTAAAAGGTGTGTTTGATGCTAACATTGGGTTAGAATATCGTTACACTAAAAAACTTGCAGCCTACATTAACTTCAACAATATTGGATCTGTTCGTTACGAAAGATTTCAAGATTATCCTACTCAGAAATTTGGTGTGTTAGGCGGATTAACCTATTCTTTTTAGGATACTACACGTTAAAAACCGTTAACAAAATACAATAAGCAAACTCCTTTTCATACTTTTGATTTTTCATAAATTGATTAAGAATTAGCGTGTTACCACGCTGCAAAAAATTAAAGTCCTAGATGGAATACAGTAAAGAGAAACAATTCAGATACGACAATGCTTATCTAAAAATGGCTCTAGAATGGGCTAAACTTTCGCACTGTTCGAGAAAACAAGTAGGCGCTTTAATTGTTAGAGACCGAATGATCATCTCTGATGGCTACAATGGAACCCCTACAGGATTCGACAACTGTTGTGAAAATGACAAAGGAGATACGCATTGGTATGTCTTACATGCGGAAGCAAATGCGTTAACAAAGCTTGCTAAAAGCAATCAAAACGGAAATAACGCCACGTTATACATCACCCTTTCTCCTTGTAAAGAATGTAGTAAGCTTATTTTACAAGCAGGTATCACACGTGTTGTTTACATTAATGGATACAAAGATACTTCGGGAATAGATTTCTTAAAAGGTACAGGAATACAACTAACTCAAATAGAACATTTAGATGAGTAAAAATAAACCATTCTTATACTTTTTTTTACCACTAATAATTGCTACTTGCACAATTCTTGGCGTGTTTCTCGGAGCATTCTTAACTCCCTCAAACATTAATGATAAAAACATTATTTTTCCACAAAACCAGCGTTTTAATACTGCAAGCAAACTCAATGAGATTTTAAATTTTATTGAGACCACTTATGTTGATTCTGTAGACAAAAAAGATTTAACCGAAAAGTCGATTAGCTCGATGCTAACCACTTTAGATCCCCATTCCTATTACATTCCTGCAAGGGATTTTGATGGAATGAATGAACCTTTAGAAGGAAACTTTGATGGCATTGGAGTAGAGTTTAGAATAAAAGACGATACCGTTTTAGTCATCTCTCCTATTGCAAATGGCCCTTCCGATAAATTAGGAATTAAAGCTGGAGATAGAATTGTTAAAGTAGACACCACAGAGATAGCTGGAAACGGGATTAATAATGCCGGAGTTATTAAATTATTAAAAGGGCCTAGAGGAACAAAAGTTGACCTGGAGATTGTCCGTTTAGGCGAAAAAAAGAGAAAACTCTTTACGGTTACTAGAGATAGAATTCCCATTTTTAGTATTGACGCTCCTTATATGCTTGATGAACATACCGGTTATTTAAAAATTACCCGTTTTTCAAAAACAACCTATTCAGAATTTATTGAAGCTACGGAAGAATTGAAACGGAATGGGATGGAAAAACTTATCATTGATTTAAGGAATAATGGTGGTGGAGTTTTACAAGCTGCAACCAAAATTGCTGATGAAATCTTAGCAGAAAATAAAATGATTGTTTACACCGATGGTAGAACACGAAATAGATCTGAATATTTCTCTACCAGTAAAGGGATATTAGAATCTACTGAAATTGCTATTTTAATTAATGAAAATTCAGCATCTGCTAGTGAAATTTTAGCCGGAGCAATACAAGATAATGATAGAGGAACTGTAATTGGAAGACGCTCTTTCGGTAAAGGATTAGTACAAGAACAAGTACAATGGCCAGATGGCTCTGCCTTGCGCTTAACTGTTGCTAGGTATTATACTCCTACAGGAAGATGCATCCAAAAAGGGTATGGTGCTAGCATCGATGAATACCATGCGGAAGCTTATAACCGTTATGAAAATGGAGAGTTACTTTCTGCTGATAGCATACAGTTTCCAGACTCATTAAAGTTTTATACGCCAGAAGGAAAAGTAGTATATGGTGGTGGTGGAATTATGCCAGATATTTTTGTTCCGATTGACACTGTTGGAGGCACCAACTATTTATATCAATTACGCTATCGTGGAATTATCCAAACATTTGCATTAAACTATGTAGATAAAAAACGTGAAAGCCTTAACGCTAACTATAAGGGTGCGATGGAATTTAAAGACAACTTTATCATTACGGATGATTTATTTAACAGCGTAATAAAATTTGCTGAAGAAAAAGAAATTGAAAGAAACTTAGGGCAAATATTGACTTCGAAAACACTTATTAATAGAGACTTAAAAGCTGCTATTAGCAGAAATCTTTACAACGATATTGGTTACTATGTAATCGTTAACGAATCAGACAAGACCGTACAAAAAGCAATAAAATCTTTTAGATAAAATCATTATTACAATAATGATTCAATAATAAAAACGATGAAAAAAGACATTACCCCTCCAGTAGTAAAAGACATTGCCATAGCAATAGTAAAAGATAAAAACGATGAACAAGAAGACATCTGGAACACTTACATCATCAACTATAAAAAAGAAACCATAAACGAAGTTTTAGTTACCTCTAAAGGTTATTTAACTGATGTAAAGGGTAAGGAAACAAAAACCTCTACCCTTCGCCATGCCATGGGATCTTTTGAACCCAACGAGTACAAAATTATAGAACCCATAATGGAAAATGTATTTGCTTTACACAACGAATACTGGGTAAGCTTTTTTAAAGATGGCCGATTGTACGATAAAAAGATTGTGTTTTTAGCTGAAACTGTTAAAGAAGAAAACCTAATTGACATCCCTGTTTTAAATAAACAAGGTGTTATGATTAAATAAGTAACAGCTTGACTTTCTCATAGAAAAACGTTAACTTCGTTTAACAACATGTAAGAAACATTAAAACGTTTCCAACAAGGACGTTAAACGAAGAGTCAAAAAGTACGTATTGCTTGCCTTTTCAAAAACAACATGATAACGTTGTTTTTTGAAGACAAAAATATTCGATTAAATTATTTACCTTAAAGGATAAAACACTAACTTGTCATTTCATTTCAAACCAATGTTATGCTACAAAAAGTTAAGCTCGAAAACATTCTTTTTTTAGACATCGAAACTGTTGCGCAGCAACCTGAATTTTCTAAACTATCTGATGACTTTAAAGCACATTGGGAACATAAAGCTAACTTTATTGGCAAGGAGGAAGAAACTCCCGAAGACGTTTATGGTAGAGCAGGAATTTATTCAGAATTTGGAAAAATCGTTTGTATCTCTGTTGGTTTCATCAATATAGAATCAGGAAAGAAAACCCTTCGGTTAAAATCATTTGCTAATGATGATGAACGCATCTTGATTACTGATTTTTTTGAACTATTAAACAAACACTATAATTTTAAAGATGCGTTGCTTTGTGCTCACAACGGTAAAGAATTCGATTTTCCATACATAGCCAGAAGGGCATTAGTTAATGGTATTGATATTCCCGAAATACTAGATTTAGCGGGTAAAAAACCTTGGGAAGTCAATCATTTAGACACGCTACAATTATGGAAGTTTGGTGACTACAAACACTACACCTCGTTATCCTTATTAACTACCATTTTTAACATCCCTACTCCAAAAGACGATATTGATGGAAGCATGGTTAATGATGTTTATTGGAAAGACAAAGACTTAAAACGTATTGCTGTTTATTGCGAAAAAGATGTTATTGCTTTAACACAACTGTTTTTACGTTTTAGAAACGATGCTCTCATTGATACTGAAAACATTATTATCTCATAAATTATGAAAATCCTATTTCCAAAAACGCTACTACTCCTTAGCATTTTCTTTTTATTTGCGTGTAATAACAATAAAAGTCCCTATTATGATAACGTATTAAAATCGGAAGAAGGACAATT
The DNA here is from genome assembly GCA_037624665.1 of Flavobacteriales bacterium. Classification (GTDB taxonomy): domain Bacteria; phylum Bacteroidota; class Bacteroidia; order Flavobacteriales_E; family Vicingaceae. Next base: position 8,842 of record JASJIW010000030.1, read on the forward strand.
GAGAGGTGCTCAAATAGGCAGTTCAATTGAACAAACAAAAACACTCGAAAATCAAGCGTTTTTAATTGATGAAATGTCGGGCTATCTACATTATGACTATGAAATAAGTATGGGAAATAGCTATACGGTTTCGTATGATTTTTCAGAAAAAAACGAGCTTTACGAAATTGAAGTGGCTATTTTCTTAGATGTAATTGAAGATGCTGATTTGCTTTTCAAGAATTTCTCTGACCATTTTAACAGAAAGTACAGTGTTGGCAAAAAAGAAGCTGATGGCTACATGAGTTGGAACAGTACTTCTAGTATTTCCAATTCAACCATCTCTATTTCTATGATTAACGACAGCCACTCGTATGGTTTCATCACCATATTTGTGAGAGATTTAAATTATTAGCTTTATAACTTTTGTCCGTTCGATTTTTTATCGAAATGTTTAGCTTATACTGAACTGAAGTGAAGTGAGAACAAAAAAGCTAATCCTTGATACATTTATCGTTCTTAGAAACACTCGAATTGACAGCTTTTATTCTTTTTAATCATAAAAAAATGTAACTTTATTGCCCTTACAACAGTCTGTTAAAATGATTAAAAAACCATTATTAGAAATCAATAACCTTGTTACCGAATTCCATACGGAAGACGGCATTGTTAAGGCGGTAAACGATGTGTCTTTTTCGCTTAATCGAGGAGAAACTATAGGTATTGTTGGAGAATCGGGCTCAGGAAAATCAGTTACCTCTTTATCGGTAATACAATTAATTGCTAGCCCTCCAGGAAGAATCTCTAATGGAGAAATTTTGTTTCATTCAAAAAATGGGACTGTTGATTTACTGAAATGCTCTAAAAAAGAGATGAGAAATTATAGAGGAAATGATATCGCTATGATATTTCAGGAACCTATGACCTCTTTAAATCCTGTTTTCACTTGCGGCGAGCAGGTTGCTGAAGCTATCATACTTCATCAAAAAGTAAATAGAAAAGAAGCCAAGAAATTAACAGTTGATTTATTTAAGCAAGTTGAATTACCTCGTCCAGATGCAATGTTTGATGCTTATCCGCACCAAATTTCTGGAGGGCAAAAGCAACGTGTAATGATTGCCATGGCAATGTCTTGCAATCCGTCTGTATTAATTGCAGATGAACCAACCACAGCTTTGGATGTTACCGTTCAAAAAACGATACTCGAACTCATGTTGCAATTACAAAAAAAGCATGACATAGGAATTCTCTTTATCACACATGATTTAGGTGTGATTGCAGAATTGGCTGATAAAGTTGTTGTAATGTATAAAGGAAAAGTTGTTGAGCAGGGTAATGTTTTGGACATTTTTACAAACCCTCAACACCCATATACTAAAGGACTTTTAGCATGTAGACCACCTTTAAATAGAAGATTAACATGGCTACCAACTGTTTCTGATTTCATGACCATTGACAACAATGGAAAAATGCACGAAACAAATAAATCGGTTACTGATGTTACGGATGGTTTAGTTATTTCACCGAGTGAAACAGCTAAGCGTCACGAAAAGCTATACCAACAAAAACCTATTTTAGAAATTAAGAACCTAAAAACTCACTTCCCAATAGCTAAAAACCTCTTTGGAAAAACAACAGCGGTTGTAAAAGCAGTTGATGATGTTTCTTTTGATGTTTATCCAGGAGAAACACTCGGGTTAGTTGGAGAATCGGGTTGTGGAAAAACAACTTTAGGAAGAACTATTTTAAAATTAGTTGAACCTACTGAAGGTCGTATTATTTTTAAAGGGGAAGATATTACCGATTTAAGCCCAAAAGAAATGAGAGCATATCGTAAAGAAATGCAAATTATTTTTCAAGACCCTTACTCTTCTCTTAATCCAAGAATAACAATTGGTGAAGCGATTATGGAACCAATGCGCGTTCACAAAGTATTTAATAGCGAGAAAGAACGTAAGGCTCGAGTAATGGAACTACTCAAAAGAGTGAGCTTATTAGAAGAACATTTTTACAGGTATCCGCATGAATTTTCTGGAGGGCAACGACAGCGAATTTGTATTGCTCGATCATTAGCTTTAAATCCAAAATTTATTATTTGTGATGAGTCTGTTTCTGCATTAGATGTTTCGGTTCAGGCACAGGTTTTAAATTTATTAAACGAACTAAAAAAAGAATTCAAATTCACTTTTATCTTTATTTCACATGATTTATCTGTTGTTAAATTTATGAGTGATAGAATGATTGTAATGCAAGAAGGAAAAATTGTTGAATTACGCTTAGCAGATGAGATCTATGCAAACCCTGCAACAACTTATACTAAAGAATTAATTGATGCTATTCCGAAAGGAGAGATCAAAGACATTGAAGCTTCATTAGCTAAAAAGAAAAATCTTTCATTCACTTAAAAAAATGGCTAAAACAAAAGTAAAAACAACTTTTTTTTGTCAGAATTGTGGTTCACAATATGATAAATGGGTCGGAAAATGTTCTGCTTGTAACGAATGGAATACTATTTCTGAAGAAGTAATTAGTAAACCAGACAAAACGGATATTAAGAGTACTTTTAACACTACTCGAACAAGCAAACCGCAACAATTAGACACTATTGAGCTTTCTGATATTCCAAGAATTAAATTACCTGGAACAGAATTAAATAGAGTATTGGGCGGAGGACTAGTTCCTGGCTCATTAATCTTATTTGGAGGAGATCCAGGAATAGGAAAATCTACGTTAATGCTTCAAATGTCTTTAAGGTTAAAAGGCAAAAAGATATTATACGTTACCGGAGAGGAAAGTGAGCAACAAACAAAAATGCGCGCAGACAGAATTGGAAATAAAAATCCTGACTGCTACATTTTGACCGAGACTTCTACTCAAAAAATATTTCATAACATAAAGGAATTACAACCTGAGGTTTTGGTGATTGATTCTATTCAAACTTTACACACTGAAAGTATAGACTCATCTCCAGGAAGTATTTCTCAAGTAAGAGAATGTACTTCTGAATTAATGCGCTACGCAAAAGAAACGCATACTCCAGTTTTTTTAATTGGACATATTACTAAAGACGGAAACATAGCTGGCCCTAAAATTTTAGAGCACATGGTAGATGTTGTTTTACAGTTTGAAGGTGATAGAAATCATATTTACCGTTTGCTACGATCAATAAAAAATAGATTTGGCTCTACCAATGAGTTAGGAATTTACGAAATGCACGGTGCTGGTTTACGAGAGGTCGACAATCCTTCTGAAATACTACTTAGCAACAAAGATGAGCAACTCAGCGGTGCTGCAATTGCTGCAACAATGGAAGGTAACAGACCTTTACTCATAGAGATACAAGCACTTGTTAGCTCTGCAGCTTATGGCACACCCCAAAGATCAACTACAGGATTTGATAGCAAACGTTTAAATATGTTATTGGCTGTTTTAGAAAAACGTTGTGGTTTTAGATTAGCTTCAAAAGATGTTTTCTTAAACATTGCTGGAGGATTAAAAGTAAGCGATCCTTCTATTGATTTAGCAGTGATAAGTGCTATCCTTTCTTCTGGTGAAGATATTCATATTGGATCTAACATTTGCTTTTCTGCAGAGGTTGGTTTATCTGGTGAGATAAGACCCATTAGTAGAATTGATCAGCGTATTATGGAAGCTGAGAAATTAGGTTTTGAAAAAATATTTATTTCAAAATACAACAAAAAAGGAATGGCCGAAATTGACCATAAAATTGAAATTTTATTCGTAAGTAAAGTGGAAGAAGTGTTTGTTAACTTGTTTGGATAAACTTACAATCCTATAGAAAATCCAATCCTAATAATTGGGTTTTGTTGAACGATATTACTCTCTTTTGTTTCGTTTAAGTTGAATAGAATTAACGCATAAAAATAAGAATAGGCACCCATCCTCTGTTTTAAACCACCACCAACATAAGGATTAATTAAATTTAAGGTTAAGTCATCTATCAATTCAGACTCAAAATCAACATTAATATTTGAGTATTCTAACTCAGCATGTGCTAAGAATGGTAAATCTTCAAACAAATACTGGCTATACATACTACCTCCATAGGTATTGCTTTTATATGGATAGAATATTCCAATAGCAACTTTCTCATAAGCATAATTGACCCCTATTCCAACCAAAAAATTATCAGACAAATGATAGCCTAAAGTTGGCGCGAATAAAAAATAAGAATTATTTCCAAAAGCAGCATAAAATCCTCCTCCGAGGGTTGTTCTACTCCAATCAAAACCACTTTTTCCTGAAGAAGATTTTGTCGAACCTGACTTATCACCATTCACATATTCATTATCCTGAGCAGACCCAAAAAGAGTAACAAATAACAATATTATAATTAATCCATTTTTTTTCATCAAACCAAATTTACTGAATTTTAAACGAATCAATACTCGCCAAAAGTATTTTGCTTTTGATAAAAGTTCCTTCCCCAGCCGCTACTCGCTTTCCTTCCGCATTAAAAAGCTCAGATTCTGCTTCAAATTTATTCCCCCAATTTGAAACGACCATTCCTTTTGCGACTATTTCTCCAGCTGTAATTGGACGCAAAAAATTTGTTTCGAAAGTTCCTGTCAACACAAAAACATCTTCAACAATAGAGTTTACAGCAAAAAAAGCTGCATCATCCAACATCTTAAAACATACTGAACCATGTACTGCATTTGCAGCGTGAAAAAAATCCTTTTTTACAGCTATTGTAATTTCAGCAGTACATTCTTTAACAGTAATTGTTGGGTTGTAAAATTTATTAATCGGAGCTGCCAAATACATGTTCTCCAATTTCTGATAATGTTCTTTATTCATAATACACTACTTTTAATTACCCTTAATTTTTCTCTCGTTATTACATATCCAGAGAATACTTCCATCCTAATTTTATAAAAATCAGGCAATAATATGACTAGATCACAACTTTAAATGGAAGAAATCTAACAAAAATAAAACTTAATAATCCAACAAACCACCTATAGCAGCTGCAACCTTGTCACCATTAGGTAGTAGTGTTGCTTCCAGAATAGAATTTAATGGTATTGCAGGTGTATCAACCGAACCAATAATTTCAACAGGAGCATCTAAGTCTTTAAAACAGTTTTTCTGAATACGAGCAACTAAACCTAAAGAGAAAGAACATTCCACCGATTCCTCAGTAACAACTAAAATCTTATTATGTTTTTTCGCTGCAGCATACATTGCCTCTTCATCCAACGGGTTCAATGTACGTAAATCTATAATCTCAACTTGTCCTTTATAACTTTTCTCTGCTGCTGTACTCCAGTAAACACCCATTCCATAAGTAATAATAGCTACAGAATTTGCTTGTATAGGCGCTTCTAAAACAGTTCTTGCTTTGCCAAAAGGGATTATGTAATCATCATCTGGTTCAACAGTCATTGCAGCTTCTGTCCCTTTAATTTTACTCCAATATAACCCTTTGTGCTCCAACATAATTACCGGATTGGGATCATAATAAGCAGCTTTCATTAATCCTTTCAAATCAGCACCAGTACTTGGATAAGCAACTTTTACGCCTCTAATATTTGTAACAATAGATTCAATACTTGAAGAGTGATAAGGGCCACCAGAACCATAAGCTCCAATAGGCACCCTTAAAATCATACTCACTGGCCATTTACCGTTAGACAGATAATAAGATCGACCAACCTCAGTAAACAACTGATTTAAACCAGGCCAAATATAATCTGCAAATTGCACTTCAACGATTGGCTTTAAACCAACTGCCGACATACCAACTGTACTTCCTACAATAAAAGCTTCTTGTATTGGTGTATTAAAAACTCTGTCATCTCCAAATGTTTGAGCCAATGTTGCTGCCTCTCTAAAAACCCCTCCAATTCTTGCCCCGACATCTTGTCCGTAAAGTAAACTTTCTGGGTGTTTGCTCATTATTTCTCTAATGGCAAACAAAGCAGAATCAACCATTACTGTCTTATCTTTACCTGCAGGAACTCTTACTCCTTTTTCTTCTGTAACAGGAGTTGGAGCAAAAGCATGCGTTAATAAATCTTCTGGTTTTGGATCTTCTTCTTTTACGGCCAATTCATAGTCTTTAGCAACTACTTGCTTAGCTTCATTTTCAATCTGCTCTAATTCTTGTCTAGCTACACCTTTATTTAACAAAGCATCAAATAACTTTGGAAATGGATCTTTACTCCATGCCTCTGCCAACTCTTCTTTATCATGTCTATAAAATTCCATGCGCACACCAGAAGTATGATGATTTAACAAAGGAACTTTTGCATGAATAATAAATGGTCTTCTCTCTCTTCGTACTATTTCTAAAACTTCATTAAACGTGTCATAAGAATCTTGAAAGTTAGTTCCATCAATGGTTCTAACATCCATCCCTTTAAATCCTTTAGCGTAATGGGTTATATCTTGTGCACGAGTTTCTTCTGAAGTGGCAGAAATATCCCACTCGTTATCTTGCACCAAATAAATAATTGGCATTTGTTTTAAAACAGCCATTTGAAACGCCTCGGAAACTTCTCCTTCTGTACATGATGCATCTCCTAAACTACAAACTACAACAGGATTTTCTCCGTTGTAATCTTTAGCCATCCCTAATTTCTCTTTATGTTGAATTCCCATTGCAACACCTGTTGCAGGAATTGCCTGCATCCCAGTAGCTGAACTTTGGTGTGGTATCTTTGGCTTATCGGCATCATTTAAACTGGGGTGCGAATAATATGTTCTACCTCCCGAAAAAGGATCTTTTTTTTTAGCTAAAACTTGAAGCATTAATTGAAATGGAGTCATTCCAATACTTAACAGAATACTATCGTCACGATAATAAGGGAAAACAAAATCTTGAGGTTTTAATTGTAATCCACAAGCCAACTGAATAGCTTCATGCCCTCTTGATGTAGCGTGCACATACTTTGAACATAGAGGTTTGTTCACTTCATACAACTCAGTCAATGCCTTTGCTGTACACATCAAACGAAATGCTTTTAACATTTCACTTTTATCAACCGATCCTTTTTTCGCTAATGCCTCTGCCATTTTCTTATCTTTTTTTAGAAGGATTGTAAAGATAGTAAAAAACGATAGGATGATAACAGAATCATCAACTTCTTAATCATACTTACATTTAAAAATAACCCATAATTTCAAAAGTTATCCCCACGTCTAAACACCCTTTATTTACAATAGAACTCATTACTGTTTTTCAACCTTAGATATTCCTCCAGCAATTAAAATCATTTTAGAGTAATTAGATTTTTTTCTGATTTCAGATAACTCAAATCTATTGATAATTCCTTATTTATATAAAATAGCAAAACTTTTATTTCCAGAATTCTTAGTTAACTATTTTCTTAATTGATATCTCACAAATTAAAGGTTATACTCTTATTTAGAATACTTAACTCCTTTAGAAATGAAATAAATAGAAAGCTTTATACTAGCGGCTTAAAAAAATTAGTCCATACTGACTAGTTCGTCCATTTTTTTTGTAAAAGTATTCTTAGAATTTATGCATTTTTTATACAAAGCTTCCATCCTCATTATTTTAGGAATGGTCTTTATCATAAAAAGTGAAGGTAATAAAAAAGCCCCGATCTAAAAGAAAGGGGCTTAATTAAAATTGGCAACGACATACTCTCCCAGGAAAACCTAGTACCATCTGCGCTAACGGGCTTAACTTCTCTGTTCGGAATG
>JASJIW010000031.1:0-5660 GCA_037624665.1 Flavobacteriales bacterium
TGCGGTCTGGACGAGACTCGAACTCGCGACCCCCTGCGTGACAGGCAGGTATTCTAACCAACTGAACTACCAGACCGTGCTTACAATATTACTATTGCTTATTAGCGAGGGCAAATATACACCTCCTATTGTTTATTGCAAGCTTTTTTTTAAAAATAATAAACTTTATTTTTGTTACTATACAAACTTTTGACGCTCTAATAGATACGTTGTTAAAATGGCACTAAAATCTTCATTAATAGCAACTGGAACATACTTAATCCTGTATTGACCACAACGTATCTTAAGTGCTGTAAAATAATCTTTAACCGCTTCTTTATAATCCCCTCTTATCGCATCGGCGTAAAGATTTACATGTGCTCCCGTTTCTACATCAACAAATCGTTTGGGCCTGTTGCTAAAGTCAAATTCTATTTCTTTTTCTTTATCATAGGTATGAAATAGAATAACCTCATGCTTATTATACTTTAAATGCTGTAATGCTTCAAATAACTTTTCTTCTTCCAAATCACTCTGAAACATATCGGTAAACAGAAAAATCATAGAACGTCTTTTAATCTTATCTGCTATTTCATGTAAATAGGTATAGGTTTTGGTTTTAATCTGCTCTCTTTTATTCGCTAATGCTTCATTTAATTTAGCCAACAGCATTTGATGATGACGCTCACTACCTTTTTCATTGCTATAAAAATCGTAGTCGTCACTATAAATACTTAAGCCAACAGCATCTCTTTGACGTTTTAGTAAATTCATGATCGCTGCTGCAGCCAACACTGAAAACCCTATTTTATTAAGGTGATTAATATCAAAATCCTTTAATAAAGGATAATGCATCGAGCTACTGTTGTCTATAATTAAATGGCAACGCAAGTTGGTTTCTTCTTCGTAGTGTTTGGTGTATAATTTATCCGTTTTCGCAAACAACTTCCAATCAATGTGTTTGATGCTTTCTCCTTGGTTGTAAATTTTATGTTCTGCAAATTCTGCTGAAAACCCATGAAAAGGACTTTTATGCAAACCAGAAATAAACCCTTCCACTACCTGATGAGCCAATAGTTCTAAGTTATTAAACCCTGTTATTTCGTTTATTTCTTTGCGTATATCCATTAGGTCTAAATTAAAAAAGGTTTGCTATATAGCAAACCTTTTTTAATCTTATGTTTTAATTATTATTAAAGTAAAGCGTTTAACGCTTCTTCATAAGTAGCTTTAGGAGCAACTCCTACTTGTCTACCTACTACTTCTCCATTTTGAAACACCAAAACTGTTGGAATATTCCGTACTCCAAATTTAGCTGCAAATTCTTGATTTGCATCTACATCAACTTTACCAACAACAGCTTTTCCTTCGTAATCTTTACTGATTTCTTCGATGATCGGTCCAACCATTCTACAGGGTCCACACCAAGCTGCCCAAAAATCAACTAATACGGGTTTGTCACTTTTTAAAACTGTTTCTTCAAAAGTTTGGTCTGTTATTTCTAATGCCATAATATATATATTTATTTGTTATGCAAATGTAGTCAATAATTCTACTTTAACTTACAAGTAAATCATTAGATTATATGATGTTAGTATCACAATTTTTTATGATTCCAAACCTGAGATTAGTTAAGCTTATACATAATTTGCTCGTCTTCTAATTTTTTTAACAGTTCGTTTGAAATATCAATTTTGAACTTTTTTGATGGCATGGTAACTTTTATTTTTTCGGATGCTTCATAAATTAATAATTCCAAATGCTTATCTCCTTTATGGCTAGCTATAATTTCTTTTAAATTTGCAATGCTACCATCGTTAACTTCTTCAATAGGTAATTGAATGGTTAATTTTTTCGTGTGGCTATCCATCACTTCTTGTAACATCTGCATGCTATTAAATTGAAGTCGTGGATCTCCTTTTTTCTGTGTTTCTTTATTAACCCAACCATCTTTAACCAATGCTTTAATAAAAATAAAAGAATTGGGTACTAAAAAATGACGAAACTTAAGGTATTGCTCTCCAAAAATTCTAAACTCATAACTTTCGTTATAATCTTCTACAATGAACAATGCCCATCCTTTTCCCGTTTTTGTTTCTCGATGTTGCACATCTCCAACCATACCTCCAAAACACATCTCTCTATTAATAAAATTTTCTAAATTATTAAAATCAGAAGCGGTACAATTACAAAAACGATTGATCTCTGTCTTAAAGTCATCTAATGGGTGTCCCGAAATATAGATCCCCACAACCTCTTTCTCTTGTTTTAATTTTTTAAGAGTTCCCCATTCTTCACAAGGAGGAACTTCAGGTTCTGGAATTTTCACTTCACTACCGCCTCCAAATATATCCAATTGATCGCTGTTTTGAGATTCCTGAAATTTAGATGCATATCGCAATACCTTTTCTATAAACAGCACTCCCTTTTCGTCTGGATGTAGATATTGAGCTCTATGGGTATCGAAACCATCAAAACCACCAGCCAATGCTAATCCTTCAAAAGCTTTTTTATTGGCTGCTCGTAAATCAATTCGTTTAGCTAAATCAAATACCGATTTATACTTTCCATCATCTCTAGTCTCGACAATAGTCGCTACCGCATTTCCTCCAACACCTTTAATCGCTCCCATTCCAAAACGAATGGCCCCTTTATCATTTACCGTAAATTTATAATACGACTCATTCACATCAGGTCCTAACACCTCTAGCCCCATCCTACGACATTCCTCCATAAAAAAGCTTACCTGCTTAATATCATTCATATTATTAGATAACACGGCAGCCATATATTCCGCAGGATAATGTGCTTTTAAATATGCTGTCTGATAAGCAATCCATGCATAACAAGTAGAATGCGATTTATTAAATGCATAACTTGCAAAGGCTTCCCAATCTTTCCATATTTTTTCAAGTTTTTCTTCATCATGTCCATTTTCTTTGGCTTGAGAAATAAACTTAGGTTTCATTTTATCCAAAACTGCAATTAGCTTTTTACCCATCGCTTTTCGAAGTACATCAGCTTCCCCTTTTGTAAAGTTTGCTAGCTTTTGAGAAAGCAACATCACTTGCTCTTGGTAAACAGTAATCCCGTAAGTTTCTTTTAAAAACTCTTCCATGGCAGGAAGGTCATAAAGAATTTCTTCTTCCCCATTTTTACGATTCACAAAACTTGGTATGTATTCTATTGGACCTGGACGATATAATGCATTCATAGCAATTAAATCATCAAAAACAGTAGGTTTTAAATCCTTTAAATATTTCTGCATTCCTGCAGATTCATACTGAAATATTCCTACAGTTTCCCCTTTTTGGAACAACTCAAAGGTAGGTTCATCATCCAATGGAAACGTATCTGGATCTAAATCTACTTGATGCTTTAACTTTACCAATTTAACGGTATCCTTTATTAAGGTTAAGGTCTTTAAACCAAGGAAATCCATTTTTAACAATCCTGCGCTTTCTACTACAGAGTTGTCAAATTGGGTAACATACATATCGGAATCCTTTGCAGTAGCAACAGGAACAAAATTGGTGATATCGGATGGAGTAATAATAACACCACAAGCATGAGTACCTACATTACGAACAGAACCTTCCAAAATCCTTGCTTGATTAACAGTTTTCGCTTCTAAATCATTTCCTTCAGCAATTACTAAAAGTTCATTAACCTTAGGCACTTCGTCATTTCTAAATTTATTCCGTATTTCAGCATCCGTATAAGCAAATATCTTTTTTAATTTGGTCATATTCGGAATTAACTTCGATATGCGATCTGCAGAATTTAATGGTAAATCTAAAACACGAGCCGTATCACGAATGGAAGATTTAGCGGCCATCGTTCCATACGTAATAATTTGAGCTACTTGATTAGTTCCATATTTTTTAATTACATAATCCAATACCCTACCTCTACCTTCATCATCAAAATCAATATCGATATCCGGCATACTTACACGCTCAGGATTCAAAAAACGCTCAAAAAGTAAGTTGTATTTAATGGGGTCGATGTTTGTAATCCAAAGACAATACGCCACCACACTTCCTGCTGCAGAACCCCTTCCAGGACCTACTGAAACATCCATCTTTCTGGCTTCTGCAATAAAATCTTGACAAATTAAAAAATAACCAGGATAGCCTGTATTTGCAATTACCCCCAACTCAAAATCTATCCTCTCTTTTATTTCGTCTGATAGCTCTCCATATCTTTTTTCAGCCCCTTTATAGGTAAGTCCTCTTAAGTATGCATTTTCTCCTCTTTTACCTCCATCTTTTTCATCTTCTGGATCTTGAAATTCTTCAGGAATATCAAACTTAGGTAGTAATACATCTCTTTTTAAGCTATAAGACGCTACTTTATCTATGATTTCAGAAATAGTAGTAATGGCTTCTGGAAGATCCTTAAACAAGGATTTCATTTCAGATTGAGATTTAAAATAATATTCTTGATTTGGAAGTCCATACCGATAACCGCGACCTCTTCCTATAGGTGTTGCTTGTTTTTCACCATCTTTTACACACAATAAAATATCATGCGCATTGGCATCTTCTTTATTTATATAATAGGTGTTATTACTTGCCACCATCTTTACTTGGTGTTTTTTAGCCATCGGAATTAATACCGAATTAACCCTCTTTTCATCTTCCTGATCGTGTCTTGACACCTCCACATATAAATCATCCCCAAAAGTTTTTTTCCACCAAATTAATGCATCTTCAGCCTGTTTTTCACCGATATTTAAAATTTTATTAGGCACTTCTCCATATAAACCTCCAGTAAGTACAATAATACCTTCTTTGTATTTTTCAATGATGGTCCTATCTATTCTTGGTACATAATAAAAACCATCTGTAAATGCCAAGGAAGACATCTTTGCAAGATTATGATAGCCCTTTTTATTTTTCGCCAACAAGACAATCTGATACCCATTGTCTTTATGGTTTTTATTTAAATGATTTTCACAAACAAAAAACTCACAACCAACAATGGCTTTCATTTTTTTAGAAGCATCTTCTTCAGTCAATGATTGGTTATGATCATTGACTTGCATTACAAAATGAAAAGCCCCCATCATATTTCCTGAATCTGTTAAAGCAACAGCAGGCATATTATTATCGGCAGCAGCTTTTACAAGGTTTTGGGTGCTTGATGTAGACTGAAGTATTGAAAACTGTGAATGATTATGTAAATGAGCAAATGGAATGTCCTCAAGCCCAGCAATATTTTCTTCTATAATCGCTGTTGAAACCTCATCTTCTTGAGTTAATTTCTCTAACTCTTTTCTTATTTTTTCAGAGGCTTTTTTTAAATTAACATGTTTTAATCCAATTAACTCAAAAGGTTGCGGATTTATTTTTGTAAATATTTCAAAATAATTGGAATCAACATTTAATTGTTTTGCAGTAAAAAGTTGACGGCGTATTAGTTCTAAAAAACAACGCGTGGTTGCTTCTACATCAGCAGTTGCATTATGAGCTTCACTAAAAGGTTTACTAAATAAAAACGCGTGTAACTCCGATAAGGTGGGTAGTTTAAATTTTCCTCCTCTACCTCCTGGCAACTGACAAAGTTGAGCGGTTATCTCTGTACAAGTATCTAGCACTGGAAAATTAAGCAAGGAATTCTCTATTCCTAATCTATGGAATTCTGCTCCCATAATATTATTATCAAAACCAAGGTTC
>JASJIW010000032.1:0-14363 GCA_037624665.1 Flavobacteriales bacterium
ATCTCCACTTTAATTTACTTCCCGCAGTGTCCAAACCTCTCCACCATGAGGTATTCCAATTTAACATATCTTGATTAAGGATATATGAATTTAACACAAAATAATCGACTAAACTTTTCCATTTGTACTGACTAGACACATAAGTGAAATTAGCCGGAATTGCCATATTATTTGTTTGGACAAAATTCAAAAGCGCATCCCAATCGTTTTGAGCGTTAGGTGCTCCATATTTCTCCCAGGTTCCTCCCCAAGTTTTTAAATACTGAATATGGTTAGGACTATCAGTCCATTCCTCATCTTGCCCATAGTAATAATCTAGAAAATCACTGTCATCAACTTTTTCTCTTATCTCATAAACACCCCAATACAGTCCATTCATATATAAAATACACGATTGATGTGTTCTTTCATCCAAATGCAAATCTCCATTTTGAGATAATGCTTGAACATAAGAATCTCTAATATGTGCGCCTCCTAGCTCACCAGGATAATTAGCGCCAGGCGTTCCTTCAAAAGGATAATTATCGCTTGCTCCAGCTTTTAAAATAATTCGCTGAAACTTATCTCTAGTTTTATTTGCAAACAGTTGATTTTGCAATGCATAGTTGTACCCATATTGATCTTTCATCACAAAATCGACTCCTCTTTGAGCATAAAACCAAGAGTCATTTCCATGTTTATCATAAGTCCCTGTTCCTTCAGTTTGCATTATACCATTCTCATCAAAATACTCTATCGCTCCTTTTGATATTATCTGGACACCTCCCAATAAAGTAGCAATATCATCTCCTGAAATGGAAACAACAGGAATAGTATGTGATGAATTAATGAAATATGTATTCGTTTCAATAAAGCTAGGTGGAATATTTGCTGTAGCACTGAAACATTTCGCACGCAGCACTGTAGTTGCTGCAATATTTATTGGCCCCGAATAGGCGAACGAAGCCCCCGTAGGTTCAGAACCATTCGTAGTATATCTAATGGTAACATTTGGATCTGGAGTTGTAATTGCAACAGATTGTGCTGCTGCATAAAACCCTGCTGCCACGCTTATAGTTGGAGTTGTTGCATATTCTTGTTGCGCCCCTACATTGGAAGTATTTGGTGTTGGATTTGTAAAAACATTCCATGTTGATGCCCCACTGGCTGTTCTTCCTCTCGAATGCAAATGCTGATTCGGAATAATTGTCAAACTATCTAAAACATTAGCAAGACCATCGGATAATATAATTTTCTCAAACCTTGTTTGAGTCCACTTAAAACTTGTGTGAATTTCACTCCCTCCTGCAACCAATGCTCTGCCAGAGCCAAAAACCATAACATAACCTCCTGCTGGTATAATTATACTGCTTGGGATTTGAAATTTTGTTATATTTCCTGATTTATCGCTTAAATGATACCCATTTAAATCTATCGCTGCTCCAGTAGTATTAAAAAGTTCTACCCAATCCTCTCGCTCACCGAAAGAATCTGACAAACCGGCTGCTGAAGAATTCGCACAGGAATACTCATTAATAACAACTTGAGAAAACCCATATTGAGCAAATAGAAAGGTAAGTGCTACGATTAAAAATTTGTACATTTTCTTATTAAGATTAGGCTAATAAATATATAACGCCCAAAAATAGGAAAAGGATGCTTAGATCAACAGTTATTCTTGCTAAACTAGATTCTCCCTCTTCCATCGTCCTAAACTCACCTTTTTCATATCGCTCTAGTTTGATTTATTTTATCGGAAAAAATATTGCAGTTTTCCATTTCTTAGGGTCAGATTCAGTAGATGGGTCGGTGATATAAATTTCCCAAGGAGGTCCTTTAACTACAACCTTATTAGTTCTCATCCATTCATTAATACCGAAATAGGTTTCTGGTAAACGTTCATAAGCGCCATAATGCACTGCTGTAACCACATTAGATTTTTCAATCCTATTCATTTTTATTCGACTATTTCCAATCATTCTAGAATCGCCTATTGAAACTCCTACTTCTATATCTACCAATGTATCCGACCAAGAGTGATAAATTACTAGAGGCGGTTCAACCCCATTAAGTTCTTTTGCAATTAAAAACTGATTTATTTCTTCGTAAAATTTTCCATGAGCGTTATTCATGCTTGTTTGATTTATAGTATCTCGAATAGATAAAAACCAAATATCCTCTTCCATCATCATTTTAGCGACAACTACTCCTTGTATTTTTGGTAGCTCGTCCAAAACAACTTTAACACTATCAAATTTATGCTGAAAATCTATATTTATTTGCTCCTTATCAAAAACAGCATAAAATTTAGTTATTGGATTAAACCCAAATGAAAATTTCACATAAGACACGATTTCTAACCCTTTATCGGAAAGAAGAAACTCCCAACGCTCATCTTCTTCATCTAATTTATAACCACTTATATTCTTGTATTTAAATGTTTTTAACTGTTTTTGAATAACCGTTTTATCCGCATCAATAATGGTCGTTTTTTTTAGTTCAATATCAGATGGAAGGAATAAAGAAATGATTGCTCCAATTAAGACAAACAGAATAATAATAAATGTAACTCGCTTTAAATAATTCAATTCTTTTACGTTAAATTTCTTTCTAAAATTAGTTTTTTTAAATCCCTATCCAAAATTAAAGAGCCAAAATAAACCTTAGACTACGCCCTTAACCTTGTTTTTAAGTATTTTTCATTCTTCTTAAGAAATACTAACGATATTTTATCGACACTAGCGATGGGAAACAAATGGCATAAGCCGCAATAAAACTTTAATTTTAGGACGAAAAATTTGAATTAAATAATGTTAAACATTCTTAACTATTCTGACCATCCAACAAGAGTTGGCTACACCGTTTACCGTTTTTTTAAGAAAGAGCGAGCAGATTATTTTGAGGCATTATTAAAGAAATATAATGTCCCTTTTGAATCATCCATTGAAGAAAATGAAAATACGCTATATTTATTTGGGATTAAAAAGGGTGATTCAAAAAAAGCAATGAATGCCAACTATTTAGTAAGTGCTAAATATAGAAACAAAATAATTCCGAACGCCTACTTTAGATGGGGCGTTATTATATTCATTGCTTCTATGATAACTTTAGCAATTATTGGCGTATTTCTTAAAACCTAAACCCCAAAGTCATAGAAATGTAATGGTCTTTTAAATCAACTGAAGCAAAATCATTCTGCTCTCCTAAAATTACAGATTCTGCTTTATGAGACTTTAATGAGTATCCCATATCAAAATAATAATCGTCTTGTTTTATCCCGATCCCAAAAGAGTAAGTTGAAGAACTATTGTCTACGTTAAAATTATTTTTTAAAGGGTCTCCCTGAAAACGATACCCTGCTCTTAACCTAAATGGGTCTAACCTCCATTCCGTACCTATTCTAATATTATGAGTTAATCTAAAATTATTCCGAACACTTTTATTTTCATTTGAGAAATCTGCAGATACAAAAGTGTTATCCTCTTTTATTCTTGCTGTAGAATAATCTACAATTTCATAATCTCCATTAATTACACCATTCCTTCCAATTATAAAAGCTGCACTACTAACAAAGCGATAAGGTGTTGTAACAATATATTCGAAATTACCTGAAGGAGAAACTTCGGTTAAAACTTCGCCTGCTTTATCTTCAGAGCTCACAGTAGTAGACCATTGATCAGACAATGAGTAAACTGTTGGCGTATGGAAGGCCGTTCCTATTCTAAACCAATCAGTCAACTTATAAATCATTCCTAATTTCAAATTTAAACCTGTACCTGTTGTTTTTACAAAATCGTGTACAGAGAATGATTTAAATTCAGTTAACGTATCAGAAGGATCAGCCGTTTCAGTATAATCTCTATCATAAACATACCTTACCTTTGGCACTCCAATTAATGCTCCTATATATAGTTTATCCGAATAATTAGCCCCTAAAGCAAAATACATTTCTCCAGATCCTCCTCTCGTATCATACCTCGTAGATTGACTAATATTAGTTGATTTTTCAAATACATGATCGTATTGAGATGAATATGGAGCTAAAGGATTTACTAAATAAGTTTGATAGGCTAAATTTGAGGAAAATGGAAATGCACCAGGAATATCCTCTTCATATGTCCCGCCATTCGAATTTAGATTAGAAACGTATGTATCCAATAAAGAATTGCTCGTATTACTTTTTATTGAAATACTCGTATTATAATTGCTCAACCTATTATATCCAATAGCAATATTAACAGACTTCCAATCACCACTTCCTGCAAAATTTCCTGCAAAACCAATATTTGAAATATGAAAATTAAGTTTGCCGTCAGTCACACTATTCCCATCCTTATTACTTTCTGAATAATTATAATGAAAGGCTGGCGTAAACGAAAAATCAGAACTTTTATACACCCCCAATCCTCCAGGGTTAATGCTTAACGCAGATAAATTTGCACCTAAAGCTCCAAAAGAACCACCCATCGCATTAAATCTAGCATCACCATGATGATCCAATGTTGAATACCTCAACACATCAAATTCATTTTGAGCAAAACTTACATTTGCCAAAACAGTAAAAGCGAAAATATATGTAACAACTCTTTTCATTTCTCTTTAATTTAAGATATTACCTTCTCTTTGTTCCTCCTGATGTAGATCGACTTCTACTCCCTCCAGAATTACCCGTAGAACGAGTTCTAGTTGATCCTTTACTTCTATTATAACTTCCTGAAGGCTTACTGTAGTTTGACCTAGAATTACTTTTAGGTCTTGTATACGTAGACTTCGGGCGTGTTGTCGTTCTTGTTCTAGGATTACTATATGTACTCCTTGGTCTGGTTGTCGCAGCCGGACGTGTTGTTGCTGGACGAGTTGTTCTAGTATTCGAAGTTTTTGGTCTCGTATAAGTCTTGGGAGAAAGAGTTCTTGTATTAGAATGTCCATTATTTCTAGTTGCAGGTTTCACACCTCCTGTGCTAGTTACATTTCTAACAGTACTTCTTGGCGTATGAGCCTTTACTGAAGCTTCATATTTCTGACCAAAAGATGTATGAGCACTTGTACTTTTTCGATTAGCTCTACTTCCATAACCAGAATGATTTGAACTTATACCTCTCTTCCCGTAATAATGACTATTCCCATCATAGCTATTATAATAATTACTTGCATAAACATTTTGGTTTCCGTAACCTCCAAACCCATTTTGGTAATAGCTCGAAACATGGTTACCATAAACTCCATGATAACCGTAATTTCCTGTCCCACAATAACCATAATTACCTGTATATCCCCAACCCCAATTCCAACCTAAAGACCAACCTCCATAATAAGACCAACCAACATTTACAGCAGAATACCCAGGACTCCACCAATTATAACTTGTATAAATACTCGTACCATAATTAGTTGGATTTTGATCGTACCAATAATAGTTTGTATAATAATCATCATAATAACTATGATTTGCTGTTCCTCTTCTAAATCTTTTTATTCTAGAAGCATATTCATAATCGTAATATTCATTATCAAAATCATAATTATCCCCATCATAATAATTGTTGGAGATTTGAACATTTCCATATTCATCTTCATAATAAGTAGTACTATCCGTTATTCCTAAGCTACGATTGTATGCAGCTTCTTTCTCTTTAGACCTATTATCAATAGAATAATCTACAGCTGTAGCGTAATCATTTTCAGAAAAATCTGAACCTGAAGAAACGGGTTGTTCCGTATCTTTATTTTTTTCTGATGGATAAAAATCATCTTGAGAAAAAGTGCTTCCTAAAAGCCCTAAAAAGGCAAAAAATAGTATAATTTTTTTCGTTGGTATCATAATATGTCCTCCTTAATTTTCTTTATTAAAAAAATGTTAAAACATCTCTATATTTATAAAGACATTCAATTATTGTGCCAAAACACACAATTTCATTTACTGCCAAAATGCAACAATTAAAAACACTGTATGAATGGCAACATCCACAATAAAGCTTACTGCTCCAGCATTCAAAAATCTATTGTTTGAGTTACGGATATGATTTGGCGTCTCATTATATATTTCATCCGCCCCGCAATCTTTAAGCGATTCAATCTCATCTACACACGCAATATCAATTCCGTACTTTTCATTATAATCACTTTCTGTTAAGTAATATTCCACCAATACACTATCTGCTTTTGAAAACTTACGTTCCTTATTACACGTTTCTTTTTTTAAATTTATTTGAGAAAATGATTGAGCTCCAAAAAAGACAAGTAAAAGTAACGGAAGTAAATATGTTTTAATAGATTTCATGTTAGCTTAGTTTTGATTAAATTTGCTTTCTTAAAAATTATATTCTTGACTTGTAAGCAAGAATTATACCTAAAAAATAAAAATGGCAAAAAATTTCACATCAAGAGAAGAAGATTACTCAGCTTGGTATAACGAATTAGTAGAGCGAGCAGATCTAGCAGAGCATTCAGCTGTTAGAGGATGTATGGTTATTAAACCTTATGGATATGCTATTTGGGAAAAGATGCAAGCTCAATTAGACAAAATGTTTAAAGAAACTGGACACGAAAATGCATACTTCCCTTTACTTGTTCCAAAAAGTTTATTTGAAGCTGAAGAAAAAAATGCTGAAGGATTTGCCAAAGAATGTGCAGTAGTAACACATTATAGATTAAAAACAGACCCTAATAATAAAACAAAATTAATTGTAGATCCTAATGCAAAATTAGAGGAAGAATTAATTATTAGACCAACATCTGAAGCTATTATATGGAATACATATAAAGGATGGATTGAATCTTATAGAGATTTACCTCTATTGATTAATCAATGGGCAAATGTTATGAGATGGGAAATGCGTACACGTTTATTTTTACGAACTGCAGAATTTTTATGGCAAGAAGGGCACACCGCTCATGCTACAGAAAGTGAAGCGGTAACTGAAACGAAACAAATGCTAGATGTTTATGCTGAATTTTCTGAGAAATTTATGGCAATGCCGGTATTAAAAGGTGTTAAAACAGAAAGTGAAAGATTTGCAGGTGCTGTTGATACGTATTGTATTGAAGCACTAATGCAAGATGGAAAAGCTTTACAAGCGGGAACATCTCACTTTTTAGGACAAAATTTTGCAAAAGCTTTTGATGTTCAGTTTACGAGCAAGGAAGGTAAAAAAGATTTTGTTTGGGCTACATCTTGGGGAGTTTCTACACGACTGATTGGTGGTTTGATTATGACTCACTCTGATGATGATGGATTAGTTTTACCTCCAAACTTAGCTCCAATTCAGGTTGTTATCGTCCCTATCTATAAAGGCACAGAACAATTGGCTCAAATATCGGAACAAGTTGCCGTTATGAAATCGGAACTTGAAGCTAAAGGAATATCAGTTAAGTTTGACAATAGAGATACATATAAGCCAGGCTATAAGTTTGCTGAGTATGAATTTAAAGGTGTGCCGGTAAGATTAGCTATTGGTCCTAGAGACATGGAAGATGGTACAGTTGAAGTAGCAAGAAGAGATACTAAAGAAAAAGAAATCTTACAACAACAAGACATCGCTAATAAGATAGAGCACTTATTAGAAAATATTCAAAACAATTTATTTCAAAAAGCAGTTGACTTTAGAGAGAACTTGACACACACAGCAGATAACTGGGATGAGTTTAAAGGTCTTATTGAAAATAAAACTGGATTTGTTATTGCTCACTGGGATGGAACGGCTGAAACCGAAGAGAAAATCAAGAAAGAAACTAAAGCGACCATCCGTTGTATTCCTTTAGATAATAAATTAGAAGAAGGTAAATGTATTTTCTCAGGAAACCCATCTACACAGCGTGTAGTTTTTGCTAAATCATACTAACCAACTAATTATGGAAAATGCTAAAGAACTGATTTTAGATACATTAAAAACAAAAGCTTGTTTAAAGCAAAATGTTTTTAAAAAAACGAAGACTGTTTTTCTATCCTTTAAGTCCGAAGCTAAAAACCTACTTGCCGAGCTTAAAGCTGAAATGGAAAAAGTTGACAAAGATGTTGTTGTAGAATTTATTGAAAAAAGTGAATATGAATTTCATATTAAATTCGGTGGTGACGTCTTAGTATTTTTTATGCATACCAATGTTTTTGATTTTGAAAAAAGTCACGCTATATGGAATACCTCTTACGTTAAGGATGATAAACTAAGAGCTTATTGCGGAATGATTAACGTTTATAACTTTTTAGCAGACTCTTTTAAGTACAATAGATTGAATGATATTGGGTATTTAGTTGGTAGAATATTTCTAAATAAAGATGCTCATTATTTTGTAGAAGGGAAGAAACAGCTTGGTTTTTTATACAATGATTTTATAAATGAAGTTATTGATGATGAAAAAATCAGGAAAATCATTGAATCATCTATCCTTTACTCAATGGATTTTGATTTAATAACCCCACATTATGATGCTATGAAAATTGTAAGTGTACACGATGTAAATGAAGCTACGAGTGCCATGAGCATTAAAACAGGTAAACGACTTGGCTTTAAGTTTAATGTCGATAATGAGAATATTAAATAATTTTTTATTTATTTTCAAAAAACATTTGGCAGACTCAAAAATATAGGTACATTTGCAATCCTTAAATGAAAAACAATTCATTATGGCCCGTTCGTCTAGGGGTTAGGACGTCTGGTTTTCATCCAGGAAACAGGGGTTCGATTCCCCTACGGGCTGCAGAAGAATCGAAAAAAACCTGCTAAAAATTAGCAGGTTTTTTTATGCCCAATATATTTGTATATTTTAACAATTAATTGAATAATATTGTCTTGCTTTAAGGCTTTTATAATCTTCATAATATGAAAGAAGAAAACAAATTATTAGAAGTAGGAAAAGTTTTTTTTAAACTTGGATGCTTTGCCTTTGGAGGACCTGCCGCTCATATTGCTATGATGGAGGAAGAGGTAGTCAATAAACGGAAATGGATGGACAGAAGCCACTATCTTGACCTTATTGGAGCAACCAATTTAATTCCCGGACCAAACTCCACAGAAATGACTATGCATTGTGGCCATGAAAGAGCAGGTTTTAAAGGATTAATCATTGCTGGCTTAGCCTTTATTATTCCAGCAATAGTTATTACAGGTTTACTCGCATTTTTATATGTAGAATTTGGACAACTACCAGAACTAGCTCCTTTTGTATTTGGAATAAAACCTGCTGTATTAGCGATTATCGCTTCTGCTGTAATTAAATTGGGTAAAAAAGCATTAAAGAGCTGGGAACTAGGAATGCTTGGAACCGCAGTTTTAGGGCTGAGCATTTTTGGCGTAAATGAAGTGTTGTCATTATTAGGGGCAGGATTAGTTGGTGCAATACTATTTTATACTAAAAATAAAATAATGGCGCAGCCAAAATCTATATTTCCAATCTTCTTATTTCAAATTCCGGGTGCTACAATTCTTAAAATAACAAGTTTAAAGGTGTTTTTGACATTCTTGAAAGTTGGTGCTATATTATACGGAAGTGGATATGTTCTTTTTGCCTATTTAGATGCAGAACTAGTAGAAACAGGATTAATGACAAGGCAAGCATTACTTGACGCAATTGCGGTAGGTCAATTTACTCCAGGACCAGTACTTTCTACTGCAACATTTATTGGCTTTCAACTAAATGGGTTTTGGGGAGCAGTAGCTGCTTCAACTGGAATATTCCTGCCCTCGTTTCTTTTTGTTCTATTACTCAATCCATTAATTCCAAAAATGAGAAAATCAAAGTTTTTGAGCTTTTTTCTTGACTCCGTTAATGTGGCTGCTGTTGCTATTATGGCCGGAGTCCTTTATGTAATGAGTTTAGAAACAATTACTGATTGGAGAGCAATAGTAATTGCTATTACAAGCATCGTTATTACATTCGGATTTAAAAAAATAAGTGTTATGTGGACTATCCTTGGAGGTGCAGGTCTTGGCTACTTATTGCACCTAATTTAAAAAATCGCAACACACTTCCTTAAGTCTTAAAAGAAACAACTTTTCATTACATTTGATGAACGTAAAAAAAACAACACTAAATTTAAATAATTAAGCAACTTTGAACTCCACAACAAACACACCACAAAGTATTACAGATCAGTTTGGGAGAGTTCATAACTACCTTAGAATTTCGTTAACAGAACGTTGTAATTTAAGGTGTTTTTACTGCATGCCTGAAGAAGGTATAGCCCTATCTGAGAAGGAGAATGTATTAACCCATGAAGAAATTATTGTTTTAACCAAAGAGTTTGTAGCTCTAGGAGTAAACAAAATTAGGTTGACTGGGGGTGAACCTTTAATCAAAAAAAATATTGAAAAAATAATTAGAGAGCTTACAGCTTTACCAATTTCATTAGGGATAACAACCAACGGAATATTATTGGATAAATACATCGATTTATTTAAAGAATGCGGGGTTAAAGACATCAACATTAGTTTAGACACCTTGGATAAAGACAAGTTTGAATTGATGACGCTTAGAGATTATTACGATCGAGTAATGAGTAACATCTACCAATGTATTTTGGCTGGCTTTAATGTGAAGATTAATGCTGTTTTAATTAAAGGAACCAATGATAATGAGATTGTTGATTTTATAGAGTTTACAAAAGATAAAAATGTGTCATTGCGTTTTATAGAATTTATGCCTTTTGATGGTAACAAATGGGATACAAGTAAGGTGGTTAGCTTAAATGATGTGCTAGAAAAAGTAAATGGACATTATGCTGAAAGCGAAATCATTAAGCTAGAAGATAAGAAACATGATACCACTAAAAACTATAGAATTAAAGGCTATAAAGGTTCTTTTGGAGTAATTAGTACAGTTTCTAATCCGTTTTGTGATAGTTGTAACAGAATACGCTTAACAGCAAACGGAAGAATTAAAAATTGTTTGTTTTCTGCTGAAGAAACGAATTTGTTAGAGCCTTTAAGAGCAGGAGAAGATTTGGTTTCTCATATATTAGAAGCCGTTTATCCTAAAAAAAAATCTCGTGGAGGAATGATTTCTGATGAAGATTTTTTTGACAAAGAAAAGAATACTAAGAACCGAGCAATGATAAGTATTGGAGGGTAACATGTAGATAATTATTTGAGTATTTTATAAAATAATGATAGCAGTAGAACAAGCCAAAGAACTCGTAAAAAAGAATGTGTCTCCGTTAGGAATAATAGACATCAGCGTTATTGATGCTCAGAATTTTTATTTGGCTGAAGATATTATTGCTCCTGTTTCTATTCCGCTGTTTGACCAATCGGCAATGGATGGTTATGCTTTTCGTTTTGAAGACATTAATAAACCGCTAAACATTATTGATGAAATACCTGCTGGTGATACGAGAACGGTAAATATCAATCCAACTGAAGCTGTTCGAATTTTTACTGGGTCTAAAGTTCCTGAATCATTCGATACTGTTGTTATGCAAGAGTTGATAGAACTACAAGATGGTAAGCTAGTAATAAAAGATGCAGGTCTAAAGTTTGGTGGAAACATCAGATTGAAAAGCAATCAAATTACAAAAGGAAGTGTGGCGCTAAAAAAAGGAACTGCAATTAATGCAGGTGCTATAGGATTTTTATCTACTCTTGGAATAACATCTATTAAAGTACACGCAAAACCTAAAACTGTAATTATTGCAACGGGTAGCGAATTAGTTAAACCTGGCAAAGAATTAGAAGAAGGTCAGATTTACGAATCGAACACAGTAATGCTTGAAGCTGCCCTTAACAAAAAGGGAATTAAACCAACCATATTTGTTGTTGAAGATAATAAAGAAGCGACTTCAAAAATGATAGCTGAAGCGCTAAAAAACAATGCTCTAATTTTACTTTCTGGTGGTATTTCAGTTGGAGATTATGACTTTGTAAAAGAAGCGCTAGAGAACAATGGTGTTAAAGAAGTCTTTTATAAAATAAAACAAAAACCTGGCAAGCCTTTATATTTTGGACAAACAGCAACTAACTCTATTTTTGCACTGCCCGGAAATCCGGCAGCAGCTTTAAATTGCTTTTACGAATATGTTTCTATGGCTATCAACTTAATGGTTGGAAATCCACAAATTGATTTACCTCTAATTAGCTTACCCATAAACAAGAGTTATACTAAAAAAACAGGTAGAGCCAACTTCTTAAAAGCGACTACAGATTACAAAACAGTAACACCTCTAGAAGGACAAGGCTCTGATGCTTTACAAGCGTTTTCATTAGCCAATTGTCTAATTTATATCCCATCAGAAATTACAGAAATCAACCAAAACGAAATGGTTGAAGTTCATCTTTTGCCAAACTAAATGAGCGTTACAGCAATCATATTAGCAGGAGGAAAGAGTTCTAGAATGGGCGAGGATAAAGGCTTAATGCTTTTTAAAGGAAAAGCAATGATTCAACACATTATTGACCTTGTAAAGCCTTTGGTTAATCATATCATTATCATTTCAAATAATAACGCTTATCAAAATTTTGGCTACCCTGTTTTTGAAGATTGTATTAAAGACCAAGGGCCTCTTGCAGGAATACTGACTGGTTTACAAAATACGACTACAGTAAAAAACGTAATACTAAGTTGTGATGTTCCTTTCGTTACTAAAGAACTGATTGAATTGCTACTTTCTCATTCAGAAAATAATGCTGTTGTAATTCCAGAAAAAGATAACCGAACACATCAATTAATTGGCGTTTACAATACAGTATGTATTCCCATCATTAAGCAGGAATTGGAAAATGATCAACGTAAAATTAAAGTGGCTATCAATAAAATGAGCCATAAAATAATAGATGCTAATCATATTGACACCCGAGTTTTCCATAACATAAACACAAAAGAAGATGCTAAAACTTAAATATTTTGGGATGATAGCAGAGGCTATCAATAAATCAGAAGAAGATATCAAATTCGTAGGAAACTTGGATCTGTTAACACTTGAGTTAGAAGGCGAATATCCAAAACTAAAGGACTTAAATTATAAATTTGCAGTCAACCAAACACTTGTGGCGACAAATATTGCACTTAAAGAAAATGATGAAATAGCATTGCTACCACCTTTTGCAGGAGGATAACACGCTTTACAACATCTAAAGAAGTAGAACAAAAATGGAATTAACAGATAACGAAAAAAATAGATATAGCAGGCATATATCTCTTGACCAGGTAGGTTTATCGGGGCAAGAAAAGCTAAAAGAAGCGAAAGTTATTGTTATAGGTGCTGGTGGTTTAGGCTGCCCTATTCTTCAATACTTAACAGCCGCAGGAGTTGGAACTATTGGTATTATTGATTTTGATGAAGTAGATGAAACCAACTTACAGCGTCAGATATTATTTACCGTAAATGATATAGGGAAAAACAAAGCAATAGCTGCCGAACAGGGTTTAAAACAGTTAAATCCAAATGTAAATTTTAATGTTTACACCGATAAATTAACTACTCAAAATGCGTTATCACTATTTACGGATTACGATATAGTTGTTGATGGAACAGATAATTTTTCTACACGTTATTTGATTAATGACGCTAGTTTAATAACTAACAAACCGTTAGTTTATGGGGCTATCTATAAATTTGAAGGACAAGTAACCGTTTTCAATTATAAAAAAGGTCCAAGTTATAGATGTCTATTTCCTGAACCTCCAAAGGCAGGAAGCGTACCTAACTGTTCTGAGGTTGGTGTAATTGGTATTTTACCTGGTTTAATTGGCACCCAACAAGCCAATGAAGTCTTAAAGCTTATCTTAGAAATTGGAACTCCATTGTCCGGAAAACTACTCACTTACAATGCTTTAGATAATTCATCTTTAACATTAAATGTGAATAGATCTGAGAACGAAATTCAAAAAGTAAAAAGTGCTGCTTATAATTTTGAAACAATGGATTATGATTTCTTTTGTGGGATAGTAAAAAACGAAACCCCAAGTGACATTTCTATTGACGACCTAATAAAATGGTACGCAGCTTCAAAAGATTTTCAGGTAATTGATGTGAGAGCATACTGGGAACAACCTCGATTAAACAAAGAAAACGTTTTATGCGTTCCCTTAGATAAATTATACAATGGTGTAAGTGGAATTTCAAAAACAAAGGATGTTGTAGTGATTTGTCAGCACGGAGTAAGAAGCCGTTTCGCAATAGAAATGCTAGAAAAAGACTACAACTTTACAAATTTAATTAACCTTACAGAAGGTATTACAAATTGGAAATAAAATTATTGTCATGCTGAGCCTGTCGAAGCATAAATAATTTGAAAAATAAACCCATGGAAAAGAAGATAAAAAACTCCTTAGTAGAAGGACCTATTACTCCTGAAAGGATTGCCAAATCAATAGCACACCACCAAGTAAAAACAAACATTGGTGCACATGATATTTTTTTAGGTCAAGTAAGAGCAGATGTGATTGATGGAAAA
>JASJIW010000033.1:0-17321 GCA_037624665.1 Flavobacteriales bacterium
AATTGGTTACTGCTACAACCCAACTCAGTCAATGCAGTATTCTGAGTGACCTTTAAACTTGTCAATAGGTTAAGGTCATAATACAAACGAATCAATGCAGTATTCTGAGTAACATTTAAACTTGTCAATAGGTTACTGTAACAATACAAACTAGTCAATGCAGTATTCTGAGTAACATTTAAACTTGTCAATTGGTTAACGTAACAATTCAAATAAGTCAATGCAGTATTCTGAGTAACATTTAAACTTGTCAATTGGTTATAGGTACACCACAAATGAGTCAAAGCAGTATTCTGAGTAACATCTAAACTTGTCAATTGGATATTTGAACAAACCAAACTTTCCAATGCAGTATTCTGAGTAACATCTAAACTTGTCAATTGGTTATTGTAACAACTTAAACGAAACAATGCAGTATTCTGAGTAACATCTAAACTTGTCAATAGGTTATCATCACAATCCAAACTAATCAAAGCGGTAAAATCTTCTATCCCTGTTAAATCAGAAATGTTTTTGTTATCGACATCTAAAGAAATAACACCACTAATATTACTTGTTAATACACTCCCGTTAATTGGGGCAATATCATAACCTAAATTAATTAATTCTTGTTCAAAATTTGCATCAGGTATAGCGGTTGTTTGAGCCTTGATATTAAATGCTGTGATTAAACATAACACAAAAAGTAAATTTTTCATAATAGTATAGATTAATTTAACTTATCTGCAGATGCAATTATCGGGAAGCAAAAAAAATAAATAGATAAGTTTTTTCATTGTTTTGATTATTAGTTATTAAGCAAAAGTAGTAATTATTTCGATTAAAACAGATAGAAAACTGACTAAACAAATAATTAGTAGGATAAGCGACCAAATAAAGGATGCAACTTGCTAATTTGTTTTTAAAAAGCACTCAATTCCTTTTCAGAAAATTGAACTAGCTAAACAAATCATAACCTTAAAAGTAATAAATGCATGTTATTTTTAACAAAAATAACTAATCGTTTTACTTCTTTTTAGCATGTTTAGTTAGCAAAACGTTACTCCAAAAAAAAGAAAACCCCACCAACACTATGTTTGATGAGGTTTTTAAGTACCCGAAGTGGGAATCGAACCCACACTCCAAAGGAACACGAGTTTGAGTCGTGCGCGTCTACCAGTTCCGCCATTCGGGCAATTGTTTAGCAAACAGTTTACGAAACTAAACATCAATTTTCAATCTAAAAAAGATTATTTAATTAATTTTTATTTTTATTCTAATTATTTATTTGGCTTAGAGTGAATTAATTAATAAATTTGCACCCCTCTTAAAACGAAGGTAAATTAAAAATAATGTCAAAAATTCAATTATTCGCAGGTCAAGCATCTATGGAATTAGCTAAAAAAATAGCTAAAAGCCACGGCAGTGCTCTAGGGAATGTAATTGTAAGTAAATTTAGTGATGGTGAATTTCAACCGTCATTTGAAGAGTCTGTTCGTGGAGCAGATGTATTTATAATACAATCTACAGTTCCTCCAGCAGATAATTTAATGGAATTATTGATGATGGCTGATGCTGCAAAAAGAGCTTCTGCAAGGAAAGTTGTCGCAATCATGCCTTATTTTGGTTTAGCTAGACAAGATAGAAAAGATAAACCAAGAGTTCCGATAGGAGCAAAATTGGTTGCTAAAATGTTAGAGGCAGCTGGAGCGACTCGTATAATGACGATTGATTTACATGCAGATCAAATACAAGGATTTTTTGAAGTTCCTGTAGATCATTTATTTGCATCTAGCGTATTTGTTCCTTATATAAAGAAATTAAACCTACCTAACTTAATGATGGCTTCGCCAGATATGGGAGGTACAAAAAGAGCAAACACCTACGCAAAACATTTAAATTGTGGAGTAGTAGTTTGTTATAAACAAAGAAAAAAAGCTAACGTAATTTCTGACATGTTCTTAATTGGAGAAGTAGAAGGGAAAGATGTTATTATTATTGATGATATGGTTGACACAGCCGGAACATTAACAAAAGCTGCTGATTTAATGATGGAAAACGGAGCAACTAGTGTAAGAGCTATGACAACTCACGCAATCCTTTCAGGAGAAGCTTACGGAAGAATAGAAAAATCGAAATTAACCGAACTTATCGTTACAGATACTATCCCTTTAAAACAACAAAGCGATAAAATAAAAGTAATATCTGTAGCCGAATTGTTCGCTAATATCATGAAAAAAGTAACTAATCACGAATCGATTAGTGACACATTTATTGTATAATTATTAAATCAAAATAAAATGAAATCTGTAGCGTTAAACGGAAATAAAAGAGCTGAAAGAGGAACTTCTAATGCTAACAACCTTAGAAAGGATGAAAAAGTACCAGCTGTAATTTACGGTGGTAAAGAAAATGTTCATTTTACTGTAAACGAAGTGAAATTTAATAAAATCATTAATACTCCAGAGGTTTATTTTATTGATTTAGATGTTGATGGTGCTAAATTTAAAGCAATCATTAAAGATGTACAATTTCACCCAGTTACTGACAGAGTATTACACATTGATTTTTTAGAAGTTGATGAGAAAAAGACATTAACTATTAAAATTCCAGTTAAATTAACAGGGAGATCTAAAGGTGTTGCCGATGGTGGCACATTAAAAACACCAAAAACAAGTTTAGAAGTTAATGGTTTACCAAATGCAATACCAGAAAATATTGAAATCGATATTACTGAATTAAAAATTGGAGACTCTATAAAAGTTGGAGATTTAGATTTTTCTGGCTTAACATTTTTAGGAGCTGATAATGCTGTTGTTGTTGGTGTTAAAATGAGTAGAGCTGTAGTTATTGAAGACGAAGAAGGTGAAGAAGGTGTGGCAGAAGCTGAAGCAGCAACTGAAGAAACAGAAGAAACTGTAGCAGAATAATAAAAAAAATTATGAAGTACTTAGTAGTTGGGTTAGGTAATATTGGCTCTGAATACGAAGATACTAGACATAACATAGGTTTTAAAATAGTGGATGCTTTAGCTAAGGCATCCACTATTTTTTTTGAACCTAACAAACTAGGAGACACCGCAACTTTTAGATTTAAAGGAAGAACTTTTATTCTTTTAAAACCATCCACCTTTATGAATTTAAGTGGAAAAGCGGTTAACTACTACCTTCAAAAAGAAAAAATAAACCAAGAAAATTTATTGGTCATTACCGATGATATTGCCTTACCATTTGGAACTTTACGAATGAAAGGAAAAGGAAGTCATGGAGGACATAATGGTTTAAAAGACATTATAAGTACATTGGGAAATGCTAATTTTACACGCTTACGCTTTGGTGTCGGAAGTGATTTTGTTGCAGGAAAACAGATCAATCATGTACTAGGGAATTTTGCTCCTGAAGAACAAAACCAAATGGGCGAAAGGCTAGAAAAAACTACTGAGATAGTTAAAGCTTTTGTAACAATTGGATTAGGAAGAACAATGTCAGAATTTAACGGAAAGTAATTTAGTTCTCCAAAACAAAGCTCTTAATCGCTTTAAACGTTTCTTCTTTAGCCTCAACAAACCCCATATGACCACTATTCTTCAACAATAAAAAACTACCTTTTTCTGACAAACTTGCTTGAGTAATTAATTCTTTATAGGGAAGTATCTTATCCTTTTCTCCAATTATAAACAGCACAGGGTATGGAGCAAATTTCAAAACGATTTCCCGATCCACCCTATCCTTCATACCTTCTAATGCTGCAATTATTCCTTGCTTAGAAACTCTAAAAGCAATCTTTTTATATTGCTCAATCCCTCTTTTATTAGGCTTATATTTTGTGTTAAATAAATTAGGAACAGCTTCATTCACAAAAAGCTCAGGACTCATTTTAACTATTCTAATAACCCTATCTCTATCGTACTTTTTTTTCGCATCATCAGCTTTCGCAGATGAGTGAAACATTACCAATCCTTTTATATTGTCTGAATTTTGTTCTGCCAAGGCTAAACTCACATAACCACCCAACGAATGCCCTACTAAAAAATATTTACGCAACTTTAAATGCGTTAAAACTGCCTGCACAGCTTCAGCGATCTCTTCCATGGTATGCACATAACTTAAACAATCTGTACCACCATGTCCTAATAAGTCAATAGTAATTACACGTTGTGTTTTAGAAAGTATTTCAGAAAAGGGTTTCCAAACTTCTTTAGCCCCAAGAAAACCGTGTAAAAAAACTACAGCTTTCCCCTTACCTTCATCAGAAAAGGAAATATTTATACTCTTAAATTTTATTGACTGTCCCTTCATAGCAATTTAGCTATGCGTTCATTAAATCTTCAATCTCTTCAGCTTCAAGAGGTATATTTCTCATCAAATCAAATTGACCATCTTTCGTAATTAACACATCATTTTCTAAACGAATCCCTAAATTCTCATCAGGAATATATATACCTGGCTCAACAGTAAGCACCATACCTTCTGCAAATGGAGTTGTTCTAACCTCTATATCATGTACATCTAAACCAATATGGTGAGATGTTCCGTGCATAAAATATTTTTTGTACGCTGGATTTGATTTATCTTGATTGGCAACATCTGTTTTATCCAACAACCCTAAACCAATCAATTCTGATTCCATTATCTTACCAACCTCTTCATGGTACTCATCATATAAAGTACCTGGAGTTAACATTGCTGTTGATTCTTTCATAACTCGTAAAACTGAATTATAAACAGCTTTCTGTCTATCTGTAAACTTTCCACTTACAGGAACACAACGCGTCATATCTGAAGCGTAATTCCCATATTCAGAACCAACATCCATTAAGATTACATCTCCAGCCTTACATTCCATATTGTTCTCAATATAATGCAAAACACACGCATTATAACCTGATGCAATAATTGGAGTATAAGCAAATCCTCTTGAACGGTTTCTTAAAAATTCATGCGCAAATTCTGCTTCAATTTCGTATTCCATTACTCCAGGCTTTACAAAATCTAAAATTCTTCTAAACCCTTTTTCAGTAATATCACAAGCCTGTTGCATTGTGTCCAATTCTAATTGAGATTTTATTGGCCTCAAAACACTCATAATTGGTGCTAAACGCTCATAATTATGGTTTGGATACTTTGCCTTACAAGTCGCTCTAAATCTATCCTCACGAGTTTCTACTGTTGTATCTGCTCTTAAATGTTCGTTTTGATTTAAATAAATTGTTTCAGCCTCTAATGCTAGTGCATTAAATATTGTATCAAACTGCGATACCCAGTAAATCGTGTTAATCCCAGATTGTTTAGTTGCTCCACCTTTTGTTAATTTTGCCCCTTCCCAAATAGCAATTAGATCACTTGTCTCTTTAACAAAAAGAATTTCTCTATGTGCAGCATTTTGAGCCTCAGGAAAAATCACCAAAATAGATTCTTCTTGATCTACACCACTTAAATATAATAAATCGTTATTCTGACGGAAAGGCATTAAACCATCCGCATTTGTTGGCATAAAATCGTTAGAATTAAAAACCGCAATTGATTTTGGTTTTAAGTGCTTAACGAAATTTACTCTATTATTTATGTATAACGAATTCTCTATTGCATGGTATCTCATAAGTGTATTTTTTATAGGAAAACAAATATAATTATTCTGCCTGACTTCCTTCAACGGAATCAGGAGTTTCATCTTGATTTAACGAACTTAAATCTCCATCAAAATCAATCTCTTCATTAGAACCATCTGTCGCGTTAATTCTTAAAGTATCTTCCTCTGTACTTCCGCTTGAAATCAACCCCAACATCATTATTAAATTAGTCCCGATGATAACCCAAGCCAATATTGCCTCGCTAAATGGTATAATATGATAATGCTCAACTATTTTCTGAAACAAAAGTATTGTTACCAAACCTCTAGGAGCAATTAACATTTGAGGGAAAATTGTACTTTTTATAAAAACTTTTAAATTAAAAGCTCTTGTTAAAAATATAACCACCATAACTAAAACAGCTACAATAATTGCTTCAGGATTAAACAACCCTTCTAAATTCATTGTTAATCCGAAAACCACAAAAAAGAAGGTTCTAATTAAGAAAGAAGATTCATTGGTAATAATTACAAATTCATGTCTAATTTCTGCTACTTTTTCGGGGTTAATCAACTTTTTTAAGAAACCTCTAAAAAATGCGTGCGTATTATTCAAGATCAACCCGAACACTAAAATTATTATTAATGCAGAATAATGTAAGTACTCTCCTACAGAAAACAATAACGCTAAAATGGCTAAGAAAAGAAAGAACTTTATTTCTGTTTTAATTTTCAAAAAAACGTAAACTAAAAAATAACTCAATATCACAGAAACACCTACAGAAATTAAAATATTCCACGAAATGGCCTCAGCATAAGTTTGTCCAATATACGGCTCAATTATCCACATTTCAAACAACATTATCCCAAAAATATCAGACAAGGTAGCTTCTAAAATCATAAACTCCTTTTTAGCAGGAATTAAGGTATGTACACTTGGTATTACAATGGCACTACTTACTACAGAAAGCGGAATTGCATAAAAGAAGGCATCAAAGAAACTAACCGATTGTGTAAAATAAAGGATACTCGCAATTAAGGTATTGGTCACCCCTAAAATAAGTACAGAGGTTGCAAACGCAGCCAATATTGTTTTTATTTTATTGCGATGAATCTTAATATCTAAAGCTCCCTCTAAAACAATCATCATTAAACCGATTACACCTAGCAGACCTAAATGCGAACTTAAATTAGGGATTTCCATACCCATAGATTTAACAGCAAATTGAGCTGCCACTCCTGTCCCAATTAAAAATATAACCGATGGTATTTTGGTCCATTTAGATATTTGTGTAAAAATGTATGAAAACACAATTAACAAACTTGCAAAAATGATAACTACATAAGGATTGTCCATAATTTAAAATTTTAATTTATTAATATCGGGCTTAACAGCCCAATAGCTTCTCCAACATTATTTACATTTTCAAAAACTAAAGTAAGCTTATCATTTCGTTCTTTCATTTTACATGCATACGGATTGGCCTGAATATATTTTAAAACTGCTGTAAATTTTGGAGATTGATAGAACAAAGACTCTTGATTATTGATGAAATAACCAACGAGTTTTTTTTGTTTTAAAACCATTTTTTCTAATCCAATTCCTTTAGCAATCCATCTCAGTTGAATGGCACTAAAAAGCTCTTGAGTAGATTTTGGTATTTCACCAAAACGATCAATCAACTGCTCTTTTAATTCATCCAATTTTTCTTGAGATTGTAAATTATCTAAATCTCTATAGATACTTAATCGCTCACCAATGTTAGAAATGTATTTATCTGGAATCATTATTTCCAAATCGGTTTCTAACTGACAATCTTTTACAAAATCTTTATCTTTTAGTTCTTCAGCATACAACTCTTTAAACTCAGTTTCTTTAAGCTCTTCAATAGCCTCTTGTAATATTTTCTGATACATATCAAAACCTATTTCAGAAATAAATCCACTTTGCTCTCCTCCTAATAAGTTTCCTGCTCCACGAATATCTAAATCACGCATGGCAATTTGAAAGCCACTCCCTAAATCCGAAAATTGTTCAATTGCAATTAGTCGTTTTCTAGCCTCTGGTGTTAAACTATGCATTGGTGGAGCTAATAAATAACAAAATGCTTTTTTATTTGAGCGTCCTACTCTACCTCTCATCTGGTGTAAATCGCTCAACCCAAAATGATTGGCATTATTAATTATAATTGTATTGGCATTAGGGATATCTAATCCAGATTCAATAATTGTTGTTGCAATCATCACATCATAATCGCCATCAACAAAAGCCATCATTTTCTGCTCCAACTCATCTCCTTTCATTTGTCCGTGAGCAATTAAAACACGTACATCAGGACAAAGACGTTGAACCATACCGGCAACTTCTTTAATATTCTCAATTCTATTATTAACGATAAAAGTTTGTCCCCCTCTACTCGTTTCATAGATAACTGCGTCACGAATAACTTCTTCACTAAAAGACACCACTTTAGTATCTACTGGCTGTCTATTGGGTGGCGGAGTCATTATATTACTCATATCACGCGCAGCCATTAACGAAAACTGTAAAGTCCTTGGAATAGGTGTTGCCGTTAATGTTAATGTATCAATATTTACTTTAAATGTTTTGAGTTTATCTTTTACTGATACTCCAAACTTTTGTTCTTCATCAATAATTAATAAACCAATATCTTTAAAGTTAACATCCTTCCCTACAATTCGGTGTGTTCCTATTAGGATGTCAATTTTACCCTCAGATAACCGTTGCAACGTTTCCTTTTGCTGTTTAGGTGTTTTAAACCTATTGATATAATCTACCGTTACCGGAAAATCTTTTAATCGATCTCTAAACGTTTTAAAATGTTGTAAGGCCAAAATGGTTGTCGGAACCAAAATAGCTACCTGTTTATTATCTGCTACAGCTTTAAATGCAGCTCTAATAGCTATTTCTGTTTTTCCAAAACCAACATCCCCACAAACCAATCGATCCATAGGATACTCGGCTTCCATATCTTTTTTAACGGCTATAGTTGTAGTCAATTGATCTGGCGTATCTTCATAAATGAAAGATGCCTCTAGCTCAGTTTGTAAATAGGTATCTGGCGCATATTGAAATCCTTTCTTTGATTTCCTTTCAGCATAAAGCTTAATTAAATCAAACGCAACTTCCTTAATTTTTGATTTGGTCTTATTCTTTAACTTTTTCCAAGTATCAGAACCTAGTTTATTAATTTTAGGAGGTGTTCCGTCCTTACCAACAAATTTTGAGATCTTATGAAGTGAGTGAATACTCACATACAACAAGTCATTATTTGAATAAACAATTCTAATGGTTTCTTGTTGTTTTCCTTGAGCATCAATTTTTTCTAAACCAGAAAATTTTCCTACCCCATGATCTATATGCGTAATAAAATCTCCAGGTTTTAAACCGTGAATTTCTTTTAACGTTAACGCTTGATTTTTTTTCTTATAACTGCTCTTTAAATTAAAGCGCTGGTATCTATTAAATATTTGATGATCCGTATAACATGCTATTTTCTCATCAATATCTATAAACCCTTCGTGTATAGGCAAGAGAATTGGACTAACCTCTAATTCTTTCCCTATATCTTCAAAAATATTTGTTAACCGCTCTATTTGTTTGCTACTATCTGCTAAAAGAACATTGGAAAAACCACCTTTCTTTTTAGCAACCAAGTCATCATGTAATAAATCGAAATTCTTATTAAAACTTGGCTGTGGTTTTTGATTGAATTGCATCACCAAATCGGGATCAATAGAATGTTGTGAGCCAAACTCAAGCGTATTTCGCTGCAATAACTCCTCTATAAAACTTTCTTTTGAAACAAATAAATCTACTGGTTCTAAATGCTGTAAAGTAGAACTCTCAATTGCTGCATAAGCAACTTTTGCTCTTCCAAATTCTTTATTAATCTGTTCAGAAGTTAAATCTAGATTTTTAATCCAGACCAAACTGTTTTTCGTTAAAAACTTGATAAAAGTCTCTCTACTTTCTTTAAGTAATGATGTTTGCACATTCGGCACAATGGCCAATCGCTTATACTCTTTTATACTCAATTGAGTAACTGGATCAAATGTTCTTATAGATTCTATTTCATCTCCAAAAAACTCTAATCGGTAAGGGTTATCATTTGAAAAAGAAAAAACATCAACAATTCCTCCTCTAATAGAAAATTGACCTGGAGAAATTACAAAATCTTCTCGTTCAAATCCATAATCATATAAAACCTCATTTAAAAATTCAATAGAAATTTCATCTCCTACGTTTATTCTAGTGGTATGTTTTTCTAACTCTTTTTTAGTAACTACTTTCTCTGATAAAGCTCCAGGATAAGTAACCACACACTTAGTACTGCTCTTTTTTGATAATGCATTTAACACCTCAGCTCTAGATAAAATATTAGAGTTATCCGTTTCTTCTATATGATAAGGCTTTCTGTAAGAACTAGGGAAAAACAACACTTTATCCTCTCCAATTAAGCGTTCTAAGTCATTAAAAAAGTAAGCCGCTTCTTCTTTGTCATCTAAAATAAACACTTGATTTACTGGGAATTTCGAGAAAATTCCGTTTGCGACAAATGAGGGAGCCGAGCCCACCAATCCCTTTAAGTGAACATGCGACAGTTCATTATTCTCAAATTGTTGGCAAATTTCTGATATTTTTTCAGCGTTAGAAAAAACAGTTTTTAATGCTACAGCGTCCATAGGATTGTAAAAGTAAGAGAAACCCATGCAATTATTTTATAACTTTACTCTTTTATTTTTCATAAAATGGCAAAGTATATTTTAATCACTTTTTCCTATTAATCAGCTTCTCATCTTTTGCCCAAGAGCAGAAAAAAATGAAGTACAGAAAGCTAGCTCTTAAAAGAATATCATTTACAACAGATGGATTACTGAGGTTTTCCGTATTCTGCACCTTTCAAAACTCCTTCGTCATCAAAATACAATAACACTTCAAAACGCTGTCCTTTTTCTGATGAGGCATAACTGTTTTTAAAATCAGATTTTATTACTTCTTTCTTAAAACGCACAACATCTATACGTAATAAGTTTTGTCGAATTTTTGAGAAATATACAGCCATCGTAGAAGAAATTTTTGTTGAATGCTTAAAAAGCATGTTATTCTCTGCTATTTTACTTTTACTAAATATCGTTTGCAATTCAGTATTGTTTTTAAGAATAGAATCAATTTTAGCAACAACAATTTTCCCATTTTCACTTTCTCGAATAAAGGTATTAATGCCCAAATTCATTTCTAAAGGAGCAATTACAAATTGAAATTGCCCTCTAAAAAAATACTTCTTTAGCTCCCTTACCTTTTTTAATTTACTTTTAGAAAAGTGTACTTTTAATGCCTTTTTAAATACTAGGTTGTCTTTTAAAAACGAAATGGCTTGCTCACACTCTTTATTAAGTAGTTCCTTATTCTCTTTTGGATCTAATGTATCTTTCGATTCAGAATTAACCGTAGAAACTGATATAGTTTCATCTCCAAAACCTTTACCTCTAACCAAAACACCTTTTTTATAGGTCGATTTTACTTTCTTTTTATTTGCATCTATTCTGTGCCATATCCAAGACTTAAGCCCATTTTTGTACTTACCATAAATCTTTAGTGATTTATATGCCCAGTAACCATGCTTTTTACCTCTAACATAATTCCCTTTTGTAATAATAATTCCGTTTTGATCATAATAAGTCCATTCGCCATTAATGCTGTTATTGGCAAAAACAGTTTTAATTTTCAACCTCCCGTTAGGGTAATAAACTTTGTAAAGTCCATTTTGGCCAATGCGATTATAAGCTTTTTCTATTGCAACTTGAAAGGTATCGTTAGCAAAAACAGCTATTTTTTTTGTGTAATAAGTTGTAGAAACTTGCGGTCTATAAATTACCTGAATTGTTTCAGTAATGGTATCTATTTGAATTTTCTCCTCTACTACTTGA
Organism: Flavobacteriales bacterium; assembly: GCA_037624665.1. Taxonomy (GTDB): domain Bacteria; phylum Bacteroidota; class Bacteroidia; order Flavobacteriales_E; family Vicingaceae. The sequence continues at coordinate 11,500 of JASJIW010000033.1, forward strand.
GCAAAAGATATAATCGGAATAATAAAAAGGAATATTAAAAAATAGTGTTTAACCATATTCTTCGATCATCTCTAAAACCTTGCCAACCATGTTTGTTGAACCCATTAATGCAGGAACTCTTTGATGTAATTCGGTTGGTTTAATTTCCATAATTCTTTCATAACCTGTTGTAGCAATTCCACCAGCTTGCTCTACAATAAATGCCATAGGATTACATTCGTACAATAAACGTAATTTACCTTTTGGTGAGCCCGCTGTAGCAGGATAACAAAATACGCCACCTTTAATTAAATTACGGTGAACATCAGCAACCATTGAAGCGATGTATCTACAAGAATAAGGTCTTCCGGTTGATGGGTCATCTTCCTTTACCCAATCACAGTATTTCTGAAGTCCTCCAGAGAATGTATTATAATTTCCTTCGTTAAATGAATATAAACGACCATCTGCAGGAGCTTTCATCTCTGGATGAGATAAACAATACTCTCCAATTCCTGGATCTAATGTAAATCCATTAACACCATTACCAGTTGTATAAACCAACATAGTTGAAGAACCATAAATAACATAACCTGCAGCAACTTGTTCAGTTCCTGGTTGTAAAAAATCTTGTTTTGTTGCAGCTCCTCCTTCAGAAATTCTTCTGTAAATTGAAAAAATTGTTCCAACAGAAACATTTACATCAATATTAGAAGATCCATCCAAAGGATCAAATGTTACTACATATTTCCCATTACGAGAACCTTCGTTATCGAAAGGTAGAAAATCATCATTTTCTTCTGATGCAATCCCACAAACTTCACCACCAGTTCTAAACGCATTAATAAATTGATTGTCAGCATAAACATCTAACAACTGCTGCTCTTCTCCTTGAATATTTTCATTGCCAGCAGCACCTAAAATACCAACTAACCCAGCTTTATTAATCTCTTGATTAATAATTTTAGAAGCAACACCTATATCACTCAACAATCGACTTAATTCTCCGGATGAAAAAGGAAAATCAGCTTGCTTTTCTATAATAAATTCATTCAATGTTGTTACATGCTTCATAATGCGTTTTTTCGTTAGAACAAAAGTAAAAGAAATATGGTGAATATCTACCGTAAATTTGATTTGATATTTGTTCCTTTTGATTTCTTATAGTTATAAAGATTAATTTACATTTGTTCTATGAATTTTAGTATTAGGAAAGCAACCAAAACTGACCTGCCTGAAGTACTTTTATTAGTTAAGGAATTAGCTTTGTATGAAAATGCTCCTAAAGAAGTTACTATTTCACTTAAAGAGTTGGAAAATGATGGTTTTGGTGTGCATCCGCTATACTGGATTCTACTTGCTGAAAACGAGAATGGAATTATGGGAATGTCTTTTTATTACATAAGATATTCCACTTGGAAAGGCAAGACTCTATATTTAGAAGATCTTGTTGTTAAAGAAGAGTTTCGAAGAAATAATATTGGTGAAGCTCTATTTGCAGCAACTATTAATGCTGCAAAAGAAATGAATGCTAAACTAATGACATGGCAAGTATTAGACTGGAACGAACCTGCAATTAATTTCTACAAGAAGTTTAATGCAGAAATGGATCCAGAATGGATTAACGGAAAAATAAGATTTTAAGAATGAAAGTATTTAAATTTGGTGGAGCCTCAGTAAAAACTGCAGAAGCTGTAAAAAATGTTGGGGAGGTAATTAAATTACATCAAGATGATTTAGTTATTGTTATCTCTGCAATGGGAAAAACGACCAACAACTTGGAAAAAGTAGTTGAATCATACCTAAATAAAGATGGTAAAGTGGAGGCGAACTTACAAGTAGTAAAGGATTTTCATATCAACATCTTAAATGAATTATTTGAGAATAAAAAACACCCTATTTTTAATACCGTACACAATACTTTTGTAGAAATTGAATGGGAAATTGAAGAAGAAGCTGTTCGAGGATATGATTATGTTTATGATCAAATAGTATCGGTTGGAGAAGTTCTTTCTACTAAAATTATTAGTGCTTACTTAAATTTAAATGGCCTTAAAAATAAGTGGCAAGATGTAAGAAACCTTATACAATCAGACAATACATATAGGAATGCAAATGTAGATTGGGAGTTAACAGAACAATTAATTCAAAAAGATGTTGCCCCTCAATTTAACACCGCAGAACAAACGATTATTATTACACAAGGGTTTATTGCTTCGAGCTCCGAACTTTTTACAACAACCTTAGGAAGGGAAGGCTCTGATTTTACGGCCGGAATACTCGCCTACTGTTTAAATGCAGAATCTGTAACTATTTGGAAAGATGTTCCGGGAATGCTAAATGCGGATCCAAAATGGTTTGATAATACTATTAAGTTGGATAACATCTCATACTTAGAAGCTGTTGAATTGGCTTATTATGGTGCCTCGGTAATTCATCCAAAAACAATTAAACCGCTTCAAAACAAAAACATTCCATTATATGTAAAGTCTTTTGTTTCGCCTAAAGACAGTGGAACACTTATTAATAATGAAACAAAAAAAGATGCTGCAATCCCTTCTTTCATTTTTAAAATGAATCAAGTCTTGATTTCGATTTCAGCCAAAGATTATTCTTTTGTAATGGAAGATAGTCTGAGTGATGTTTTTGGAACATTCTCAAAATTTGGTGTAAAAATAAACTTGATGCAAAACTCTGCCATAAGCTTTTCAGCTTGTGTAGATTTTGATAAGCAAAAGACAATGAAACTAATTGACGAATTAAAAAAGAGCTACAAAATTCTTTATAACGACAAGCTAGAACTAGTAACTATTCGTCATTATGATAAAAAAACAATTGATAGAGTTACTGTTGGAAAAGATATTTTAGTAGAACAAAAAAGCAGGAATACTGCTCGATTTATTCTGAAATAAAAAAGAGCGCTTCTCTGAAAAATAGATAGTATTGAAATGAAAATAGCTGCATTTTCCCTTTTTCTTTTAACAAGTGTTATTTGTTTCGGTCAAACCGAAACAAACGAAGTTCTATGGACAGGATTAGGGACAAAGATTAAATTCAATAAAAAAATCAGATTAGACCTAGAGCAACAGGTTCGTTTTCAGAATGAATTTAAAAACTATGCATACACTTTTACTGAATTTGGCCTAAATTATAAACCAACAACAAAAATAAGGCTAGCGGGTAATTATCGGTACATGACCTATGAAAGAGGAATTAGACATCGATATGCCCTTGAAGCGCATTATACTTTTAAACCAAAAAACTCTAACTTTTACTTTCATATTAGAGAACGGTTCCAAGCATTTATTTGGCAAGATAACAACAGCAGCACTTCTAACATACGAAATCTAATTACGGTTGGTTATAAAGCAGCTAAACTAGTTAGAATTTACACTACTCAAGAATGGTTTTATCGATTAGATAATATTAACACATTAACTAGCTATAGAGGTACAGCGGGAATAAACTGGAACATTTCAACTGCAATTACTTTAATGACCTATTACAGCTACCAAAAATCTATTAACAGTACTTTTAAAAAAAATACCCATATCATTGGTCTTCGTGGGTTTTATAAAATCAATTTATCAAAAAAAGGAAAGAAATAACCACTAAATCAAACGATATTCAATTTTAGAGCTTTACTTTGGCTAGTAATATTGGTATATTATCATAAATAAAATTAAAACAATAAAAAAAAATGAAAAAATCTATTATTTATATCACAATCATTCTAAATTTTCTAAGCACTATTGCAATAGCACAAAATAAGAGTACAATCGATCTATCAAACTATAGATTATCAGACAATACAATATCCTATAGTAATTATTCTACCGACACAAAACAAACAACAATTACTTTTATAGATTCTATTAAATTAGATTTAATTGTATTAGACGAAGAATTAAACAGAACAAAAGATTCAATATCATATGAACTGCCAAGCGCTGGATACAACATCCAAAAAAGTAGTATTAATAATAGTAGCATCAATTACCTTTTAGCTAAAAAGGATGGCCAAATGAGCGTTCTAAATTATGATCGTAAAGAGAAAAAATGGAACTTAGGAAATAGCTTACTTAAAGACGGAGAAAGACTCCTATCTTCATTCGCTTACAAAAATACATTCTACATTTTTAATTACGAAAGGAAATCAGGAACTATAAAAGTCTATACGGCTGGAGTTAATGGATTAATTCCTTTTAATGATTATATTTTAGCTGATTTTAATATGGGCGAAAACGATTTGAGCTATTTTTTAAAGAAAGAAAAGAAGGCATTCAAAACTATAACTAATGAGAGTCCGAATGAACTGTTTGCTTCTCGTAAAGCAAAAAAAGTATATCAGTTTAATGAGAATATTTATTTCGCTATTGATGATAGTATTACAAAAAGTACAAGCTTAATTCAGTTTAATTTAAAAACTAAGAAACATATTATTTCCTATTATAAAAACGCTTTAGTTTCATGTGATTCTAATCGCTTTAACAAATCCACTTTAACAAAGAATTATTTGGTTACAATTTCAGGCTGTATAAAAAATGCTACCATTAATTTTTGGAGTCTTAAAACTGGGAAAATCATTAAAACTACTTCATTTACTGAAAAAGAACTAATTACTATAAAAAATTATGACAATTTAATTAGTCCTAAAAAAGCGCATAGTATTGAGATATTAAAAGCGCAAGTACTATTAAGAAAACTAGTAGCTGGAGAGGCTTCTATTTACCTTTATGAGCAGAAAAATAACTTAGAGCTATTGGTTGGTCGCTTAACGATTAAGAAGAAGAAACAAAGAATGAATAAGAATACTGGAGGTGGCAAAGGAAATGGTAGCGGAGGTGGACGTCAAAAAAAAATAGACCGATTAGAGAAAAGAAAAGTTAAAGGATTAGGATTAAGTAAATCGCTTTCGAATTACGAGACTACAAGCCCTCAATACTTTGTAGCCAACCTAAACTTAACGAATAATCAATTTAACTCGGAAGCTGTTTATCAAAACACTTTTGAAAAAATTAAAGCCTTCAAAACAGAAAACACGATAAGAGGTCAAAAAAATCAACTTCTGTTTATAAAAGATAATGAATTTTGGTTTGGCTACATCAACAGCAATACTAAAAAACTTAATCTGATAAAAGTAGGTTAACAGCATAAGGAAACATAAAATATCAAGTAAAGCATTCGAATATAAACGGATGCTTTTTTTACACCTATATTTTGTCTTCAGAGCAATATTTTTAGTATAAAAATTACGTTTTACCCAAAACGATCCAGCTAAGAGCTGCAGAGAATTAATAAGCCCAATAAATATCACTCTTGGTTTTCAAAGTATTAATTGTATCACCGCAACATAGTCCGTTAAATCATGTGTCAGAGCTTTACATGCAGCATATGATTAACACATCTATGCCGCTCTTAAATTATAGTGCCCTCTACTTTTATATAACAAAAAAAGCTCTACCTAACCGGTAGAGCTTTAAATATATAAAATGTGTTACTATTGTTTAATAAATTTAATCACTTTAAGTTGGTTGTTATTTTGAATTTTAACAAAGTAAACTCCGTTACTAAAGCGGTTAACATCTATGCTTAATGTTTGAGTGTTTAGGTTTTCTAAAACATAAACTTGTTTACCGGTAATGTCAGTAATAATAACTGAACCAGCATTTAGTACTTCTCCGAAGTTAAGGCTAACACTTCCTGTTGTTGGATTAGGATAAACACTAACTGTGTTACCATTATTCAACTCATTAATACCAACAGTTGCGATATTAACACATGCCGAAGTATCAGCACAATTACCAATAGTAACAACTACGGCATAATCACCATCAACAGTA
>JASJIW010000034.1:0-19426 GCA_037624665.1 Flavobacteriales bacterium
ATTGTATAATCATAACGAACATCTTCAATAGATAATGCTAGAGAACCATCTTTTTTTCCATTACAAGTACATGTTCCTACTACAATCTTATTGTTATCGTCCTGAAGACTAAAAGAACTCCCAGAAACATTAATTGTTACAGTAGCTTCGTTACTATCAGCCATTGTATCGTTTGTTTTAAATTTAAAACTATCCGCACCTGTAAAACTTGAATTTGGAACATAGTTGATAACAGGATCCTTTGATATAAAAGTAAAAGGAAGATCAGACGAGGTTAATTCGTTTGTACCTTGTTTTAACTTTCCACCTGTTGGTAGAGAGGTTATAATGTACTTAAAGTTAAGAACATCAAGGATTTCAACATGACCATCATGACCACCAATAGCAACAATTTTTCCGTCTTCAGAAATATCTAAAGACTCTCCAAACAAGGAACCTCCACCTGTAATATCAGCACCAAGTTTATTCCAACTAGTACCATCCCAATCAAATATTCCTGTTTTTTGGCCATATATTGGAATCGCTACTCGTTTTCCATCGTCTGACATTGACAATGATCTCCATGCAGCTCCAGATCCATAAACAATATCTGATCCAGTTTGAACTGCAGTTGAACCGCTAAGGTCATAAACTCTAGCACTACCAGCACCATTTATTCCAACAACTAATTTATTGCCGTCAGAAGATAACCTTAAAGTTTCTCCAAAATTATTACTGCCAGTTATAGTTATTGTTTTATTCCACTTACCTCCACTTAAATCATAAATTGCAACTTCATTATTAACTACAGTTCCAATTGCAAACCTTTTTCCATCCTGCGATAGAGATATCATTCCCGGAGCAAAACCCGGAAAACCAGATTGAATAGTTACAGGACCTCTAGGAGTCATCCATTTGGTACCGTTCCATTTTCTTAAATAAACTTTACCTAATGCAAAATCCACGGCAGCTAGTGTGTTACCATCTCCTGAAAGGTTAAGACCTCTGGCGGCAGTAAGAGTCATCACTGGAAGATTTTGTCCCCATGTAGTTCCGTCTAAAGAATAAGCATATACTTTTTTATTATTTTCGTCATAGCCAGCAATTCTGTTGCCATCATCTGACATAGAAACAAACTCACCAAATTTCCCTCCAGAAGTTCCATCTATTGTTTGACCAAATTGTCCCCACTCAGCACCATCCCATTCAAATGAACGAACATTATTTTGAGTCCAACCTCCAACAACGATTCTTTTTCCATCACTAGATAGTTCAATATATTCACCAAAACCTGACCCAGCAGAATTTTCTAATTTTGAACCTTTAATTGTGTGAACAGTTAATAAAGTAGATAAATCAGCATCAGAACCTGTCAATGTTATATTAATATCAGTGTAATTATCTGTTGTAACTGTTTGATTATCAGCTGCTGGAGCTGTGTTTTGAGCAAATGTCACAAAAGCAGTTAGCAAAAAAAGCAATGAATATATTTTTTTCATGTTGTTGTTATTATAAGAAATTTTAAAATGTAAATATAGAGAATTATTTTTTATTGAAATCAAAAAGATTATTTGAAAACCTCTGTGGGCCCCCTCTTTTAATCTCTTCATCTGCAACATCCTCGAACTGGTCGAAATTCTTTCTAAAGGCATTTGAAAGTTTAAAAGCCATTTTATAGTAGGCCTTGTCGTCATTCCAGGTTGCTCTGGGACTTAACAATCTTTTTGGAATTCCTGGGCACTCTCTAGGTTGAGCTAACCCAAATACAGAATGTATGTGGTAATCTTTATAGGAATATTCAGGAAGTTCTCCGTTAAGTGCAGCATTGATCATTCTTCTAGTGTATTTTAATTTAATTCTAGAACCCACACCATAGGGTCCTCCAGACCAACCCGTATTCACTAACCAAACATTTACTCCTGCTTCTTTCATTTTTGCACTCAACATCTTTGCATAAACTGTTGGGTGCAGAGGCATAAATGGAGCGCCAAAACATGCTGAAAAAGAAGGGACAGGCTCTATAACACCAGCCTCTGTTCCCGCTACTTTTGCTGTGTATCCAGAAATGAAATGATAGGCTGCTTGACTTGGTAAGAGACGAGAAATCGGAGGCAATACTCCAAAGGCATCTGCAGTTAAAAAAAAAATATTTTTTGGGTTCTTTCCAACAGATGGTTTTTTAATATTTTTGATAAAATTAATGGGATAACTAACCCTTGTGTTTTGGGTAATGGATGTATCTGAATAATCCACCTTAGATTTTTGATTTTTAAAAATAACATTTTCAAGTAATGCTCCTTTTTTAATCGCATTAAAAATATCAGGTTCATTTTCTTCTTTTATATCAATTACTTTAGCATAACAACCGCCTTCAAAATTAAAAATAACATTATCCTTAGACCAACCATGCTCATCGTCTCCAATTAATTTTCTATTGGAATCAGCAGATAGTGTTGTTTTTCCAGTTCCAGATAATCCAAAAAAAATGGCAGTTTCGCCATTCTCACCAACAGTAGCAGAACAATGCATTGGTAAAGCCTCTTTTGAGTCAGGTAAAATAAAGTTTAAAACAGAAAAAATACCTTTTTTCACCTCTCCGGTATAACCACTTCCTCCAATTAAAATTGTTTTCTTTTTAAAATTAATAATAGAAAAGTTATGTTTTCTTGTTCCATCTTTTAAAGGTATGGCCATGAAACTAGGAGCCTGAATAACAACCCATTCAGGTTCGAAAGACTCTAAATCAGATTTTTTAGGCCTCAAAAACATATTGATAGAGAAAATGTTTACCCAAGGAAGCTCAGTAATAATTCTAATACTTGTTCTAAATCTAGAATCTGAACAGGCATAAGCATCACGAACAAATAATTCTTTATTTGAAACATGTTTAACTACTTTTTGATATAATTTTTCAAATTTATTTTCATCAAAAGGTATGTTAATATCTCCCCACCAAACTTTATTCTTTGTAATACTATCTTTGACAATAAACCTGTCTTTAGGTGATCTCCCAGTAAATTCTCCTGTATTTACAGCTAATGCTCCAGAATCCGATAGTTTCCCCAATCCCTTTTCAATACATATTTTTTGTAACTCATCACTAGACAATCCATATCTAATTTCAGTTTCTTTAATACCTAGATTACTTAAAAACTGGTTAATTTTAGAATTTATAGACATAAACGTTGTTGAGTTTTATTTTGGAATTTTATTAAGAGTAAGCCCTTGAAATAAAATAGTAAATAATACCACCATATAGGTAAGAAACAATATAAGATTTTTACCTTCTCCAATTTGCTCAGGCAAATTTAATGCTAAAGCAATACTCAATCCTCCTCTTAAACCTCCCCATGTTATGATAAGGGAAGTGCTCTTTTCAAATGTTTTATAAATCGATAAAATTCTGATAGGAATAGACACTCCAATTCCTCTTGAAACTACCACTAAAATTATTATTAAAATAGAAATTAATATATATACTGGCTCAAAGTTTTGGAAAATAGGAATAATTTCTAAACCAATTAAAATAAATAAAATAGCATTTAAAGTTTCATCCAATAAATGCCAAAATTTGTAAACATACTCACCCATTGCTTTTTGAACTCCATCTTCAATTTTATCGGAATCAATATTTACATTTAAAAACAATCCCATCATTACCACCCCTAAAGGACCAGAAAAATGAAATTTACTAGAAATTATCGAAACCAAAAGAACTAATGAGAGAGTAATTAAAACCTCCAATTCTACAAATTCATTTTCAATATATCTTACAAGTTTTAATCCTAAATATCCCAGAATGCAACCCAATATAACGCCTCCTGCAACTTCCTGAACAAACAACATACTCACTCCCTCGGGTGTTACATTCTCTACACCCATCATTTTTACTTTTAAAAGAGTAAGAAATATCACTACTCCAATACCATCATTAAAAAGAGATTCTCCTGCTATCCTAGTTTCTGTTACTGGAGATAAATTCATCTTTTTTACAATTGACAATACGGCTATGGGGTCGGTGGGAGCTATTAAAGATCCAAACAATAAACAATCAACATAGGTTAAACCTAATTCGTTTAAACCAAAAACAGGTTGCTCTATAAGCCAAAATAAACCTGAACCTACAGCGAAAGTCGAAAATACAACTCCAAAACTTGCTAAAAATAATATGGTTACTTTATCTTTTAAAAGCTCATGAACATTAACTGAAATGGCGCCTGCAAATAATAAAAATGGTAGCATCACATCTAGAAGCAGAACACTAAAATCAAAACTTTTAGTGAGTGTGGTTACTATTTCTAAAAATTCTGGAAAAACTAATCCTATTATTAAAACAATAATTGACAGACAAATAGCTAAAATCATTAAGCCAATAGTCTGAGGGAGTTTAAGTAAACGTAAGTTAATAATAGAAAAAAAAGAAGCTAATAAAAGTAGTATTGTTGTTATTTCTAAAAAATTCATAATATAAATGTATTTGTTTTTATTTATTTAACAATGTTTTTTTATTAATCTCTAATTATTTCAAAATCATGTTTCACAATAGTATCTTTTCTAATTGTAGCACCTACAGAACAATATTTATCAAGTGAAAGAGATATAAAACGTTCCGCTTCTTCGATAGTTAAATCAGATGAATAAATAAAGTATTTAATTTCAATAGATTTAAAATATCTTGGTGGTTTTTCTACTCTATATCCTATTGAAGATGCTTTTAAATCCTTAAAATCTCTTCTTCTTTTTTTTATCATTGACACTATTTCAACAGCCGCACAAGAGGTTAAAGCAGACAAAAGAAGTTCCATTGGAGAAAGGTGTTTTTTTTCATCCTCCTTATACATGTCAACTAAAAGATTATTTCCCGATCGATTCGTTAGAACGAATTTCTCATCATCTACATATGACATTGATACGCTTAAATCCATATTAAGTTTTGTTAAATATAATAATTTGATTCAGTAAATTTTAAAATCAAATAGTAAAATATGTTTGTCTAAAAAAGATTCTTAATTTTATTAACAAAGAATATATAATGTTACTAAAATTTGGAGAAAAATTTACTGATCTTTTTAAAAGAGTCATGCCAGACTCTTTTGTATTTGCTTTAATATTAACTATAATAACAGCTTTTTCTTCTTTGATTTTTGTTGATTCAAGTTTTACAGAAATTTTAGAGTCTTGGTATAAAGGTTTTTGGGGTTTATTAGAATTTGGAATGCAAATAACTCTGATAGTAGTGACTGGATACAGCATTGCTTTAGCATCTTCAACAGAAAAATTATTAAGTAGAGTTTCAAAAATTATTACTAGTCCATTACAAGTATATATAACTGTGATAGTCTTAGGAGTGTTATTGTCAATGATATCATGGGGAATGGTGGTTATTGTTGCCGTATTAGCAAGGGAGTTAGCTCTAAGAGTAAATGGAATAAATTATCCGTTTTTAATAGCCTGTACATATCTATCTTTTACAAGTTGGGTCACCGGTTTATCTAGTTCTATTCCTTTGCTTATGAACACTAGTAATAACTTTTTAATTAAAGAAGGAATTCTTGAGGATGTTATACCTATCTCTCTGACCTTAGGTTCAGAAATAAACTTTATGATGATTTTTGTTTACACAATCATTGTTCCAATAATTATATATTTTCTTATTCCTAAAAAAAGTGATGGAAAGGAACTTAAGGATCTGATAGTTGAAAATGAATCTAAAAATGAAATTAGTATAATTAAGGAAGTAGAGTTTTTTAGGTCAAAAAAAAACAATCTCTCTGATAAGTTAAACAACAGTAAGGTTCTTCAATTTATTATTTTTGCAATGGGAATATCTTTTTTGTTTTATTATTTTAATATTAATGGTTTTGACCTTAATTTAAACATAATGATTTTCATATTTATTGTGTTTGGTTTAGCTCTTCATCAAACACCAAAAAGATATGCAATCTCTATGAAAAGAGCTAGTAGCAATGTGCATGGAATTATATTTCAGTTCCCTTTTTATGCTGGTATAATGGGAATAATGCTTCACACTGGACTTGGAGAAGCATTTTCAAACTGGATTGCAGCCAATGCTACAATCTCAAACTTTCCATATTTTTCTTATTTGATTGGGGGAATAGTCAATTTCGCCATTCCATCTGGAGGAGGAGAATTTGCGGTAATAGGACCAAGCATAATTGAAGCAGCTAAAGAATTAACCTTTGGTTTACCTTCAGATCAGGTGACAGCATACATAGCAAGAACAGCATTGTCGATGGCATATGGAGAATCACTAACAAATCTTCTGCAACCCTTTTTTCTTTTAATTGTGCTACCAGTAATGGGTTCAGGAACAAGAATTGAAGCTAGAGATGTCATGGGTTATTTAGCAATACCATTTTTAATATTATTTATCATTCAATCTATTTTAATATTATACATGCCTATTTAAAAATAAAAAAATTAGATTCCTTTTTATTTATAAATTTTCTTCATAAAATTAATTCCGGTTATTGCTGTTGCTGTAATCAAACCTGAGAACAAAGCTCCTCCAACCCCAGCACTTACTATATCTTGTCCTGTTAAATACAAATTTTTAATTGGAGTTTTTGGTCTCAAAAATTTCTGACTAAATCTAATAGGTGTATGATCTAATCCATACAATTCCCCTTTATCATAATTAACAAAATTCTTTGTAGTTAATGGACTTGATAATTCATAATGATCTACAGAATCTCGTAAATGAGGAAGTTGTTTAAATAAACATTCCAATAGTCTTTTGGAAATGGAGTCTTTAAAATTATCGTACTCCTCACCCCTCTTTTTCCAGGATGTTCCTTCCCACTTAGCAAAACTTTCGTAAGGAAGTAAAGTAATTACATCTATTGTACTTTTCCCGGGATACCTTGAATTCCAAGATGGATCTTTAGCAGATGGAAAGGAAATATAAACTAAAGGGAATTCAGAATCTTGATCCTCTAAATATTTTGCTACAGAAGTATCGTGATCAATATCATCTGGGTAAATCCACAAGTTATTTTTAGGAAGCTTTAAATCCTCCGTATTACCATTTAATCCAATATATAAACACCCATGAGCTACGGAGGGTTTAACAAATTTTAAATTATTTTTAAATCCATATTTAACACTTAATTCATTATTAATTAATTTATCGAAGGTATTAAATACACCCACTCCACTAATTATTAAATCAGAAAAAAACTTTTTTCCGTCTTCCATCAAAACTCCAGTGGCTTTGTTGTTTTCAATTATAATTTCTTTCACTTCAGCCCTCACTACAATTTTCCCTTTTGATTTCTCGATTACTGGATTAATTGTTTTAACAATTTCTGAAGAACCTCCTACCGGAAAACTCCCTCCTTTAAAGTAATGTTTTACAACTGATGCATGCATAGCAAAACTACTTTGCTTAGGTGGCAATCCATAATCTCCATACTGAGCAGTCAATACTTTAATAAGTTCCTGGTTTTGAGTTAAAGAATTAATAACTTCATAGGTAGTTTTTGAAGAATATTTTAAATATTTTTTTCTAAAAAAATAACCAAACAAGGAACTCACAAAACTTGGCAATGCTTTATCCATGTAGAATTTTTTCATTGACTTGTTACAGTCAAAAACCATTTGAATATATTTTTCAATAGCCTCAGATTCTTTTGGAAAGTAGGAGATTAAGTTATTCTTTAAATTCTCAACTCCTTTTACAAAATCATAGGTCTTATTTCCAATTATTACTTTGTCGTAAATCTCCCCCATATCTTCCCATTTTAGGTTTTCATCAGAAACATAATCGAACATCTTTCTTATTGGACTATTCTGATTTTGAACCTCTCCTATATAGTGAATACCTACATCCCATTCATATCCTTTTCTTTTAAAAACATGAGTAAATCCACCAGCTACATAATGTCTTTCTAGCACTAGTACTTTTTTACCTTCTTTAGAAAGCAATGCAGCAGAGGTCAAACTACCCATTCCAGATCCGATTACAATTGCATCGTATTTATCTTCAAAATCAATTTTTCTTTTGTAGGATTGTATCATAAGTGAATTTATAATTTTCTTTAACGTAATTAATAAAACATACTTAACAGAATGGTAAATTAAAAGCTTACATTTGTATACATTATATCTATAAATATATTAAGAAATAAAACACAAATGAATTTAGTAATTGAAAACCTCACAAAAACATATTCTAATAAAGTAAAAGCTTTAGATAACATAAGTTTAGAAATCGGTAATGGTATGTTTGGCTTATTAGGTCCAAACGGTGCTGGAAAATCAACTTTAATGAGAACTATAGCTACTTTACAGTCTCCTGATTCCGGAACTATAAATTTTAATAACATCGATGTTTTGAATGATCAGTTATCACTTAGAAAAGTTTTAGGTTATTTACCTCAGTCATTTGGTGTTTATCCTAAAATGTCAGCTGAAGAATTATTAAATTACTTTGCCCTATTGAAAGGAATCTCTGTGAAAGAAGAAAGAGATAAGCTTGTTAATCAACTTTTAGATATAACAAACCTTCAGGATGTTAAAAAAAAGTATGTTGATGGTTACTCAGGAGGGATGAAACAACGTTTTGGAATTGCTCAATTACTTTTAAACAATCCTAAACTAATAATAGTCGATGAGCCTACGGCAGGACTAGATCCAGCTGAAAGACAAAGGTTTTTAAACGTCTTGAGAGAAGTTGGGACAAACTCCACGGTAATATTTTCAACCCACATTGTGGACGATGTAAAAGAACTATGTAACGACATGGCAATATTAAATGGAGGAAGAATATTAAAACATATTAAACCTTTAGACGCCACTTTAGAAATAAAGAATAAAATATGGACTAAGGTAGTTTCCAGAGAGGAGCTTGACCAATCTGAGTTGGAGTTTAATATTTTATCTTCGAATTACAATGTAGACAACACGCTTACAATAAGAGTTTACTCAGAGAAAAAACCCTCAAAAGATTTCAAGAAAGTAGATCCTCAACTGGATGATGTTTATTTTATTGCATTAAAAGAAGATCAACCTAATTCTAACGAATCATAAATTAATCTAATCAATGTTTTTTACAATATTTTTTAATGAAGTGAAGTATTGGTTTGGAAAACCATCTTTTTACATATATACTATAATATTTCTTTTTATAGCACTATTAATGTCTGGGGCGTCAGCAGGACTATTTGATTTCCTAACTGTCACCACTGGTTCTTCAAAAATTGTTAATTCTCCACTTGGCATAACTGGACTTTTTGGAGGCTTATCTGGACTTCTTATTTTTCTTTATCCCTCGATAATTGGTGTTTCTGTTTATAGAGATTATCAGAGTGAGATGCATACTATTTTATACTCCTACCCTTTTACAAAACTACAGTATTTATTAGCTAAGTTTTTTGCTGGAATTTTTGTTGTAAATACCATTGTATTGATAATTGCACTTGGAATAGGAACAGGGTTTATTCTCCCTGGGACCAACCAAGATATTGTAGGAAGCTTTGATCTAAAATCTTATCTAGACATATATTTAATTTACATACTTCCAAACATGCTTTTTATTGGCGCTATAGTATTTGGAATTGTAACCTTTACTAGAAACATTTCTGCAGGATTTATTACGGTTTTGATAATATTAATATTACAGGGATTACTTGTAAGTCTATTTGATGATCCTGAAAAAAGATTTTTTGCTGCTATATTAGATCCATTTGGTGATTCAGCAATTCAATATTACACTCGATACTGGACCGTATCAGAGCAAAACGAATTGCACCTTCCTATCAAGGAAGTTTTAATCTACAATAGATTGTTATGGAGCGGAATTGGACTTTTAATATTTGGAACAATTTATAAGGTGTTTAGTTTTAGTCAAAATGCATTCACTTTTTCTTTTAACAATAAAGAATCCAAAAGAATAACCAAATCAAATTTTGGAGGAATCATTAAAATCAATCTTCCAAAAGTAAGTTTTGATTTTTCATTTACAAACCAACTAAAATCACTTTGGAAACTTTCTACTGTTGATTTTTTGTTTGTTGTAAAAAGTTGGCCATTTATTTGTATTGTAATAGTTGGGCTTCTAATTAATTTAATAGGACTCTCTGAGCTTGGAAATGTTTTTGGAACCTCTACTCTTCCTAGAACTTGGAGAATGCTAGCAGCGGGAAATACTTTTGCATTAGCAATTAACATATGTACATTTTTATATGCAGGACTTTTAATTCATAGATCTAGGATTGCTAATATTAATCAATTAATTGATGTGAGCCCTACACAAAACTGGGTGCTTTTTGGTTCAAAATTTCTTGCAATATTTATGATGCAGTTAGCCCTTTCTTCATTAATTATAATAACTGGGCTAATATTTCAAGCATA
This sequence comes from Flavobacteriales bacterium, assembly GCA_037624665.1. Classification (GTDB taxonomy): domain Bacteria; phylum Bacteroidota; class Bacteroidia; order Flavobacteriales_E; family Vicingaceae. The sequence continues at coordinate 10,354 of JASJIW010000034.1, forward strand.
TAATGGTTTTTATGATTTTGAAATTTCATTGTACCTGTATGAAGTGTTTGCATTAAGTCTTATATACTACGTCATATGGACTTTCCTTACTTTTTTTGTACAAACACTTATCACAAGTCCATATGTAGGTTTGTTTGTTATGATTGTGCTTTTAATTGGTATTCCGCTGATGAGTTTGGCTGGGGTTGAGCAATCCATTTTCAAATACAACCAGGGTCCAGGCTACTCATACTCTGATATGAATGGTTATGGGGAAACAATTAACAAATATTTTATTTACAAAATATATTGGCTTTCACTTGGTCTTGTATTTTGTATACTAACTGCATTGTTTTATGTAAGAGGATTACCTAGTAATTTTAATGAAAAAATAACTATTGCAAAATCAAGGTTTAAGGGAAAATATCCTTTTTTCATTACATTTTTTACTCTAATATTTATTTCAATTGGTGGATACATCTACTATGAAAATAATGTATCAAATAAAAGAACAACACAAAAAGAGAGTGAGATCATTACCGTTGAAGGAGAAAAGAAATACAAAAAATATGAATCTTATGCACAACCTAGAATTGTTTCTGTTAATGTAAATGTAGATATATTCCCATCTTCAAGAGATGTTATCGCATCTGGAGAGTATGTAATGATAAATAAAACAAGTGAAGAAATTGATAGTATTTTTCTAGATCACAACAGCTTAATTAGTACATTTAAATTTGATAAAGAAACAGATCTTGTTTCAGAAGATACTATATATAATTTTGATATACATAAATTAAAAACTCCACTGTTTCCAGGTGACAGTCTTAAATTGTTATTTACAGTAAAAAACAAACCAAATACTATTTTAAGAAATAACTCTAGTGTTATTTCTAATGGTACTTTTATAAATAACAGTATTTTTCCATCCCTAGGTTATTCACTAGGAGAATTATCAGATGATAAAACAAGAAAAAAATATGATTTACCACCAAACAAATTAAAATCTCATCCTTCAGATTCTACCGCACTTGGAAATACATATATAGCTAAAGATGCGGATTGGATAGATTTTGAAGCTACCGTCAGTACATCAAAGGACCAAATTGCAATAGCTCCTGGCTACTTGCAAAAAGAATGGATTGAGGGAGATAGAAGATATTTTCACTATAAAATGGATAGTAAAATATTAAATTTTTACGCCTTTAATTCTGCAAAATATGAAGTATTGAAAGACAAATGGAATGATGTAAATTTAGAAGTTTATTATCATAAAGGTCATGAGTACAACTTAGACAGAATGATTAAGGGAATGAAAGCTTCATTGGACTACTGTTCCGAAAATTTCAGCCCATACCAACACAAACAATTAAGAATAATAGAATTTCCCAAAACTGCAGGGGGATTTGCTCAATCTTTTCCAAATACTATTCCTTTCTCAGAAAGTATTGGTTTTATTGCTGACGTGGATGACTCTGAGGAAGGTGGCAATGATTATGCCTTTTTTGTATCTGTTCATGAAGTTGCACACCAATGGTGGGCTCATCAGGTTATTGGAGCTGATGTATTAGGAGCTACAGTACTTTCTGAAAGTTTATCAGAATATGTTTCCTTAAAAGTAATTGAAGAAATTAATGGTAAAAGTAAAATGCGAAAATTTCTTAAAAGATCTTTAGACACCTATTTAACTCAAAGAACTTTTGAAAGTAAAAGAGAGAACGCTCTTATGTATAATGATGGACAGGGATATATACATTATCAAAAAGGTTCATTAATTTTTTATGCTTTAAGTGACTATATAGGTGAGAAAAAATTAAATAAAGCCCTAGGTAAATATGTGAATAAAGTAGCGTTTCAGGAACCTCCCTATACCACATCAATAGATCTTGTAAATCATGTTAAGGAAGTTGTTCCGGACTCTCTAAGCTATATAATTAAAGATATGTTTGAAACAATAACGTTATATCAAAATAGAATAGTATCAACAGAGTCCAAAAAATTAGAAAATGGAAAATACCAAGTTGATATTGAATTTAAGGTTAGTAAATACCGAAATGATGAAAAAGGTAAAATTTTCTATGGAAATGAGAAAAGAGATTCCATTTCTTACAAAAATGAAAAAATGAAAAAACCTGATTATTCCGTGTATTTATCTGACTATATTGATGTCGGTATTTTTGGTAAAGACAATGAAGATAAAGAAGTGGAATTATACCTTAAAAAACACAAAATAAACTCAATACACAATAAGATTTCAATAATAACAGACAACGAACCTATTGAGGTTGGAATTGATCCTTACAATAAATTAATTGATACGAATTCTGAGGACAACAGAAAAAAAATTAAAGAAGAAATACTATAAAATGAAAAGAAGACAATTCAATAAACTATTTACTTCTGCATCCTCTGGAGTTATTCTTTCCAGTGCATATTCATGTAACAACCATAAAAAAAAGAATAAATTTGGAATTTCACTTGCACAATGGTCACTGAACAAAATGATTAAAATTGAGAAAACTTTGAATCCCAAAGATTTTGCTTTTCAAGCAAAAGAGTTAGGTTTTGATGCAATTGAATATGTATCTACTCTGTACCGACCAGAACTGGAAAAAATGACTATATCTAAATTAACTAAGGAATTGACTAGTAATTCTGAAGAGTACAACATAAAAAATCTTTTAATTATGGTGGACGATGAGGGTGATTTGTCATCTAGCAATGCTAACCAAATTATTGAATCTGTGGAGAAACACAAGAAATGGGTTGAAATGGCCTATGAATTGGGGTGTCATTCAGTTAGAGTCAATTTGGAGGGTGAAAGTGAATTAGAAAAATGGAAAAAAAATTCTGTTATTGGTCTAACCAAGTTAAGTGAATTTGCTAGTAATTCTAATATTAATATAATTGTTGAAAACCATGGCAGTCACAGCTCTAATGGAAAAGCGTTAGCAGAAGTTATTGAAAATGTGAATTTGGAAAACTGTGGAACTTTACCTGATTTTGGTAATTTTTGTATTAAAAGAAAAAATAATTCTCTTTATGATGGGCCATGTGAGGTTGAATACGATAAATACCAAGGAATGAGAGACCTTATGCCTTATGCAAAAGCTGTGAGCGCAAAATCATATGATTTCAATGACAAGGGTGAAGAAACGACAATCGACTTTAGACAAATGATGAGTATTGTTGAAGAATTTGGATACGAGGGATTCTTAGGAATTGAATATGAAGGAAACAAACTTTCAGAAAAAGAAGGTATAAGATTAACTAAGGAGTTAATTCAAAAATACAACTACTAACTTTTAATATGTTTGTAAAGACTAAAGCAATATAAGCCTATTGCCCCCCACATTACGTATATAAAATGAGAGGAAGGTATCCATACATAGGCTAAAACTAAATTTGAAACTAGTAAAATTCCAAGTACTATTAAAAATCGTTGTCTTACAAAAAATATTTCTAAAAACTTATTGGATGTAAATGATAGTAATAAGAATCCTATTCCTAATACATATAACCCCAAAAATCTATAGATCTGAGTAAGGTAAAGACTCAATGTGGAATTTCCCTCAATTAAAAAAAGGTCAACAAAAGTCATCTGTAATCGCTCCTCGTTAGCAACTTGATCAAGAATCCAAGGTTCAGAACTGATTAACCACCTTATACCTGAAACACAAAGAGCTATACTGATTAATATTAAAGGGTATCTAATGTAATTGATCGATCTATTTGACATGATATTTTGATTTATTTAATTTATATAAGTTATAAAAAATAGATTAAACTTTTATATTTGTAATTAGTCTTATTAGAAACTATACTGTGGTTAAAAAAATACTTGTTTTCTTTTTTTTATTAGTTATTGGATTTAATGGTTTCGCTCAGCTAAGCAAAGTACATTACATCCCACCACTAACTAGTGGCCCATCCAATGCTGACCCATTAGATCAATGGTTTTACATCTCAACACCAATTAACGGAGATGTATCTTTTAAAATCAAGCCTGTCGGAGGAACCGCAGATCAAGAAATTTCATACATAGTTAACAATGCTAATCCAAAAAAAATTCAAATAGCAACTGATGGGTATTCGCAATTATTCCAAGATCCTGCAACTACTAGTACTGTAACTAACGACAAGGGGTATATTATAGAATCTCAAGATGTAATATATGTATCTATTAGAATGAATGCTGGTGGAAATGCTCAAGCAGGAGCTTTGGTAAGTAAAGGAGAAAATGCGCCGGGGAAAATTTTTAGAATTGGAACCTATGATAATAAAGGAAATCCAGGAAATAATTACATGAATTTCTTTTCTGTAATGGCAACTGAAGATCAAACAACTGTTAATTTATCTAGTAATAATATTGCTGGACTAGTTATTCAGAATTACTCAGGACAGTTTCCTATTGAGAACATTATACTTAACAGAGGAGAAAGTTATACAGTTGCCTTGAAAGTCCCAGATTCTAATGCTAATAGAGATGGACTGATTGGTGCATTAGTTAGCTCAGACAAGCCCGTGGTAGTGAATTCTGGATCTGCAAATGGAAGTTTTGGAAATGGAGGAGCTAGAGATTATGGAATTGATCAAATAGTTGGTCTTGATAAGGTTGGTAAAGAATATATATTTGTTAAGGGAGAAGGGGATAATTCTTATGAAAATGTTTTAATAGTTGCCCATTATGACAACACTGATATTAAAATCAACGAGGAATCTACAGAAGCCACTATTAATAAAGGAGATTATTTCATTATTGAGGGTGATAAATTTACAGATGGAAACATGTTTGTTTCTTCATCACAAGATGTTTTTGCATATCAGGGTATTGGAGGTGCGAGTGAAGCTAATCAGGGAATGTTCTTTGTTCCTCCTTTGAGCTGTGAAAGTAGAGGAGATGTAAATAATATTGCATTTATTGATGAAATTGGAGACAATACCCTTACAGGAGGAATAACTATTGTAACCAAGGGAACTGCAACTGTACTAATAAACAATACTGATATTGGTAGTCAGCCTGATGGAGTAACAGTGAATGGACCTTCAACAGTAACTGGAAAAAATGAGTATGTGACATATAAAGTGACAGGCTTGTCAGAAAATGTAAGTGTAAGCAGTTCTGATGAACTATATGCTGCATATTACAATCAAAATGGAGCAGCAACATCTGGAAGTTTTTATGCCGGATTCCCTTCCAATCCTAATGTTTCTTTGAACTTAGTTGCTTCTGCTCTTGGTTCGTGTATTTCTTCTGAGGGAGTTTCTAATGTTACCTTTGAGATTAGTAATTCCGGTAGCTATGACACATTACAATGGATTAAAAAAAATCCTGGAACTGAAACTTATACTGATATTGATGGAGAAACCAATACTACTTATAAACCCACAGAAATAGGAACTTATGCTGTCAGGGGTACAATTACTTGTACTGGGAAAATATATAAATCAAGTGATATACCTATTAGTGTATGCCCAACTGATTATGATGACGATGGAATTGTAGATAATTTAGATTTAGATAACGATAATGATGGAATATTAAATTCTGTTGAGTCATTGGGGAATGGTATATTGAATATTAACGATTTAGTAAGTCCAACTTTTTCTCTGAAAAACGGAAAAACTAATACTGTAACATTAAGCGGGGAATTATCTAAAGTAAGTACGTTAGACCCTGTTACCAATACTTTCACAGGAACAGCTACTGGGATTTTTAAATCAGATGTAACAGCAGCAGAATCTGGAACTAATACATATACGATTAGTGCTACTTCGCAAGCTTCACAAGAACAAGAAGAACTTCTGTTCTTTCATGCAACAAAAAATCCTAATGTATTTCATGATAGAATAGACGGTGAAAGTTTTATATGGAGAGTTCTTCCTGAAAATAAAAATATAACTGTCTGGGATCCAGACGATAGACTGTTGATAGATACAAATTTTGATGGAGCATATGAAACTGGAGTTACTTCATTTACCAGTTCTGAAATACATTTTAAAACAAATCCTAATCCATCGGGTGAATCCCCTTATGAATTTTTTGCTTCCGATTGCAAGTCTATAACGTTTATACATAGAAATATAAATAAAGATGCTACGTCTTCGTATTCAGGATTTATTGAAACTATTGATTACAGTCTCAATACAGACTTAGATAGTACTTTTCTTTACGATTTTTACGATTTAGATAGCGACAACGATACTTGTAACGATCTCACAGAAGCTGGTTTTGAAAAACTAGACCCTGACGGAGATGGTATTTTAGGTACCGGTCTTCCCACTTTTGATAATAATAAAATTGATGAAAGAGGGAAATATAAAGACCATAGCTACCCTGATCCATTAAAAGATATTGCTGAAGAAAAATACTTGTTTCAAAAATCTGGAACAGCAATATCTATAACAAATCAACCATCTACAGCAAATGAGTGTGAAAGTAGTAATGCAAGTTTTGAAGTAACAACAGGGAACCCTAATCCTGCAGAATCTATCGTAACGTATAAATGGCAATTTTACGACGTTGATAATACAATATGGAATGATGTTATTGATGATGCAACTTATTCAGGAGCTACAACAAATAAATTAGAAATTTTATCTATTAATCAAGGGATGAATGGAAATAAATTTAGAGTTAATGTTTCAACTAACGAATTTTTGTGTGGAATCGATTCCAATGAAGCGGTATTAAATGTAATAGCAACTCCATCTAAACCAATTATAGATCCTATTCAAATTTATTGTTTTGATGAATCCAACCAAGCCAAAGTATCAGATTTAACAATTAATGATGCTGATGCCACTCTGACAATCGGTTGGTATGAAGAAGAAACTGGTGGCGATGCTCTTGACTCATCTACACTTTTGGTTCATGAAAAAAAATATTATGCTCAAGTAACAAATAGCAATGGATGTATAAGTACATCAAGAACAGAAACAAAAGCTTTTATTTCTAACCCTACTTTATCTTCAACAAAACAGGCAGTTTGTCTAAGTGAATCAACAACGATTTCAGTTACAGGAGTTCCACAAACTGCCCAAGACTTTATAAAAGATCATCCCGAATTAGATTTATTTTTAACATATGAGGGTTCTAATTATTTTTTAAAACAAGAAGCGATGGCCTGGGAAGATGCTTATGATTTAATTCAAAGTTATGGATCCGGCGCTTCCATGTATCAAATTAATAAAAAAGAAGAAGAAGACGCAGTTTATGACAAGCTTGCTGAACTAGGTTTTGCAAATGCTGGTTCCTCACCTAATAATCATTTTTGGTTAGGTTTAAAACAATACAATACAGAAGAGTTAAACCCTGACAATAAAACAGATAAAGGCTGGTATTGGTTAGATGGACGTCCTCTTACTGATGAACTTGCTAATTGGTCCTCTAGTGAACCTAACGATTGTTGTATTACAAACAATGTTGAAGATGGCGAAGAAAATTATGGTCAATTTGATTTTGGAGGAGTTGCAAAAAAGTGGAACGACATGACAAACGTTCAAGAAAGCGGAAATTCATGGCCAGTTTTTGAATTTAACGGAACCACGTCTGTTGTTTGGGGAAAATACACCAATGATGATAAAACAGAATTTGAAACTTTTGATGAAACTAGTAGTAGTTTAACAGTTACACCAACAAAAACAACAGTTTACTTTTTGGAAGTAACAATTAATGATGTATTATGTAGGACAGAATATACAGTAACAGTTAATCCTAACCCAATTTCTAATTCAGTAAATGATTTGATTTTTTGTGATGATAAATCAGATGGAGACGATACAAATGGTTTTATTCAAACGATTAACTTAGAGAGTCTTAATCCATCAATACTAGGTGAAAGTCAATCATTAGATGATTTTACAGTTTCTTATCATTTAACAAAAGAAGATGCTGATGACATAACTAAATCAGGACTGATATCTCCTTATACTAATAGTACAAAAGATGGAGAAAAAATATTTATAAGAGTTTTAAACAATACTACTCAATGTATAAACACAGAAAACTCTTTTGATATAAAAATTAATAATCTCCCAGTAGCAAATACTGTAAATACTATCATAAAGTGTGATGACAACTCTGTTGGAGATGATAAAGATGGTATCATTTCTTCGTTTAATTTAGCTTCTCAAACAGCAACTATTCTTGGGAATCAAAGTGCACAGGGTTTTACAGTTACATATCACATTAGTCAAGCAGATGCAGATGATATTTCGAGCAATGGATTAAGCTCTCCTTACACCAACACCACAGCTGGTGGAGAAAAAATATATATCAGAGTTTTGAACAATAATTTAGGTTGTTTTAGAGCTAGTACTAACTTTAATATTGAAGTAGCTCCATTACCAATTATTATAAATCCATTGATTAAAATTGAACAATGTGACGACGATGACGATAATGATGGAGTTTCAATACATAATTTAATAGAGTCTCAATTGATTATTTCTTCAGATTATAAAAATGAAACTTTTGAGTACTACACAGCTGCTGATTTCAATGTAGACTCTTTAATTGCTGATCCCACAAAATTTCAGAACGATCCTTTCAACGATTCTGTTTATGTAAAAATTATTACAACAAATAATTGCTATAGATCCTCACAAATTGACATCACTGTTGCTGCAAGTCAAATATCCAAAACCTTTATGGAGGACAACAATACATTTTATGCACTTTGTGAAGATTCTCCTGCACTTAATCAAGATGGCATAGCTACTTTTAGTAGTGATGTTTTAAAAGAAGTGAAACAAAAACTTATTGCTTCAAATGCTAAATTTTCTGCTCAAAATATTAGAGTTTCTCTTCACACAAAATCAGAAGATGCATTAAGTGGAGAAAACCCTGTAGATGTTGAATCTGATTTCACCAATACAACTCCTATTACTCAACCTATATGGGCTAGAATTGTTAACATTGATGTAAGTACTTTTGAATGCTTAGGTTACGAACAAGTAGCGACTCTTTATATAGAGCCTAGACCTGTTGCCAATGCTGTTTCTATTGCCAAGCAATGTGATGGAGATAGTTCCTTAGATCTTGATTCTCAAGATGGAAAGTTCCCTTTTGATACTTCTTCCATTCAATCCA
>JASJIW010000035.1:0-3483 GCA_037624665.1 Flavobacteriales bacterium
TTTTTGGCCTGCATTTTGGATGTTGCCTAGTAATGGGAGTTGGCCTTGCGATGGAGAAATAGATATTATGGAACAATGGGGAAATGATTATTTAACAAATAGCACTAGTGGAGCTGCGCATCTTGGAACTTGTCCTTATTCACAATCTACACATTTTTACGAGACTTCTTCTAGTTATATTTCATCAGGATCATATGCTGATGATTTCCATACTTACTCGGTAATTTGGAAAGAGGATACTATTACTTGGTATGTTGATGAAATAGAACTATTTTCTTTAAATCCATCAAGTTACTGGTCTATACCATCCCAAAGTGCTTGGCCTTTTAACGCTAATGAATGGTATATAATGATTAATTTAGCTATTACTCAAGCTGGACCAAATTCTAATACAGTATTTCCAAATCAAATGGAAATTGATTATGTTAGAGTATATCAAGAAAATTTAACAAGTGTAAATGTTGTAAGTAAAGATAATACCATAGCTTTTCCTAATCCAGTAAGTAATTATTTTTCTGTTAATAGTCAGGAATTTACTAATCTTAAATTATATAATTTTGAAGGTAAATTGCTTTTAGAAAGAGATAATGCTTCAGCTAAAAGAATAGATGTAAGTGATTTATATAATGGTATTTATTTGCTTGAGTTAGAAAATAAGGTAGGATTAAAAAGACATGAAAAGATAATTATAAATAATTAATAACTAATAAAATTATGACTGAGAATAAGAATCACAAACAAGCATTATATACTCTAGTAACAGTATTTTTCTTTTGGGGATTTATTGCGGCAAGTAATGGTGTTTTTATACCATTTTGTAAAACGTATTTTAGCCTTGATCAATTTCAAAGCCAACTGATTGATTTTGCATTTTACGGAGCATATTATATTGGGGCATTACTGCTATTTATATTCTCAAGCGTGAAAAAGAGGGATATTCTGAACTCATGGGGTTTGAAGAGCAGTATAGTAAAAGGCCTTTTGTTATCTGCGCTGGGTGCAGGTGCAATGGTGCTAGCTGTGAATGGTGCTCAGCAAGGTGATTCTTCTACATTCACATATATCTTAGGTGCACTTTTTATTGTTGCCCTTGGTTTCTCATTGCAACAAACTGCAGCAAACCCATTTGCTATATCATTAGGAGATCCTGAAAAAGGATCACATAGATTAAATTTAGCTGGTGGTGTAAACTCATTTGGTACCGCTATAGGACCAATTGTTGTTTCTTTAGCTTTATTTGGAACTGCTGCTAGTGCCAATATTAATATTGGAGATGAAATTAAAAGTGGAAGTATAACGCTTGATGCTGTACAATACTTATATACTGCAGTAGGGATTCTGTTTTTAGCAGCAGCAACATTGTTTTTCTTCTCAAAAAAACTCCCTGATGGAAAAACAGATTCTGAATTTTTAGGAGCGAAAAAAGCCATGACGTCATTAATTTCAATCACACTCCTATTAGTTGTTATCTTTTATTTTATTTTCAAGCAATATCTTGACTTACCTAATGGAGAATCTTTAAGTGATGAATCAAACTCATTAATACTTAATTTATCAATTTTTGGCCTTATTGTAGTTGTAGGTGGATTGATTATTTCAAATGTTTTAGCAAAAAAAGAATCTGAAGGGTGGGGCGCTATGCAGTATCCGCAATTAGTATTAGGTATGCTAGCAATTTTCACATATGTTGGGGTTGAGGTTTCTATTCAGAGTAATCTAGGGGAGTTATTAAAAATGCCTGATTTTGGATCTTTAAATGATAGTGAAATTGCACCATATATTTCAATGTATTGGGGTGGCCTTATGATTGGAAGATGGACGGGAGCTATTGCCGTATTTAGTCCTTCAGAAGGGCTAAAGAAATGGCTGTATATTATCGTTCCATATATTGCTTTTGGAGTACTCTTATTTGTGAATTCAATATCTGGATTTGAAGTACAACATCTTCTTGCATTTGGAGTGTGTGTAGCAATTCAGATTGCAGGATTCTTCTTAGGTAAAGATCAACCATCATTAACATTAAAGATTTTTGGTTTATTAGGAGCGGCCGCTATGACCTTAGGACTGTTTACTACAGGAAGTATTGCTATATTTTCTTTTTTAAGTGGAGGTTTATTTTGTTCAATAATGTGGCCTTCAATATTTTCATTAAGCATAAAGGGTTTAGGGAAATACACTTCTCAAGGATCCTCCTTCTTAGTTATGATGATTTTAGGGGGGGCAATAATACCTCCAATTCAGGGTAAATTAGCAGATGTTATTGGTATACACGAATCTTATTTTATTTGTATTATTTGTTTCTTGTATCTAGTTTTCTTTGCAGAAAAGACAAAAAGAATATTTAGTAAAGTTTAGAAATAGTATATTATGAAAAATAGGATATTTAAATTAACAGCCATAGGAATTGTACTTCTTGTTGTATTTTTTTTATTTCAAAATAAAGAATCTAATACTAATGTTGAAAGGAATTCATTTTCTTTAGATAATAATATTGAATTAAGAATTGATAGCTTGATAGAGACTCTTACTCTTGAAGAAAAAGTAGGGCAAACCTGTCAAATAACATTAGATGCAATATTAAAGAAGGATACTTTAGGTGTTCTTTTAGAGCCTCACGAAATTGATCAAAAAAAATTAAATATTGCATTAATCGATTATAATGTAGGATCAATATTAAATGTTTCTAATCATACTTTTAGTTTAGAAAAATGGAATAATATTATTGACATTATTCAATCGACAGCTTTAAATACAAATCATAAAATTCCCATTATTTATGGTGTAGATGCTATACACGGAGCAACTTATATTAAAAACAGTACGTTGTTTCCTCAAGAAATTGGGTTAGCTGCAACTTGGGATACCTCTCATGCTCGTATTATGGCTGAAATTACTGCATATGAAACTAGGGCTTCTGGGGTTCCTTGGAATTTTTCCCCTGTATTAGATTTAGGTAGAAATCCGATTTGGTCTAGGTTTTTTGAAACCTTAGGAGAGGATGTTTATCTAGCTAAAACTATGGGTAAATCTATTATAAGGGGATACCAAGGAAGTACTAATATTGATAAATACCATGTTGCAGCATGTGTTAAGCATTTTGTAGGTTATAGTGTACCATCTAGTGGTAGAGATAGAACACCTGCTCTTATTCCAAATAGATCTTTGGAAGAACTCCATCTCCCTACTTTTAAGGAAGCTATTGATGCTGGAGCATTAACAGTAATGATTAATAGCGGTGAAGTAAATGGTATTCCTGGGCATGCAAATAAATATCTTCTTACTGATATTCTAAAAGATAAATGGGGTTTTACTGGTTTTACTGTTTCAGATTGGGAAGACCTTATTAATTTGCATAAGATGGCACAAACTGATTCTACCTTAAAGGATGCTATTGCAACTGCAATTAATGCGGGAGTTGACATGAGTATGGTTCCAAATAACCCTGAGTATAAGAGTTATTGTAAGTTATTCATTGAACTAGTA
>JASJIW010000036.1:0-67256 GCA_037624665.1 Flavobacteriales bacterium
TTAAACGTTTTTAAGCTCGTTTTTGCAGATTTTCGCCCATTGACACCATCATTATCCCAAACCTCGAAATAATACCCTATTTCGTCCCCAGGAAGAATGTTTAACTCTTCTAAATTCCAAAAATGAAAAAAGTCATCTGCAACAATTACTGCATTGAAAGGAACTTTTACGTTAACCCATTTATTTTCGGTTGACAAAGAATCTCGATCACTTAACACTTTGTAATTAAAACTCAATCCTGAGAAACCATAATCATCAGCTATTTCTCCTTTAAAATAAAAACGATTATCATTGCTACTATCTCTTTTTTCAGTTACACTTATAGATGGAAACTTATCCGCAATTACCTGTAATGAATATTGAACGGTATCACCAAACTCAACAAAACTATTGGAAGGAATAATAGCATAAACCGCGTTTTTGTTTGCTGTTTTATTGACTACAAATTGAGTTCCTGCACTTTTTAACTGTTCTGAATTTCCTCCCGTAATAAAGTATATATAATCAGCATCCATTGCCTCAATATTCCATTTAATTTGAGTTCCCTCAGGTAAAACCAAATCTCCAGTGTTTTCTAATGTTTCCGTTGGTTTATTTAAATAATTAGGATATTCAAGACTTACCGTAAAGGTGGTTAGAATTGGATTTGGAATTACGATCAACTCATGTTCCTCAGAATAAAATCCTGAAGCATACAATTTAAAGTCTTTGTTTTGCTGAACATTTTTAAACGTATAAGCGTAGGTTCGTTTATCTGTTTTACTTAACGTATATTTATTACCGCCCTGTTCCAAATAAAGCTTATCAGGCAATTGATTTCCTGTAACTTCAACATTTAAACTAAAATCTTTGCTTTTTAAAACAGACAATTCACTATTAACAACCTCCATTTTAAACGGAGCTACTGGAGCAATGTAAACACTATGATTTACCAACCTTTCTGTTCCTACAGTAAAAATATTTGGCGAAATAACCGAAACACCAATCAGAAGCAATAAGGGGATAAACAAATACGAAAGGTGTTTTTTATTCTCATTAAAATCAATAGCTCCAGTAAATGGAACCGGTTTTAATTCTAAGGATTTTTGATCGATACTCGCAATTAATAAAGTGTTACTATTCTTTGCTGCCACATAGTCTAATTGCAAAACATTAATCAGCTTATCTTTTACTTCGTCAAAATGATTCCCAATAATTTCTGCTGCTTGATTATGGTTAATCACCTTGCCAAACTTGTATAATTTTGAAAGTGGAATTACCACATAATTCCCTAACAAATAAGCTGTAACTGCAAAAAAGGTATAAAACAAAATCGTCCTTCCAGTAGTACTAAACTGCCCAAAATACTCTAATGTTGTAAACAACATAAACGAAGCCAACAACATACCAACACTATATATAACTCCCTTTAAAAGCCTGTTTTTATAGTACTTCCGAATAAAAGCATCCAGCTTTTGTATTAATATTTGATAGTTATTACTCATTACACTATTTAACGCAAAACACTTTTAAAACTTGTACTGCGAACATATAAAGTTCGGGTTTTTTTATGAAAATTTAAGCTTGTTTAAATGATAGAGAACTTCTACACTGTTTTTTCACAAAGATTAAGCAACAAAATGGATTAACTTTTGAAACTGTACCTCTGTTTCAAAGTTAATTTTTGCGAAGCGATAAGCTTCATTCCCTATTTTTTCTCGGAGAACTTGATCACTAATTAATGCCTCAATTTTATCAGCAAATAACGCAATGTTTTTAGGCGGAATTAAGTAACCGTTTTCACCATCTTTTACCAGCTCAGGATTGCTACTCATATCAAATGCCAATACAGGTTTTTTAGCCACCATTGCTTCTGCGAGCACAAAACCAAACCCTTCCCAAATAGCTGTAGAAACAAAAATATCTACTCCACTCATAAATGTACTCATATCTTCTACGAAGCCGAGTAGTTCAATTTTATCAGTTAAATTTCGATCAGAAATGGCCTTCTTTAAGTCGTCATATAAAGGACCGTCTCCTGCAATCTGAATTTTAAAATTCACTTGCTTTTCATTTAACTTTTCTGCAATATCTATTAAATAGTGTTGCGCTTTTTGCTCTACCAATCGGCCAGCATTTCCAATAATAAATTGAGTTGTGGGCGATGAGTCAAGGATGATGGATTCCTTTGGGAACTCAATGGCATTGTAAATAATAGCTGATTTTTTTTTGGGAATAATACGCTTGTAGTTTTTCTCTAGTAATGCTTTTGTCGCTATTGAGTTAAAAACAAAGTGTGTTACTACATCACTAAACAAATATTTGTTCAACTTACTTTTCTTTACCTCAACTGCTATTCCTCTTCTGTAAACAATTTTTGTTACTCCTGCTTTTTTCGCAGCCCTTCCTCCCAACTTTAAATCTTTGGGATTATTAAATATTACCGTGTCAATCTTATTTTTTTTATAAAACTGAACCAACATGTTAATTTTAGAAGGATTCAAAAAACTCAAATTACTTGCAGTAACGTGATGTTGAACAACTTCCAATCCTTCTAATTTTTTAGCTAACGCTCCTTTACCATTACAAATAAAAAAAGTGTTATTGTTGGTTTCTGACATCTTTTGAGCAGCCTCAAAATGCCATTTTTCTCCGCCTCCCCAAAAGGAAGTTGTATTAAAAAAACAGATATTTTTTGTTGATCCCATCTTATTTTTTTCGATTTAGATCCCGCAACTTCGTATACTTCAAGCGTTTGGCGTGAGCTGAGTTTTTACACAACACATACCCGTGGTAACCATCTAAAAACCCCAATTTCAAAACATAATCTCTAAAAAACTTAAAGGCAGATTTATAAAGAATCGTAAACCCATTGCTTGTTTTTCCTTTTTCGAAAGCTGTTTTTGAACTGATATCAGTAAAATAATCGATTTGCTTTAGGTGTTGTTCTATCGTATAAAACGAGTAATGTAAAATGTCTAAATTGATATGCTCAATTGAGACTCCTTTAGCCATAATTACTTTATCGTGCGGATTGTCTCCACCCCACTTGCCCTTGGTAATATCCCACAAACGTAATTTCTTATCGGGGTACCATCCGCAATGTTTTATCCAAGTTCCACAGAAATTAGTTAGCCGATTAAAGCTATATCCGTCTGCTTGCCAATTATTTTTAATTTGAAGTATTGTTTGCTGTAACTCTTCTGTTAAAGCTTCATCAGCATCTAACGAAAGTACAAATTGGTTTTTAGCTTGGGTAATTGCAAAGTTTTTTTGCTCAATATGGCCATCAAATTTATGCTCAACAAATCGAACATTTTTGGCTGAACAAATCTGTTTGGTTTCATCGGTAGAATAAGAATCGACTACAACAATTTCATCCGCGACATCCATTATAGAAGCCAAACATCTTTCAATGTTTTTCTCTTCATTAAATGTAATTATTACAACGGATAGCTGAATTTGCATTATACAAAGATGCGAAAAATATGATGAATTTGTATCGTCTGCTCTTTGACAAGATCAGGACAAGAAAGAAATTAAGTCTTTTTTAAGGTAAATGAGAAAGTAGAGCCAACTTCTGGTGTACTTCTTACATTAATGGTTTGGTTGTGCGCCTCAATAATGTGCTTAACAATTGACAAGCCAAGTCCTGTGCCACCGCTTAATCTTGCTCTACTTTTATCAACTCTATAAAAACGCTCAAACAAGCGTGATAAATGTTGTTTTTCAATACCTTGTCCATTATCTGCAACTTCAATCAGCATATTCTGATCCATATCAAACAGCTTAATTAATGTTTCTCCATTTTCTTTTCCATATTTAATTGAGTTTACAATTAGATTAACCAATACTTGATTAATTCCATCTTTATCAATATTTACCCAAATAGGCTTGGTTGGCAAATCAACAAATGTCAGTTTTACATTACAGTTCTGCGCCTTAACTTCTAATGAGCTAATCACTTCTTTTATCAATTTTACTAAATCTGTTTTTTCAACATCCAACTCAATCATCCCTGATTCTAGTTTTGAAATATCATCCAAATCTTCAATGAAAGAGATCATTCTATCAACACTCTTACTTGCTCTCTCTAAATAATTTACATTGATTTTAGGATCATGTAATCCGCCTTCTAAAAGGGTTAACAAATATCCTTGAATGTTAAAAATAGGGGTTTTAAGTTCGTGCGACAGGTTGCCAACAAACTCTCTACGGTAGTTTTCAAGCCCTTTTAAACGGTCTATTTCCTCTTTATTTAATTTATCCCAATCTTCAACATCCATTTGTATTTGAGTTAAACTAAATTCTTTTGAATCATCTACTTTTTTTAATTTCAGGTCATGAATCGTTCGATAAATAACCTTTATTTTTTTATAAATAAATCGGTCTACCGCTATTTTAAAACCAATATATGAGGCAATAAAGGAAACTGGGAAAACAGCTAAGTTTAAAGCATTTTCATTCCCGCTAAAAGCTTCTAATGCAAAAACAAGCAGGGTAACTACTACTGCTACCAAAAGTGCTATTCTTAGAGCTATTCCATTGGGTGTTAAATCTTTCATCGTAGCAAATTTAGGATTTCTTTTAATAAAAAGAATTCTTCTTCAGCCCTTAGACAGGTTCAGGGGGGACAGAAATGTTAAGCTATAAATTTATAACCTACTCCTTTAATTGTTTTTATATAATGATCTCCTAGTTTTTCACGAAGCTTTCTAATGTGAACATCTATTGTTCTATCACCAACAACAACTTCTCCTCCCCAAACAGATTCTAAGATTACTTCTCTAGTAAATACTTTACCTGGCTTAGAGATTAGTAGTGCTAATAATTCAAATTCTTTTTTAGGAAACGATAATTCTTGACTTTCTTTATAAACCAAATATTTTTCTCTGTCAATTCTAACATCTCCTTCTTGCTCATTTGCATTAACCTCTTCTGCACCTGATTTTCTTCTTAAAATTGCCTTAACTCTACTCGCCAATAATCTTGGTTTAATAGGTTTGGTAATGTAATCATCCGCTCCAGCATCTAATCCTGCAACTTGAGAGTAATCTTCCCCTCTAGCACTTAAAAAAGCGATTAAGGTATTTTTAATATCATCTATTCCTCTAATTTCCTGACAAGTCTCAATGCCATCCATCTCTGGCATCATAACATCTAACAATATTAAATCAGGTTTTATTTTTTTTGCCAACGCAACAGCTTCTTTCCCACTTGTTGATGTTGTCACATCATACCCTTCTTTTGTTAAGTTATAACCCAAAAACTCTATGATGTCTGGCTCATCATCAACTAATAATATTTTTTCTTTACTCATAGTTTTCATTTTTTAACAAAAGTAGCTCAGCCTTTCTTTCAGGATGTTAATTTAACATTAATTTATTGTTGAGTCCTTATTATTATTGGATTTAAAATTTAAGATCTTTTAAAAATCCTTTTCCTAATAATATTGGCTTAACATGAACATAAAGCAAGTATAAGATTCCTTTCATCATCAAGTAATAATACCACCGTTACTTTGCATCATAAAATTTATAAAACTAAAAAAATGGAAAAAATGAAAATGAAAAACGTATTACTAATCACGGCAATTACCGTTGGAATTGGAAGTGTTTTTACTTCTTGTTCTAAAAAAGAAGGTTGTACAGATGTTACAGCAGAAAATTTTAATACCGCAGCAGAGAAAGATGATGGGTCTTGTATTTACAAGGTTGACGTTACAACACCACCTGCCGCAGGAGGACAAACAATAACAGTTTCGGACAATACTGGAACAACAACATGGTCTAAAGAAAATGTTTACTTATTAGACGGATTTGTTTTTGTAAACTCTGGAGATATATTAACGATTGAAGCAGGAACAGTTGTAAAAGGAAAATCAGGGACAGGAGCAAGCGCTTCTGCTTTAATTGTTGCAAAAGGAGGAGTTATAAATGCTGTAGGAACAGCAGCAAATCCAATAATTTTCACTTTTGAGGCAGATCCTTTAGACGGATCCGTTTCGGTAACGACAACAGGACAATGGGGTGGTTTAATTGTATTGGGAGATGCCCGATTAAATACAGTGCCAACCAGTCAAAATATTGAAGGAATACCAACATCAGAAACAAGAGGTGCTTATGGTGGTACTAGCGATAATGATAATTCTGGTGTGTTAAAATACATTTCTATTAGACATGGTGGAACAGACATTGGTGCTGGAAATGAAATTAACGGGTTAACTTTAGGTGGAGTAGGAGCTGGAACTGTAATTGAATACATTGAAGTTGTTGCCAATGCAGATGACGGAATTGAGTTTTTTGGAGGAACGCCTAATCTAAAACACATCTTAGTTTCTAATGTGTTGGATGATTCTTACGATTATGATCAAGGATTTAGAGGAAAAGGTCAGTTTTGGGTAGCAATACAAAACCCTAATTCTGATAGAGGTGGTGAGCATGATGGAGGAACTACTCCAGAAGATGGTTTGCCATACGCTACTCCAATGTTATACAATAATACTTATATCGGAAACGGAACAAGTAGAGCTATTACTTTTAGAGATAATGCTGGTGGGGAATACCACAACTCAATCTTCCACAATTTTGGTAAAGGAATTGACATTGAAGATTTAGCTTCAGGAGAAGATTCTAAAGCGAGATTAGATGCTGGAGATTTAAAATTAGATGGAATTGTATTGTCAAATATTAGTGTTGATAATATTGTTTCTGCATTTACTAATCCTGGTACAGATTTATCTGGACATGCAAGCATAACAAATATTATTACTGCATCAGCTGGAATTACAGCAACAAGTCCGATTCCAACGAGTAGTTTAGGAACAGGAACTGCTTCAACTGATACTTGGTATGATAACGTAACTTACATGGGAGCGTTTGATGCAAATGGAACTAACTGGGCTTCTGGCTGGACATTAACTTTCCAATAAGAAATAGATAGGGTTTCCTTTCCCATAAATAAGGAGGTTAGTTAAATAAAATGTAAGCCCTCTGTAACCGCAGGGGCTTTTTTATTTTACTTGCATGTCCTGATAAATCTGTACCTTTGATTAACAGTAAAGGATGAATATGCAAATCACTACTATTTCTTTTTTTAAACATACTTCATTACGCAATAAGTTTTGGGGATTGAAAATGATGCAGTTTGCGCACAAAGGCTTAGCAAATACAAGCGGCTTGTCCTTTTATCGGCTTTTAGGAAGTGGTAAGGGGAGAGGTTTTAATCCTTTACCGGACTGGTCTGTATATTGCCTTCTTCAAGTGTGGGAATCTGAAGAAGATGCCTATGCTTTTTTTAATTCTTCTGATTTGATGAAGCAATATGAGGTCCATACAGATGAATTATTTACGCTTTACATGAAAAACATTTCGGTAAGCGGTACCTGGATTGGAAAAACCCCTTTTAAGAAGGTAGTAGACTTAGATCCTGACCTACCAATTGCTGTCATTACTAGAGCTACGATTAAGTGGAATTGGCTTCTCCGTTTTTGGAAATATGTACCGACTTCACAACAAGGTTTGGATGGAAATGAAGGGTTAATCTATACTAAAGGGGTAGGAGAGATTCCAATAGTTCAAATGGCCACATTTAGCTTATGGAAAAATTTTGAAGCAGTAAAACAGTTTGCCTACAAAAGCAAACAACATCAAGAAGCAATTAAAAGAACACGAAAGAACAACTGGTATAGAGAAGAACTGTTTGCTCGTTTTCAGCCTTATAAGTCTACGGGTACTTGGGAAGGCAAAGATTTACTGATCATTTAATAACCTCATATCCTCTATCATTAGAAGCTATTGAGGAGTTGCAATAATTGTCATAATTCCAAGGGAAGATCTTTTCTGCATCCATTTTTTTGGAGCAAATAGTATCATTCCAATTACAAATTTCCAAAATTCATCTTCCATGTTTTTATCCCACTTGACGCCTTTCTGTTCCATTCTGCTCATCCAGTGAAGCAAATAAGGGTCCATGGTGCCATATGTATGAAGTTCAGAAACTTTCCACCCACTTTTTTGAAGCAGTAATGTTATGTTAACTGGAGAGAATAAAGAAAGATGACGCGGTGTATGCCAACCCGCCCAGTTTTCACCATATTTTTTTCTGCTCGATGAATCAAAATTTGGAATTTCAATTATCAGGGTGGTAGATGGTTTCGCAATGGACTTTAGATAACTGAGACTTTCAAATGGATAATAATCATGCTCTAAGTAATGCCACATGGTAATTACGTCAGGCTGAATATTGGGGAGGTCTTTAATTTCTGCTACGCGCAAGTCGAGTCCCTCAAAATCTGCATATTCATCTTTCCAGCCCTCATTACTAAAGTCAATACCCAAAGTTTGACAATTTAGCTCTTGCTTACAAGCCTTTAAGAAACTTGGTTTGCCGCAACCGATATCCAACACCAACGAATTTGGCAATATGTTATGAGACTCTTTTGCCCGCTTCACCCGCTTTAAATCTAATTTCTGCTGGCTATTCTCTACCATTTTTTCAAACTTACCCCAGGCTTTAGAACCCCTGTATGGCAAGTAATGGGAAGTATAATATTTTTTTAGTTGATCTAGAGGGACTCTAGGGTTCAAGAAAACCAGCTGGCACCCTGTGCATTGATCAAAGTTAAACAACTCATTATCAGAATGCATCTGAGCTTTTGGTTTTATGAAAGAACCAATATAGGAGGAGCTGCAAATAGGACAATTATGAAGTTTATGCATTGTGCTAAGATAGTCATTATTAGAAATCCCTACAATAAAACAAGTCCTATATGCATGGACCTTTATGCGAGGACCAGAAAGTGAAAGGTCTAAAATATGTCCAGGAGTTCACGCTATCGAGCATGAGTAAGATTAAAGGATGAAAATAATGCGGAAATGTTTTTTTCAAAACACATATTACAAATCTTTTTATCAAATTTACATAAACAAATTTTATCCTATAAGAATATGGCAATTGAAACTGTTCAGAAGGAGACTCACAAAAAGAAAGCAATAGTAATAGGTGCTGGAATTGCAGGATTATCCTCGGCTATTCGGCTTCAAAACTCTGGTTTTCAGGTGTCTGTATTTGAAATGAATGAATATCCAGGGGGGAAACTGACAGCCTTTTCAGAACAGGGTTATCGATTTGATATGGGACCTTCTCTATTTACAATGCCTCACTTTGTTGATGAATTATTTACTGTTTCAAATAAAAATCCTGAAGATTATTTTTCATATAAACGAAAAGATACTGTTTGTCATTATTTTTACAAAGACGGTACAACTTTTCAGGCAGCCTCTGAAGAAAAGGAATTTGCATCAAAAGCAGCTAGTACTTTTGATGTTTCAGAAGATGATATTTTAAATTACTTTAAAAAAAGCAAAAAGAAGTATGACTTAACCTCTTCATTATTTCTAGAGAATTCATTACATAAATTATCTACTTATCTTACAAAAGATACTTTAAAAGCTATTTTTAAAGTAAGAAGTTTAGATATTAATACAAGTTTACACGACTATAACGCGAAGTCTTTTAATGACCCCAAATTAGTTCAGCTCTTTGATAGGTTTGCAACCTACAATGGCTCATCTCCGTATCAAACACCTGGCATTATGTCTATGATTCCTCACTTGGAGCAATATTACGGCACTTTTTTTCCAGAAGGGGGTATGCACTCTATTACAAAAAGTATTTATCAATTAGCACTGGATTTAGGTGTTGAATTTCAATTTAATTCAAAAGTTGAAAAAATAATTATTCAGAACAAAAAAGCAGTTGGAGTTTTTTGTAATAACAAAGATTATTTAGCAGATTATATCATTTCTAATAGTGATGTAGTTTCAACTTATAGAACTTTACTTAAAGATCAAAAGGCTCCTGAAAAGATATTAAATCAGCCTAGGTCTAGTTCTGCATTAATTTTTTACTGGGGGATAAAAAAAGAATTTCCAACATTAGATTTACATAATATTTTCTTTTCTGATGATTATAAACAGGAATTTGAGCATATTTTTGAAAAAAATAATGTCTATGAAGATCCTACTGTTTATCTGAATATTACTTCAAAAGAAAATCAAGCTGATGCACCTAAGGGTTGCGAGAATTGGTTTGTCATGGTTAATGTTCCAAGTAATACTGGGCAGGACTGGGATAATATTATAGAAAAAACGAGAAATAAAGTTCTTCGAAAGCTTTCCGTTTCTCTTTCCGTAAATATTAAAGATTTAATAGAATTTGAAATGATCTTGGATCCACGGTTAATAGAGTCTAAAACAATGTCATACCAAGGAGCGTTATATGGAGCTTCTAGTAATAACAAGTTTGCCGCATTTTTAAGACACCCAAACTTTAGCCAACAAATTTCAAATTTATACTTTTGTGGAGGAAGTGTTCATCCAGGAGGAGGAATTCCTCTTTGTTTACTTTCTGGGAAAATTGTTTCTGAATTAATTTTAAAAAATACATGATAGAAAAAAACAAAATAGCTATTTCAATTTTAATTATTTGGCTCTTTAATATTTCTGGAATATTAGGTATTTTATCTCCATATTCCGATTGGTTTTTAAAATTAACACCATTAAACTTATTGATTTATGTAGTTCTTATCATTTGGAATCTAGAGCATATATCTAAAAAGTTTTTGATTGCTTTTTCTATACCATTTTTCATAGGCTTGTTAACTGAATATTTAGGTGTTAATTATGGATTGCTTTTTGGGGCTTATTCATATGGAGAAAATTTAGGCTTTAAAATTTGGGGAGTTCCACTAATGATTTGTGTAAATTGGGCTTTGCTAACATTTATTACTGCTGATTTGAGTAGGGTCATTCATAAAAACATCATAGTCCGTTCTTTTTTAGGAGGTTTACTTATGATGATTTTAGATCTCATTATTGAGGTATCGGCACCAAGGTTTGACTTTTGGCAATTTGAAAATAATATAATTCCCCTAAAAAATTATATTGCTTGGTTTATTATAGGCAGTATAGCACATTACTTATATCATCAAATATCTTTAAAAACAAATACGAAATTATCTATTCATATTCTTGTTGCTGTAACGCTTTTCTTTTTCACTTTTTTAATTTTTTGATGAAACAATATGATTATATCATATTAGGAGCGGGCGCTTCAGGGTTGTTACTTGCGTATCGAATGTCACAAGACATTTATTTTGATGATAAAGCAATTTTAATTATCGATCAGGTAAAAGATAAAGGGAACGACCGAACGTGGTGTTACTGGGAAGAAGGAATAGGGGAATGGGATGATTTATTAACTAAAACGTGGCCTAAAGTGTATTTTGGAAGTGATTCATTTTCGAAAACAATCACCATTACACCGTTTAGTTATAAAATGATTAGAAGCGAAAAGTTTTATCATAAACTTTGGAGAAGTATTGACCTAAAACCCAATATCACCTTTATTGAAGACGGCGTTACAACATACGCAGAAGTAGATAAGGGAGTTAAAGTTGTTACAAATAAATTAACTTATTTTGGGTTAAAGCTGTTAAATAGTATTCCAAATAAAACAGTTTACGAAACGCAACAAAAATACCCTGTTCTGCAGCAGCACTTTATGGGGTGGTTTATAAAAACAAAAACAGACTGCTTTGATGATTCAATTGCTAGTTTTATGGATTTCAATATCCCTCAGAACGGCAACACCCGCTTCATGTATGTATTGCCAATCGATAAAAATAAAGCGCTATTTGAATACACTTTATTTTCAAAAGACTTATTAAAACATTCTGAATATGAAGATGCAATTAAGAATTATTTAAAAGAAAAAAAAATCACAGACTTTGAGGTTGTAGAAAAAGAGAATGGAGCTATACCAATGACCTCTTTTAAATTTGAAGAATTGAACTCAAAAAGCATTTTAAATATTGGTACTGCCGGTGGTTGGACTAAAGCAAGTACAGGTTATACATTTAATAACACTTCAAAGAAAACGAAAAAGTTAGTTACTTTTTTAAAAACTGAAAATGATTTGGCTCAATTTTCAAAAAGAACTAAATACTGGTTTTACGACCTACTTTTTTTAGATGTATTAGCTAATAATAACGCAAAAGGTTCAACCGTATTTGCATCTATGTTTAAAAAAGTGAATGTTAAAACTATATTTAGATTTCTAGATGAAGAGTCTACATTGTTGGAGGATTTGAAGGTTATACTATCGGTGTCTCCAAAATCATTTATGCAGGCAATATTTAAAAGAATTTTTTAAAGCTTAACATTATTTTTGATTAACAGTAAAGAAACTTATATTAACCGTTAGTAGCAATTCTATAGATAATCAAAGAAAATATGGAAATAAAAAAATCACCGCACCTCTACTTATAGTTTCCTTGCTTTCAAGTTGTATAAGTTCGAAAAATATAAAATCATTTGAATGTTCTTATAGTAAAAATGGGAGTGAACTACTGAGTAAATCTATTGTTTTACACCCAAAGATAACTACAACCAAAGGAGTTGTGTTAGAGCCGATTAATCCTTCTGCCAATTATTTAATACCAATTTGGGAAAATAAAACCAGTAAATCACTAAAAGAATATCAAATTACAGTTAATGGAGGCACAAGAAGATATGGCACCAATATAATTGATTTAGACAGCACAGACCCCCTTAAAATAAACAAGCGCTTACAAGTTATTATAGCTGTAAAGAAAAAATTAAGCTTGGCAGACACGATAACTATTATTCCTGATTATAAGGAGATGGTCTCGTTAAATTTTGATAATCAAATATCGAATGGAAATGCAGAGAATGTTAACATCAATGTTCAGAAAATACATGATAAAACTTATTACAACAAATTTAATTGCGACTTATACTTGGTTAAAATAATGTGCCGAAACAGAACCGAAACTTTTTACATGTCAGAAAAAGAAAGTTCATTATCTATTATAAATAGAGGGGCTGATGGTGCTGATGGTGCCCATGGAGCTAACGGTACAAAGGGAGGGAATGGAAAAGATGGTGCTTTAGGTCAGAAAGGGAAAACAGGTCAAGATGGAGGCTCTGGGGGTGATGGTGGAAATGGCGGGAATGGTGGAAAAGTTACCCTTACTCTTGATTCAGCATCAATTTCATTTCAAAAAATTATAACAATCGATTGTCGTAAAGGCCTTGGTGGTCGGGAAGGACAAGGCTGAGTTGGAGGCTCAGGTGGTATCGGAGGTAAAGGTGGAGAGCGAATTATCAACCCAGGTATTCTTAGCAAATATAGAGATGGTGGAGCTTCTGGTTCTGTTGGAGTAAACGGGAAAAATGGGGGGAATGGCTTAGATGGCATAGATGGCCCTCAAACAGAAATTATTCTGAATTAAAAGAAGCCGCTAACATCATCTATATTTTATAGGGCAGTTGGTAGTAATTTGAAACAGTAAAGCAATTAATAAGCTCCGCCAAAACTTTGTTTTGACGTTTTAATAGGAATTAAGTTAAAACCCAAAGTTTGACTACTAAGCTAAACAAAATTTAGCACTTTGAATTCCACTCGAACTGACATTTTAGAAATCTCTGCCTCAGGTAAAATCAAATTAATACTCTTTCTTGTTTGAAATTTGTCCTTTCTCATCCCACATCATCCAAGTGCCAGATTTAGCGCCATTGGTGTAGTACATCTCATAACGTTTTATACCTAGCTCATCCCAAATTAACCATTGACCATCTTTTTTACCTTTGTTATAATTGGCCTCTGCCAACTTATTCCCTTTAACTGACCAGCGCACCCACTTTCCGTGTTTTAGCCCTCCCTTAAAGCTTCCTTGCTCCATAATTTCTGTTGAAGAATAGTAAAACTCTACCGATCCGTTTTCAACTCCATCCTTAATAGAATAAACCGCTTCTTTTACTTGGTCTTGATAATAAGAGATGTACACACCTGAGTATTTTTTTCCTTGATCATCTACATAAACACCATTTTGTTTAGTGATTCTTTGAGCGAATAAAATAGTCGTTAATAATAATGTTGATGTAAATAATATTGCTTTCAGCTTCATTTTAAGTTGGTTTTAATAATTATTAGTGAGTATTACCCACAAAAAAACTCCTGCGGTTACAGGAGTTTAAAAAAAATGTTTTTCTTGTTCTTATTTATTCTCTAATTCAACCTCTAAACGATTATCGCTAGCAGGGTTAAATTTAATTTCTTTGTTGTTGTAAGTAATTAAACTAAAAGAGAGTGTGTGCTCGCCTGATAATACATTCTCAATTGTAAAGTTTCCGTCAAAATCAGTATATATAACTGTTTCTTTTCCGTCTAACAATATTTTTACTCCTGTTAAACTTTCATTGTTATCAACTACTTTTCCACTTATTGAAAAGCTTTTAAGCTTGTCTCCATTATTGTTTCCTGCAAATACAGCTGTTAAACTAAATAATGCGATAACTAAAGCCACTGTTCTCATATCTATTGTTTTTAAATTCAAGGCAAATAAACGACAAGAAAACTGTTAAAACATAAAACACACTTTATGCTTATGTTATTAGATGGTTAAGTCATATTAACTTAAAGTTAAAACAAAAAAGCACCCCAATTTGGAGTGCTTTTAAATACTTTATTTTGATGAGGTTCTAGTGCTCTCCTGTAATTCCTTCAGTAACGTTAATAACGTGATCACCTATTTTTTCTAAAGAGTTAAACAAGTCCGAATAAATAGCAGCACTTTGGAAATTATATTCTCCTTTTTCAACACTAACATAATGTTCTTTTCTTAATGCTTTTCTATACAAATTTAAAGCCATTTCAAGTTCTTTAGCTTTGTCCAATCCAACTGAACTATAACTAGCTGATAAATTTTCGTTCATAGTAATTAAAGCTGACTCAACCATATCAAACATATCTAAAATGTTTTTACGCTGGTCTGGTGTAAACCAGACTTTGTTTTCAACCTTTCTTTCAATCCCTTTAGATATTTGGTAATAAATATCTCCCATTCTTTCTAGATCTCCAACAATGCTTAGCATTCCTCTAATTTTAAGAGAAGAGTTTTCACTCATTTCCCCTTCAGAAATTTTAGCCAAATAATCAGCTACATCTTGTTCTATTCTATCTGTAATGTCTTCGTACTTTTTAACTCTAGCTAATGTCTTACTAATTACTTTACTGTCTTGCTCAGTAATTAAATCTTTAACAAAGCCATTCATTTTCTGAACAACTCCGCCAAATTTAGCAACCTCTTTTTGTGCTTCTAAAATTGACATTTCTGGCGTTGCCATAATTCCAGTACTGATATATTCTAAATGATACTCTTCGTCCATATCTCCTTTAGATTTTACAGATCTAATCGCAAGCTTAACTAGTGATGGCACAAACCAGATCATAATTAAAACATTTACCAGGTTAAACGCTGTATGGAAAATAGCTAGCCCCACTGGCGCTCCGTCTGCCGTGTAAGGATCTGCTACTCCCAACATGTCTGTTGCAACATATCTAACTAACTCTAAAGCGGGAGTAAAAGAAATTAACAATACCGCCCAACTTACTCCAACAAGGTTAAACATTGAGTGTATTCTTGCCGAACGTTTTGCATGCACATTGGCAGGTAATGAAGCTAGTTCTGCAGTTATAGTTGTTCCTATATTTTCACCTAAAATCATTGCGGCAGCAACCTCAAAAGGAATAATACCACTAAAACATAATGTTTGTGTTAATGCCATGGAGGCGCTTGAGGATTGCACAACAATTGTTAATAGCGTTCCTACAAATATGAAAAAGATATTGCTTAATAAACCGCTATCTGCATAAGCTCCTAAAAAGTTTAAAATCTCTGGATTATTTTTTACATCTGGCACTGCATGTTTCAATTCTGAAAGACCCCAAAATAAAATAGCAAACCCAACAATAAATTCTCCAACGTATTTTATTTTGTTCTTTTTAACAAATAACATTGGAACTCCAATAGCTAAAAGAGGTAATGCCATTGCCGCAATATTAACTTTAAACCCTAAAACAGCAACTAACCAGCCAGTAATAGTTGTACCAATATTTGCACCTAACATTATACCTGCAGACTCCACTAAAGAAAGTAATCCTGCATTAACAAAACTTACTGCCATTACAGTACTTGCAGATGAAGATTGAACTAAACATGTAACTAAAAATCCTGTTAACACTCCCATGTAACGGTTTTTTGTCATCATACTCAAAATTCTTCTTAACCCACTACCAGCAGCTTTTTGAATGCCTTCACTCATTATTTTCATCCCATAGATGAAAAACCCAAGTGCTCCAATTAATTTTAATGCATCTATAAATCCAAATTCCATTTTATCGATTTTAATTTGATACAAAAATATTGCAGTATTGTTATTTTCAAACAAATTCAATGTTAAGTAATTGTTAAGTCTTCTTCTCTTAGAATAGATCTTTATCAGTTTTGTGTTTTTTTAACACTACTCTTAACCTATACTTAGTATATTTGTAAAAATGAAAATTATTAAAATAGGTGGGTTAACTCTTTTGCTTGTAATAGCCGCACCAACTATTATTTCCGTTATTTCTTCTTTTTATAATGTTAATTGTGAGCTTGTTTGCTGCGAAAAACAAACAGACGAAGAAAAAAACGAACGCAAATCAGAAAAAGATATTGATGGTTTAGAAGAGTCTCTATTATCAGAAACAGCATCTTTAATTGAAAGACATTGTAACGTTTGTGCTTATTCTTTTAGTGGCAAACGCTTTATCGACATTGTTTCAGCAATTGTTACCCCACCTCCGGAACTAGCTTAAAAGAGCTCGTTTTAAAAATAAATTTACACCGAACAATCCTTACTAACCTCTTTGTTGGAAACAGCAAAAATATAATATATTACAATGAAAAACTTATTCGATTTTAAACATTTTAAAGGAGATATTTTTGGCGGACTTACCGCAGGAATAGTCGCTCTTCCTTTAGCTTTAGCTTTTGGTGTTAGCTCTGGATTAGGTCCAAGTGCTGGGCTTTACGGGGCAATATTTGTTAGTTTTTTTGCTGCTTTATTTGGCGGAACCAACACTCAAATATCTGGCCCAACAGCGCCAATGACAGCCGTAAGTATGGTTGTAATAGCTGGGTTTATAGCTTTAAATGATGGCGATATTGGAAAAGCACTTCCTGGTATACTTATCATATTTTTACTTGCGGGACTAATGCAAATTGGTTTAGGTTTTTTAAAATTAGGAACCTACATCAAATACATTCCAAGTCCGGTCGTTTCTGGATTTATGACGGCTATTGGTGTAATCATATTAATTACTCAAATACTTCCTACTGTTGGTTATTACCCTAAAGATGATTTAAATTATGTAAATCAATTTAAACTACACGCAGAGGAGGTAATCTTAGAAAAAATTCTTTTAGAAGAAGAGAGTGAAGGTATTTTGGTTTTAGAAGATTTTGAAGAAACTATAACTAGAGCAGGAAACATCACTGAAGCTCAAATATTAAGAGAATCTAAAACTCTGGCAGGAAAAGAATCTGGAGGAGTGCTAGGTACACTTAAGGTTTTGCCAACAGCTCTAAAGAACATAAATTGGCTAGAGCTGTGTTTAGCGCTTTCTACGATCCTTATTATTTACGGGTTTAAAAAAATAACTACAGCCGTTCCAAGCACGCTAGTTGCACTACTTGTTGTTTCTGGCGCTGCTTATGCTCTTCGCTTAGGATATATGCCAATTCAAGAAATACCAAGCGGATTACCAATGATTAACTTTGGTATATTTTCAGAGTTTAGTTTAGGAAGCATAACTCCTTACATTTTTACTGCACTAACATTGGCATTACTGGGTGCAATAGATTCATTATTGACATCGGTTGTTGCTGATAATATGACTAAAACAAAACACAACCCAAATAAAGAACTAATAGGTCAGGGCATTGGAAATTCTGTGGCGGCATTGTTTGGTGGAATTCCTGGTGCAGGGGCCACAATTAGAACCGTTGTAAATATTAAAGCTGGAGGAAAAACTAGTCTGTCTGGAATGATGGCTGGTGTTTTCTTATTAGTTATCTTACTACTTCTTGGGCCTGTTGCATCTCAAATACCCGCAGCAGTTTTAGCTGGAATTTTAGTAACGGTTGGGATTGGTGTTATGGATTGGAAAGGGCTTAAAGCTATTCCAAAACTTCCTCGAACTGAAGTTTTAATTATGTTGGTAGTTTTAATTCTTTCTTCTGTTTGGAATTTGGTTTATGCTGTTGGGATAGGGCTTGTGCTAGCTTCTTTAACATTTATGAAGGAAATTTCTGATTTAACATTCCAAAGATCTAATATATCTCCTTTAATCAACTTTAAAGAATTATCAGATGAAATGGGTATTCCCAATAAACTAAGGGAAGAAATTTCTATTAAAGAAATAAGTGGTCCTTTATTTTTTGGTTCTACGAGTGACTTTCAGTCAATGTCTAAACAAATTCCAGATATAGCTAGAGTTGTTGTCATGAAAATGGATGAGGTAACTTACATGGATCAATCTGGTGTTTTTGCTATGGAAGATGTTTTAATAGATATTTGTTCTAACAATAAAAAAGTGTTACTAGTTGGTCTTTTGGATCAGCCAAAATACATGATGGAAAAATTAGGGATAATTCCAGATCTTATTTCTAAAGAACAGCTTTTTGAAACAAAAAAAGATTCCTTAATTTGGATAAAAGAAAATATTAACGACACTATTAAATAATACTAATATGAAAACACATACTAAAGAATTTCAAGTAAAGTTAACCCCAGAAACTGCTCTTACATTATTACAAGAAGGCAATGATCGTTTCGTAAAAAACCTTAAAACGCAAAGAAATCATCTCGACCTTGTTGAAGAAACAAGTTCAGGCCAGTACCCTTTTGCGGTAGTGCTAAGCTGTATTGATTCACGAGTTCCTGCCGAGCTTGTTTTTGATCAGGGAATCGGAGATATTTTTAGCGTACGAGTAGCTGGAAATATTGTTAATGAAGATATTTTAGGTTCTATTGAATACGGATGTGCTGTGGCAGGATCTAAAATATTAATTGTTTTGGGTCATACCAAATGCGGTGCAGTTACAGCTGCTTATGAAAACGTAGAATTAGGAAATATAACAGCCCTTTTACGTAAAATAAAACCTGCAATAGAAACAGTAAAATTAACAACTGAAAAAGTGGCTATAGAAGATGTTGTGATTGAAAATGTTCGCCAATCAATTAAAGAGGTAAGGGCAAAAAGTAGCATTTTAGCTGATTTAGAAAAAGAAGCTAAAATTAAAATTGTTGGTGCTATTTACAATGTAGAAACAGGAACCGTTTCTTTTATTTAAAAACACTTGTAATCAAAAAAGCCGAAGCAATATGCTTCGGCTTTTTTGATTTAAACTTTCTTAAAAATGCAAATCAAATTGTAATCTGTAAATTAAACCGTTATCTAAGCTACCTTCAGTTTCGCTATACGTTATATCAGACTGCACTTTTAATTTATGCCCTTTAAAGTATTTTGAAACGCCTAAAGTATATTGTGTTTGTGCCTCTTTTCCTGTTACAACCTTATCCCATTCTGTTAAGGTATATCTTCCTGCAACTTCCCAGTTCTTTTTAAACAAATAACCCATTTGGAAGTTCATGCCTGAACCAACAGCAACAACATCTCCTGTTTTTGTTCCATTAGCATTAACAACGCTATCTTTCTCTGCTGTTCTCACAGCATATTCTCCCATTAAAGAAAACCCCTTGTATTTGAACATCATATCAGCAAAAATAGTTGTAATGTCTGTTTCAAAATAGCCATCAAAATCTCCTGTATTATCGAAACGTTCCATGTAGCTTCCTTGATTACTTTTATTCTTTACAGCTCTATCGTGTAGATCATACGTACCACCAATAGCTAGTTTTGGTTTCTCTTCTCTTTTTATATCTCCCCCAACATAATCTCCTTTACTAGAAAATTTTCCAAAAGGTAAAATTTCTATTCTACTTGTGTATTGGTAACCACCAAGGTTTTTATCTGTAATATTTCTCCCTTCTCCTTGAGAAACGGAAAACATTTCTCTAACAGTAAAGTTCTTTCCTAATTTAAAATGGTGACGTAATTGTGCACCCATATCTCTATCGATATTAAAATTAGAGTTAAGTTTAGAACGATCAACCAACTGAAGGTTTGCAGAAGAAATAACACGCTCTCTATTTCCTGGAAGCTTTGTTTGCCCAGCCCACAAGGTAAAGTTTTTATAGAAATTCCACTTTACAACAGCATCTAAAATTACTCTGGGAGCCCCTTTCGTGTGTGATGAAGCTCCTGAAATATCTCTATTAGTTAATCCAAGCTCGATCTTATATACTACTTTTGGACTAAATGCAAACCCTCCAAACTTTAACCTTGCTCTTCGTAACAAAAACTGTGATGATCCAGCTCCAACACCTTTGGTATCATTTACATTCCACTCTCCAATATATAACGATTGAAACCTAGCCGCAAACTTCATGCTGTAAGAACCATCTCTCGCAACAACGTTGTAAAATCCTTTTCCAAATTTATTGTCTGTTGTGTCCTGAGCAACCGAAGCAATGGTAAGTATTGCCAGTATTAATAATAAATTAAACTTCTTCATGGTTTTTAGTTAATATTACCTTATTTCTGTTAAAAATTAATTTTTGACAAAAATATATAGTTATAGTAAACAAGGTGTTATGGCACGTTTACGGCTATGTTAAGTTAATGTTAAGAGGTTTTTTCTATAAGATTAGTGATTTCTACAAACTGCTCAACACTTAATTGTTCTGGTCGTTTAATAAAAATTTCGTTGTCTTTAATAGAGTCATTCAACAAGCCTTTCAATGATTTTCTCATCATTTTTCTTCGTTGATTAAATGCGGTTTTAACAACTTGTTTAAACTTTTTCTCATCACAATTAAGCTTTAACTCTTTGTTTCTGACAAAGCGAATAACGGCAGATTGCACTTTTGGGGGTGGATCAAATACATCTGGACCAACGGTAAATAAATATTCTACATCATAAAAAGCCTGAAGTAAAACACTTGTAATTCCGTATATTTTAGAACCTGGATTTGCTGCAAAACGTTCTGCAACTTCCTTTTGAAACATACCCACTACCTCTGGAACTTGATCTTTGTGATCCAGCACTTTAAATAATATTTGGGTTGAAATGTTATATGGAAAGTTACCGATTACCGCAAATGGCTCTTTACCTGCAATATCATTTAAATCCATCTTTAGGAAATCGCCATAAATAATATTCCCTTTTAATTGAGGGTATTTTTCAACTAAATAACCAATAGATTCTTTATCAACATCTATAGGAAATGTTTCATAGCCATCATTCTCAATTAAATATTGGGTAAGTACTCCCATTCCTGGGCCTACCTCAACTACTTTTTTATAACTTGATGTTTGAGAAAGACTTTCCACAATGTTTCTAGCGATACTTAAATCTGTTAAAAAATGCTGTCCGAGGTGTTTTTTTGCTTTGACTTTTTGCAATGTAATTGGTTGTTTAAAGTTGTATATTCGCAAAGATAACCAAACAGTTTTAATGCGATTTTTTTATTTTCTAATCATTTGTATTTGGGGACATTTTTGTTGCGCACAAAGCTATCCAAAGCTAGTAAATTCAGCG
Source organism: Flavobacteriales bacterium (assembly GCA_037624665.1). Classification (GTDB taxonomy): domain Bacteria; phylum Bacteroidota; class Bacteroidia; order Flavobacteriales_E; family Vicingaceae. The sequence goes on from JASJIW010000036.1 coordinate 21,554, forward strand.
CCTGTATTTGTTAATGAGGTAGATGTTTCTTTATTAAAAGAAAATCAGCTTTATATTGCAATGCCCTTCGCTAAAAAAATTGTTCTAAATCCTGAACAGAAAAAACAACTTTCAGAAAAAGCAATTATAAAGCTAGAGCTCGTCTACACTAAATATCGAACATCAAGTTCTTTCAATCAAAAAACTCTAAATAACAACAGGTTAAAAGAGTTAAACAAACTAGTTCCTACTATTTTTGAAAATCGATTGTGGGAGTTTCAACTAACGAGTCAAACAAAGGCAAATTCTAGAGAAACTGGAAACAATATGTTTCACGGGTTTATTGTTACTTTCCGACCTAGCTCCACAAAATCAACCCTAAAGGCTGAATCCAACTATTTAAAAGAACTTGTTGCTGCATTGGTTAAAACCGACAGTATTGAAAACGACACTTTGCCCAAAGCATACAATATTAACACACATTACAACACAAACAAAGGCTATATTCATGATACAGTTTGGTACACAGATACAGTTCCGCCTCCGAGTCCTCCAGACTTTTTTTACAACCAATCTTTGTATAAAGATTCTACCGTTTTAAACAGCTTTAGCAGAAATAAAGACTGGAATAATTTTATTGTAGTTACAGATGTTACAGGCAGTATGTCACCGTATAGTGCTCAGGTTTTTGTTTGGCTAAAAGCACAAACGGAAAATAACCGCGCTAAATACTTTGTTTTTTTTAATGATGGTGACAGAAAACCTTCTCGAAAGAAATTACCCTTAGAAACAAAAGGTGTTTATCTTTCAAAAAACGCATCATTAGAAAGTGTTATAAACACAGCCTCAAAATGTATGAATAATGGTTCTGGTGGTGGAGAAAATATGGAGAATGATATCGAAGCAATTATTGAAGGATTAAAACAATATTCTGATGCAAATGCTATCGTTTTAGTTGCAGACAATATGGAAAGTATGCGAGACTATAAATACATCAATAAAATAAAAAAACCTGTTTATGTGATTTTATGTGGTGCTGAAAACAGAATAAACGTACAGTATTTAGATTTAGCAAGACAAACAAAAGGCTCTATTCATACCAAAAATTCAGACATTGTAAACTTGCAAGACATTAAAGAAAAAGAACATTTATTTATTGAAGAAAAAGAATATTTATTTCAAAATGGGGAATTTCATTCTATTTATGAACCCCATTAATCTAAAATTTTATAAATAACAATTGTGTTTCTTTTATGCTTTACTCCATTCTCTTGCTCTTCTCTTGTTTTAGATTGAGTAGTTGAAAATCCTTCCGTTTTAATCTCTCCAAGAACATCAATATCCTTATACACGAATTTACTAATTTCAGCTTTAGTTACTTTGCTTGAAGAAAAATCTATAAAGTACTCCACTCCGTATGTATCAAAATACAAAACAGGTGTTTCAGTTGTTCCTTTAGAAACAGACTTAACGATAACTTTCCCATATATTTTAGAGCCTAGATTTTTAATCTCTGTCCCAGAAGAGGGTGAGCTGCTTGAAGTTAATTTCTGAGGAGAGCAAGAAGCAATAAGGATTGTTATCACTATATATAAAAAATTACGCATCATAATAAAGTTTGCTTGATTTTAAGTCCTCAAAAGTATCAATATCGTTTAAGGTTTGGAGTAAAGAATAACATAAATCTTGTATTCCTAACTCCTTTAATGTTGTTTCAAGCAATCCCTCTGTGCTCCATTCTTTGTTGTGAAATACAGAAAACTGAGGTTTACTCATTCCCACCAAATAGTAACCCCCATCTTCTGCAGGACCAAAAACAACTTTGTTGCGCTCTAAAGCGTCAAATCCTTCGTGAATAATGTCAGGAGAAATATCCGGCAAATCCGAACCGATTAAAATTATTTTTTCAAACCCATCATCAAACCCTTTTTTAAAAGCATTTTCCATTCTTTCGCCCAAATCAACTCCTTCTTGCACAAATTTTAATTCCTCTACAAACAAACTATTTATCACAACATCCGAAAAATAAATATGTTTTGCTGCGACTACTTTTTTAGAGCAAGCCTCAGTAATATCTACAAGCTGCTTATAAACATCAAGAGCCATCTTGTCTCCAATGGTTTTAGCCAAACGGGTTTTTACTTTTCCTAAAATGATGTTTTTAACAAACACTATTAGTAATGTTTTACTCATAAACCTTCTCCCCTTTAGTTAGCCACTTCCCCCAAGACTCAATATAAGGATGGATTTTTAGAGTTTCATTCCCTTTATTGTCATAAACAGAATAGCCCTTATTTATCCAATCAAATATTCCTCCGTACAAGTTTTTGGTTTGAGAATAGCCCCTTTTAATTAATTTTTCTGCAATTTTTTCACTACGATAACCAACCGAGCAATACACAATAATTGTTGCTCCGTCTTTAAGTTCCGGAAGGTTGGAAATCTCAAAATTATCATATCCAACAAAGATTGCTCCCTTTATATGGCTCACATCAAACTCTTCTTTTTCTCTTGCATCTAAATAAATTGTATTTGGAATGTTCGCTTCATTTAATGAAGTTGACTCCATCTTTGGAGCATTACCTTTAGACATTTCTAAAGCCATTTCGTTAAATGTTTTATGCTCTTGACCACACGCAGAAAACGTAAATGCTAGTGTGAAAATTATAATAAATTGTTTTTTCATGTTTCATGTTTAAGCTAATGACCCCTGACAACTAGACCCTGAACCAGCAGCACATCCATAACAATGTTGTCCTAAAATAATGTTCCTGTTTTTTAATTCTTCAGAATCAAAATTTGAAATGTGTTGTGATTTTGATGCAACTCCTAATTCTAACATTTGATTAAAATCACAATCAAAAAGTTTGCCATCCCAACCAACAGAAACTGTATTTCTACACATAACGCTTTCTGCAGCGGAAGGGTTAAAAGATTCAATTAGTTTGTTCATATACTCTTCATACTTTCCTTCTTTTATAAGAAAACCTAAAAACCTACTAATTGGCAAGTTTGTTATCGTGTACAAACTGTTAAACTCAATGTTAAAAAGAACCTTTAATTCTCTTTTATAATCTAGCTCTAAAGCTATTTGTTCTGGAGGTAAAGAAGCTCCTCCTGGGTTAAAAACTAAATCCAACTCTAATCCAGAGCCTTCTTTTCCATAACCAACTTCATTTAATCTTTGTAATGCCTGAATAGATCTTTCAAAAACACCATCTCCTCTCTGCTTATCTACGTTATCTTTAGAGTAACAGGGCATAGAAGAAACTACGGTAACTTTATTATCAGCATAAAATTGAGGAATGTCTAAATACTTCTTGTAGGTTAAAATAGTCAAGTTACTTCTTACTATTACCTTTTTACCAAGTTGAGACATTTCCGAAACAAACCATCTAAAATCAGGATTCATTTCTGGAGCGCCACCAGTTAAATCTACCGTATGTATTGTTGGGGTTTTTGCCGCTTCTAAACATTGCAACAACACATCTTTTATCATTATTTCTTTTCTATCAGGCCCTGCATCAACATGGCAATGCTCACAGACCTGATTGCATAATTTGCCTAAATTAATTTGGAGGATTTCAATTGCTGTTGGCTTTAAAGGGAATAGATTAATTCCTCTTAACTTTTCTGAAAACTCAACTTTTTTTGTGTTTTCAAGCGTTTTCACCTGAAAGGCGGCTTCGGAGAATTGGTTTTCTTCTTTTAGCAATGTCTTCATATCAACAGTTTTCTTAAGTCTTTGCTAAATTCAACAATTAATTTCTTTTAGATTGTCTAGGTCTTTACAAAAGCCATTTTTATATCTTGTTTGATTTTAAATAACCCCACCTCCAAAAAAACCACTGATAAACCTTGTATCATCTTATACAATTTCTACATTTGCACAACTTATTTATTTTAATAAACATTGCACGCTATGAGCAAAGGATTTTCGTCATCTTCAGTTGGAAGAAAAATATTAATGGCTCTTTCAGGATTTTTCTTAATGTTTTTTTTATTGCAACATTTAGCAATTAACACACTATCTGTTATTAGTTCAGATATGTTTAATGAGGTGTCGCATTTTATGGGAACGAATCCATTGGTGCAATTTGCATTGCAACCCGTTTTAATCTTTAGTGTGTGTTTTCACTTAGCAATGGGGATTTATTTAGACCTTAAAAATAAGCAGGCTAGACCTGTCGGCTATGTGATGAGCAGACCTGGTGAAAATTCCTCCTGGGTGAGTAGAAATATGATTATAACAGGTGTTACTGTTATGCTTTTTTTAGGATTACATTTTTATGATTTTTGGATTCCAGAGATCAATACGAAATTTATTGAAGGAGACATGACTGGTTTGTTAGTTAACGGGGAGGGTTTTCGATATTATGAAGAGTTACAACATAAATTTGTAGATGTATGGAGGGTTGCTCTATATATATTTTCGTTTGTTTTCTTATCACTTCATCTGATGCACGGGTTTCAATCGTCATTTCAGTCTGTAGGATTCAACAGGAACAAATACACCCCAATATTAAAAAAAATGGGGACATTATATGCAATATTAATTCCTTTAGGATTTATTTTTATTGCTATTTTTCATTTTATTAATTCTTCGCATTAATCTATTTGAAGCATGACTAGACTAGATTCTAAAATACCAGAAGGTCCTATTAAAGATAAGTGGACGAATCATAAAAACAGTATTAACCTTGTTAATCCTGCTAATAAAAGACACATTGATATTATTGTTGTCGGAACAGGTCTCGCAGGAGGTGCTGCTGCTGCTTCGTTAGCCGAAATGGGATACAAGGTAAAAGCTTTTTGTTATCAAGATTCTCCACGTAGAGCTCATTCAATTGCTGCTCAAGGAGGCATTAATGCTGCTAAGAATTATCAAAATGATGGTGATTCAATTCACCGCTTGTTTTATGATACGGTTAAAGGTGGTGATTATCGTTCTAGAGAAGCAAATGTTTATCGTTTAGCTGAGGTCTCAGGAAGCATAATTGATCAGTGTGTTGCTCAAGGAGTTCCTTTTGCAAGAGAATATGGGGGATTATTAGATAATCGTTCTTTTGGAGGGGTATTGGTTTCTCGTACATTTTATGCAAAAGGACAAACAGGACAGCAGTTGCTATTAGGAGCCTATTCAGCAATGAACCGTCAAATAGGAAAAGGGAAAATTACCATGTATCACCGTCATGAAATGATGGATTTAGTAAAAGTAGATGGGAAGGCTCGGGGAATTATTGCTCGAAACATGATTACAGGAGAAATTGAGAAGCATTCAGCACATGCTGTTGTAATTGCTTCGGGTGGATATGGCAATGTGTTTTTCTTATCTACAAATGCAATGGGCTCTAATGTAAGTGCTGGATGGAAAGTTCATAAAAAAGGAGCTTATTTCGCAAATCCATGTTACACACAAATTCACCCAACTTGCATTCCAAGATCTGGTGATGATCAATCGAAATTAACATTAATGTCTGAGTCGTTAAGAAACGATGGAAGAATATGGGTACCTAAGGATTTGAAAGATGTAAAAGCGATTAAAGAAGGGAGCAGAAAGCCGACCGATTTGAGTGAAGACGAAAGAGATTATTACTTGGAAAGAAGATACCCTGCTTTCGGGAACTTGGTGCCAAGAGATGTTGCTTCTAGAGCAGCGAAAGAAAGATGTGATGCTGGGTTTGGAGTAAATGCAACCGGAGAAGCTGTTTATTTAGACTTTAAGGCAGCTATCCAACGTTATGGGAAAGAAAAAGCATTAGTAACTGGAATTAAAAATCCTACAGACCCAAAAATATTAGAATTAGGAGAGGCTGTTATTGAAGAAAAATACGGGAATCTTTTTCAAATGTATGAGAAAATCGTTGATGAGAACCCATACAAAACACCAATGATGATCTATCCAGCGGTTCATTATACAATGGGGGGGGTTTGGGTTGATTACAATTTAATGACATCTATTCCTGGTTGTTATGCGGCTGGAGAAGCTAATTTTTCAGATCATGGAGCAAATAGATTAGGGGCTTCTGCTTTGATGCAAGGTTTAGCCGACGGTTATTTTGTATTACCCTATACAATAGGTGATTATTTATCTAATGAAATTAGAACCGGAAAAATTTCAACTGATTTACCAGAGTTTGACACTGCCGCTAAAGAGGTTCAAGAGAAGCTAGAAAAATTACTTAATATAAAAGGGACAAAATCTGTTGACCATTTTCATAAGCGATTAGGAAAAATAATGTGGAACCAGGTAGGAATGACTCGTAATGAGGAAGGGCTGAAAGACGCAATGGCTGAGATCAAAAAAATCCGTGAAGAATTTTGGAGTAATGTTCGTATTCCTGGTCATATAAATGAGCTAAATCCTGAGTTGGAGAAAGCAGGTAGGGTTGCAGACTTCTTAGAATTAGGAGAGCTCTTTGCTAAGGATGCTCTAGAAAGAAATGAATCTTGTGGTGGTCATTTTAGAGAGGAATCTGTCGAATTAGATGGAGAACAGAAGGGAGAAGCAAAAAGAAACGATAAAGACTACGCTTATGTTTCCGCATGGGAATATAAGGGAGAACCAGCAAATGCTGTTTTACACAAAGAAGAATTAACGTTTAATGATATAGAGTTAAAGCAGAGAAGTTACAAGTAGTTTTTAGTTTAGATTGACTAATACTAATTGTTAACAGAAAAGCTTCTATAAAAAACATAATAACGATGGATTTAACACTAAAGGTTTGGCGTCAGAAAGATGCAAAGGCAAAAGGAAAAATGGAAACATATCCAATAAAGAATGTTTCTGAACACTCTTCTTTTTTAGAGATGTTAGACATGCTTAACGAGCAACTAATTAATGAAGGAAAAGAGCCAGTAGCATTTGATCACGATTGCCGAGAGGGAATTTGCGGAATGTGTTCTTTATATATCAATGGAGAAGCACATGGTCCCGATAGAAAGGTAACAACTTGTCAATTACATATGCGTATGTTTAAAGATCGTGAAACAATACACATTGAACCATTTAGAGCATCAGCTTTTCCTGTAATTAAAGATTTAGTTGTAGATAGATCATCTTTTGACCGAATACAACGATCGGGGGGCTTTGTTTCTGTAAATACTTCTGGAAATACACAGGATGCAAATGCTACACCTATTCATAAACCAATGGCGGATAAAGCAATGGATGCTGCTACTTGTATTGGTTGTGGCGCTTGTGTTGCTACTTGTAAAAACTCTTCAGCAATGTTATTTGTTGCTGCAAAAGTTGCTCAATACTCATACTTGCCACAAGGCCAGGTTGAACGTAAAGAGCGTGCTATAAACATGGTAGACCAAATGGATAAAGAAGGTTTTGGTAACTGTACTAATACTGGAGCTTGTGAGGTTGAATGTCCTAAAGGAATTTCTTTAGAGTTTATAGCTCGTTTAAATAAAGAATATTTAGGGGCATCAGTTGCTTCAAAGTAATAGACCACAACAAAATATAAATTTAAAAGCCTCGACTAGTTGGGGCTTTTTTTGTTTATAAAGGTATATTTAGCTATCCAACAATCAAAAACTTATATTTTCAGCAAATGGTTATTATGGCTTAAATGATCTTTTTTTAGGTTCAGTTAGTGTTTTGTAATGTGTTGGTTTTGATGCGGAATCAGTCAATCTTAAATGATTGTATACATGTGTGATAAGTAATGGCCCAAAGGATTGGAGAAACCAAACATATTTTTTGTATTTTCGTTTGTATTCTGTAGAAATTTACTTGAAATGAGTGTTAAGCTTTCCATATTAATACCTGCCTATAATGAAGCTAGAACCATTCATTTAATCCTAGATAAGGTAAAGGATGTCGTGTTGCCAAACAATATTATAAAGGAGATAATTATTGTAGATGATTTCTCTTCAGATAATACAATTGTCAAAATCAAAGAATATCAAAGTGAAAATCCTGCTATTAATATTATTTTGTTTACTCAAGAAAAGAATAAAGGAAAAGGAGCTGCAATTCATAAAGCAATTTCAGAGGCAACGGGTGATTATCTAATTGTTCAGGATGCAGATTTGGAATATGATCCAGAAGAATACAACTTATTGTTAAAGCCAGTTTTAAACGGCTTTGCAGATGTTGTTTATGGCTCTAGATTTATAGGAGGAAACCCACATAGAATACTATTTTTCTGGCATTCTATAGGAAATAAATTTTTGACAAACCTGTCGAATATGTTTACTAATTTGAATTTAACAGATATGGAAACATGTTACAAATTGATAAAGACTGACATTGCCAAAAGTTTGAATTTAAAAGAAAATCGATTTGGTTTTGAACCTGAATTAACTGCTAAGTTATCTCGAATACCCAACATTAGAATCTACGAAGTAGGTATCTCTTATTATGGTAGAACATATGAGGAAGGAAAGAAAATCGGATGGAAAGACGGAGTAAGAGCTATTTATTGTATTTTAAAATATGGGCTGTTTAACGCCAAATAAAAATGAGACCAATAAACAGTAAAGTAATTGGACTTATCTTAACCCTGCTGGTGTCATTTTTTTTTATTGGTTATATGCTCTTTTTGGGCGACAATGTTCTTGATCCGGGCGATGGAATAAAATATTTTACCATAGCTTTTATTAGTGTCATTATTCTATTATTAGAAAAGTACGGACGTTTTAAAAGTGTAAGCAAAAACACACTTTTTATTGTTCCCAGTTTATTACTAATCTATGTATTGGTTAGAGCATTTAATGTCAGTTTTATTATTGATGAGGCTATGTCGTATGATATTCTGCTCAATAAGCCCTATTATTTTAAAGCTTTAATTTTTGATGATAGTCACTTTTATATCGCAAACAATCATGTTTTAAACACCCTTTTCGGATACATTTCTTATTATACATTAGGTGATTCACCATTTGCATTTCGAATTTTTAATGTGTTGGCGTTTGTGGTTTATTCATATTACTCAGTTAAGATAATTAAGCTTTTTTCAAAAAGCAGGATGTCAGCTATAATTGGCTTAGTCTTTTTGTTTTTAAACCCTTTTATGTTAGAGTTCTTCTCACTCTATAGGGGTTATGGACTGTCGCTGGCTTGTGCTTCAGGGTTGATTTACAATTTCTCAAAATATTGTTTTGAAGAGCAAGAACTGAAATTTGTTGTTCGAGGTACTGCTTTTTCGGTACTGGCTATTTACGCAAATTTTGCGCTCTTAATACCTGTATTTATTGTTCAAATATTATGTTTGGTATTTATAAATAAGAGTATAAAAGTCACTGAAATCCTTAAAAGAAAAGAGACCTTAATATTTATTCTTAGCGCAATTTTTTTAATACCGGCCGTATCTAATATATTAATTCTTTCAGAACTTAAAGAGCTGTACTTTGGAGGGGATAGTTCTTTTGTAAACGACACATTAAATTCTTTTGTTGAGTATACCCTTTACTCTAAAAACGAATTAGATAGAATAGTACTAACTGTAACAATTGTGCTAATGGTTCTTTATGCGCTGTTTTTCAGCAAGAGTAAAGAGCTCCTGTATATTACATTTGTAATTATAGGGCTAGCTATCTTTCCAACGGTTTTAAATTTTTTGTTAGAAACAAAGTTTGTTATAGAAAGAGCTTCTTTATATGTTATTCCTTTTTTTGGAATATTTTTCATGGTCCTGTATGATAATTATTTAAAACAAAAATGGATAAAAGTTGTACTCTCTTTTATGCTGATTTTCTTAACCGTTTCTGCTGTTAAAAAATCAATAAAATCATATAACATCAATACAACAACAACATGGAGAACAGACTCAAATAATAAAGATGTATTAATTGATGTGTTAGAGCTAAACAATAATAATTCGTTTAGCCTTGCAGTTTTTTGGGTTTTTGAAGATGTAACTAAGTATTATGCTGAGAGGTATAGCCTCAAGCAATTGCAAAGCATTAAAAGGTTGGGAAGTAATAAGCCTATTGAGCCTGGTATTGACTATTACTATGTTAGAAAATCAGATTTAAATAGAGTTACATTTAAATATGAAACAGTAAAAGAATACATGCTGTCTGGTACAGTAATTATTAAAGAAAAGTAAGTGTTGTTAATTGTGAAATGGCTTTAAAGTAATAGCCTCAAAAACATCCCCTTTATTTTTGTAAATATTTCTAAGTGGGATTTCTTTTGTTTCCATTTTAACTGCAGTTGCTTTTAGTTTAAAGTCTAAGTTTTTAAAAACATTTGTCCAACCTGTTTTAATTTCAAAAGATCCATCAGACTTTGTAAAGGTTGTATATCTTGATTTACTTGTTGTGTTGTAAATTGTAACAATTGCATTTGCAACAGGATTTCCTTTCTCGTTAATAACTTTTCCTTTAGCGCGGTTTTCATTTGGCAAGTAGTCTATGTTATAATAAACTTCATCTGGGTTAAGAGGTTTGTCCCAAAAACTAGGTTCATAGGGGTGATTATTTATAAATTCAGTAAAAGGAAGGTCCTCATTTTTATGTTTTAATTCTCCTAAAATTTCATCTCCATTAGAGTTCGTGTAAGTACCCGATTTTCTGTTGACTAATCCATAATCAGAAACATTACAAGTGCCCTCGATTTTACCCGGAGGAAAACGCATGTCTTGAAAGCTCCACCATGAATAGCCACTGGCGCCTGCCATTCTATTTAGTTTTAAAGAGTAGCTCATAAACTCTAGTTGATCAGCATAATTACCCCAAGACCAATTTAACGGTTCACAACCTTTTGCAGTATTTAAACCTGTTTCTCCTATAATCCAAGGTTTTGTTATGTTCTGAGCAATCCAATAAAATTTCGCTTCAAAACGCTCCAATTTATCTAAGTTTTTAGACCAATAAGGATAAAGATGGAAAGACAAAAAATCAACATCCATTAATTCTGGATCCCATTCAGAAACTATTTTATAATGGCTCAATCCAATTGTGGTAAGGTGGTTTGGTGAAACATCTTTTATAGACTTATTGTAGCTTTCTACAAAGGCTTTTGTTTCGTTTTTGGTGTAACTCCCTTTGTCAAAATATAATGGCTCATTATAGAAATCATAAGCCATAAGCGATTTTTCATCCTTTAATGATGTTGCAATTTTATTATAAAAGTTAAGTTGATTTTCAGGTTGGGTTTCAATAGCGCTTAACAATAGAATAACTCTTAGTTGATTTTTTTCTGCGAGTTGGAGTATTTCTTTTAATAATGGGACCATTCCTTCGGTAATATTTCTATTTCCTTCTGCTGAGTTCGAAACGTCAATTTCAGACCATGTATGAAAGCCTTTCCCTCCATTATGTTTATCTGTAGAGGTAAACCCAGTTACGCGCAGCGTATTAAAGCCCATATCTCTTATAGAGGTAAAGTGAGCTCTAATTATAGCTAATAATTCTTCGGGGTCTTTTCCCCAGGGAACTAGATTTTCACCCCCTTCTTTACCATAGTTGGGATGATACCCCCCTCTTGGGCTTGCCAAGAATAAAACTTTCTCATCCTGCTTTTTGCTATGTACATCCATAGAGTAATTCATAACTACAGGGTAGAAATCTTTTTCACCATCTTTAAAAACTTTTCCGTCCATAGAAATGTAGTTGGAAAAATGACCGTCTGTATCAATTTTAGCTTGATAGTTTTCTTTTTTCTCAGAGCAAGAAAAAAGTAGGAATAATATTAAATATAACGAATATTTCATGTAATTAATCAAGCTTATTGTTTGGTTGTAATTGTTCATCCAAAAATACTAAGCGGTCTTTAGTCCAGTTTTTGATATAATCAATTTCATCGTTATAAGTATTTCCGGTATAATAGTTTGGCCAAGGGGCAGCACCTCCAAGAATATTCCATTTAGTAAAATTAAGTTCAGCAGGTTTTTCGCAAATGAGCGCTAAAGAATCAATAGTATTTTTAATGTTGGTGTTAGAAAGAGTGGTTGTCCTTAATTCATTGAAGCGAGAAGTTAGTGCTGTTTTAAAGGTTTCATTTTCTAAGAGTTTTTTCCACCAAAAAGGAATGTATTTAGAGGAGTTATAGACAAAACCTTCAGGGTTAAAACTGTCTCTATAATCTGCTAATCCAAATGTTAAATTATAATCCCAAATTGGGCCTATATAAAACTTGGGATTAGCGTTGTTGATGTTTTTGTTGTACAAAAAAGTGCTTAAGCAATATCCATCTGTATTTTTTGTAAGCTCAGTTATTATTAGGTAATCTATAAATGAGTTAACGTCTAAATAATTAAGAATATCGCCCTCATTATAAAGTTGTTGTTCAAACAAGTTAAATTGATGTTTAATTTTTTGTTCTAAAGCCGTGTTTATTTTATCTGGTTTTGGAGAATAAACACAATATGTAACAGGAATAGCTGAAGCATCACTCTTTGGAGGATAATTAGATCTCCAGACACTTCTGTCTATTTCTAAAAGATAACCTCCTGATTGCTTTGTATGATCTGTTTTATCTTGTTTTAATTTTGGAATATTGAGATGATTTTTACCAACTTGTATTTTTTCGGTTAGTACGTATAAACCTCTATAATTATTATTAATTACTAATTCGATAAATTGTGTTTTTGGAGCATAATTTCCCATTTGTCGGTATAGATTGTATGTAAGTGCATTTCTAATTAGAGATTTATCGGCATATGGCCCTTGTAAAACCCATTTTGTTGAAGCCGGCAAGTCTAAAAGTGAAGCGTTTGTTTTTACATAATTACTGTCGTAAATATTAAAACTATATGATTGTTTTGCAAAAGACTGAGAGGTGTTACCTCTTACTTCAATCTTAATGTTGTGAAAAATGGAAGAATCGCTTAGCTTATTTGTTTCACTTCCTTGCATAATATTTAACGATGCTTTTATTTTTGGCTCATCTGGTATCGTTAAGTTGTTGGTGTTTATAATCAGAATTGGGAGTGAAGAGCTTGTAAAAACATGATCTGGTTTTGGGGCTTCTTTATCAAGTAATTCAAGTGATAATTTATCAATTCTAAAAGAACTGATTTCTTCAAGGTTGGTAACAACAATGTGAATAGTGTTTTTTCCTTCTTTTAGAAGGTTTTTTAAGTCCATTTTTGAGAGGAAGACCCTTTTAATTCCATACTCAAAAATAGCAAGTTCGGGCGTGACTTTTTCTGGGTTTTCAGAGCTTATTAAATGTTTACTTCGTGTTAAACATTTTTTATCATTAATATAAATTTCAGTCGAAAACCTATGGTCATACTCTAGTAAAATTGACTTAATTTTTTCAGAGTTTTTAACAGAAAAATTTCGAGCTAGTATTAATGTGAGTTCATTTTTGTTTTCTGGTGAAGAAATTTTATTGTTAGTGGGGTGATTTTCCCAACTAATTTCAGAGAAAAACGAAGCAGTTAAACTCTCTTGTTGGTTTGCTACAAAAGCATAGCTCCACTCTTTGTGTAATGATAGTTGTGTTACAATAAAGCTTATGCTTAAAGCGACAATAATAAAAATGATTATTTTTTTTATAAAAGACATCTATTTAATTAAAACTTGCCATTCCCTTTGGTCAATATCATTGATTTCGTTTGAGATTAACGTAACACTTTCATTTTTTAAACTATAAATTTTATTATAACTGTAAGAATCAATAATTGCTCCATTAGGGCTAACTAAAAGAATTGTTGTTTTATTTGTTTTTAGTTTTGGTAGCCCACCTAAAACAATTTTGTTTGTATGATATTTGACATAACGATAATAATCGTTTGCAACTATTATTTCCCCCATTGGAGTAAGGCTTGAGCCAATCGGAAAGACATATTCTTTATTTTCACCTTCACTTTCAGTGACTATTTTGTATAATGATAAATCAACAGGTATGTTGTAATTATTGATTAGTTCTATCCAGTCTCCAGTATTTTTTCCATCTTTAGATTTTAAATGGAACTGAGAAAAACTAACGGTTGTTCCTTTTGTGCTAAAAGCACCCATATCCTGATTGTTTGTCCCTGAATTTATACAGCTAGAACTTTCTTTTAAATGAAAGTTATTTCTACAAGCATCAATAAAGTTAGGATTGCCAGTTTTGTTGTTATCTCCTTTTAATGTCTTTTCATTTACAATAGAATTAGTTACGGTAATTTCAGAAAACTCATCTACAGAAACGCTTTCATATTCATTTTTATCGAAAATGGTATTTTGAACATAAGCTGCGCCTCCTTTGGTATAGTCTTCTCTTTTTTTGTAAGCTCTAACTCCGTATTTGTTTTTAAATAGCGTGTTATTTCTGATGTGAGCCACAGAACTATCTTTAACTGAAATGGCAGATTTATTTCCTACAATTAAATTATTGTTAATCTGAATGCCTTTTAAGGATGCGCCATACTGTTCTGTACCAATTGAGATTCCTTTATCTGTATTATTAAAGAGGATGTTGTTTTCTATTAGGATGTTGTTACAGTTATTTAAATCTATAGCATCATCAGGTGAATTTGTTACATAGTTGTTTCTAATAATTCCTTTATTCATGCTAATGAACTCAATTGCATCAGGAATATTGTTTAACTGGCAATTTTCTACAATAGCTTCACCATAAAATAAAATGATTCCTTCACCCTCTCTATTTCCACTAAAAGAACTGTTTTTGATGTGAACATTCCCTTCACCGCTATAAATCAAAACTTTTCTATCATTCCAACCATCTCCCATAAACTTTTTATCAATAAACATGGAGCAACTATCTAAAGTTAAAGCTGTTTTTTTTGCATTTAAAGTACCATCTTTAAAAAAGGTGTTTTTGAAATAAGCTTTTTCAGAAGGCTCATAAAAATAAATAAAATCCCATTCTGTAGCAGCGTTATTTGGCATAAAAATAACTGGGTTTGCCTCTGTACCATTTGCAATAATATTACCTGAACATTCAATTGTAGCTCCTTGGGTTAAGTGAATTTCAACACCAGCCTCAATGGTTAATGTTGTACCTGATATAATGGTGGTAGTTTTATTAGCTAAATATGGAGAGTTGTTTTTTGTAAGTGTTAAATCCGTTTCAATTAATTCAGGAAGCTGAGTTCCTTTTTTAACCTCAAAAATGTTTTTTGTATTGAATCCATCCGTATAAAATTCACCATCAAAAGCAGTTATTTTCCAATAATAAGTGTTTGCAGGCAATAAGTCTTGCAAGGTGTAAAAAGTATCTGTTAAGTTTTTTGTATAGGTTGTTTGGGAGCTGTCTTGCAACAAAAAATCTGTTCCATATGTGAGAATATACGTGATTTCTTTTTTGGCTGGATGAGTAGATTTTGACCAGTTGAATGTAATTTGTTCTGTTTGAGTTTGCGTAAAACGATTTACTTTAAAACTTAAAGGTTGTTGATTAAACTGTTGCTGCAATAATTTGTAATGATCATTAAAGTAACCTTTTTCTTTGTTTATTGCTTTCCCCCAATCTTTAACAGAAGTTATTTTATCTAGCGTATCTAATGGAATAATATCCTTAAGTAAGGGCATTAAGCCTTCAATAGCTGCTGAGAGATAAGTATCGTTACACCGTGATTTATAAAGCTCGTCAATCCTCTTTTTAATATCATTAAACATTGGTTTGCAAAGGAGAGCCCTTTCAACAAGAGGGTTATCTGATTCCCATTCACTGGATGTCCTGTGATAGGTGTATGGCATCCAATTATAGTATGATAAACTTTTATCCATGTCCCAAGGAAGCATTTGCCATTTACCAGTATCGTATAAATCATGGTAGAGATAATAGTTATGGTAGTATGTGCTACTGTTGGATAAGAACATGTTAAGAGCAAGAATGTTAACTAACTTTTCATATTCAAATGTACTTTTGATAAAGGAATGGAATCCACTACCAGGCACATTGTTGAGGTCATCAATAAGTATTGATAGATCATTGTGGGCACTTTTTTTATTTGTCTTTTTCTCCCATTTAACTTTTATATCATCAAAAACACTTAGGCAAGCACCATCTTTAGTTGCTTTGTAAAGGTTTCCTTTTGGTGATAAATTGTTTCTTTTTAAAAAGCTTTTATCAATATTTTCTACCTGAAGATAGAGCCCGTAAAAGCTGCCATTTAAGAAAACTTTAACATGTTCTGAATTAAAACATACCTGCCCTTCTTTTTGCATTATTTTACTTGATAAATACTGCCTCACATACAGTTTGTCTTCATATTCTGCATTTAAGTTAAGCGTATTTGGAATTCCTTCAATCTGTAAAGAATCGAACTTTATTTTTAAAGATTTTTTAGGGTTTTTACGAGAAGTGTCGCCTCTTACACGAACTTTAGCGGTGCGTATTTCTCCATTAAAAGTAATTTTTATAGGGATGTAATTATTCTCCTCAAAATTTTCAAACATCGTTTGAAATTCGCCTAAATCACAATCAATATGATATTCTTTTATAGTCGTAGGAATAATATCTTTATCGACTATTGGGCGATTACAGCCAATAGAAAACAAAATAAACACCACACTAAAGAATGTGGTCAAGTAAAAGTAAAGTCTAGAAACTGAAGGCTTACGTGATAAAAGATTGTTTAAACTCATTTTATTTTTATTCTTTGGAGTGAACGCTTAGTGTAAAGATGGTGTTGAAGAATGCAAAAAAGGAAACTCCTACTTGAGTTTCTAGTGTGTCTTCAGTAAGCATGGACAGTAAAAAAATACTAAAGAATGCAATGAAGTTATAGTTTTTATAGCATTGTTTTTTAATAAAAGGGTTAAACAAACAAAACAGGAAGTAACACAATCCTAAAAGACCAAAAGAAACAGTATAAGTTAGGTATTGATTGTGACCACGCAATCTATTTTTTAAAAGTAGAAGGGATTTATCTGTATCATATTGTTGATTAAAAACATCTTGTACATCTCCAGTGCCAACACCTATAAAAAGGTTTTTTTTAATGATTTTTATAGCGGTAGTCCAGTAAACCCAACGCATTAAAATGGAGTGTCCATTAATGGTTTGTCCTTTAGTTTTAACATAGGTGTCATACTCCCATATAATTTTATGAATTCTAAGACTAAAACTATTCATCTGTAGATGCTTGTAGTTGGGGATACCCTTTTCAATGGCGGAAACTTCTTCGTCTGTTAAATTTTCAATAGCTTCCTGATCCTTTCTTTGACCTTTAGAACTTATAAATCTAACGAGTGTCTCTTGTAAATTTTGTCCTTTTAGATCTTTGTCGTTAAAATTGATACTACTACGCGTGTTCCATGCTTGTGAAAACTCACTCCAAGCAATGTTTTCATTAATGTAATATCCGTTTTCCTTAGGTGAATAATTTTTTTCAGAAGCTATTGATTGGTAATTTTCACCATTTTTAGTAAAAATAATTTCATTAAGAGGTGTAGTATTTTCTGCTTGATAAAAATCTTGAATGGTATTATTTATAAAAAGGGCACTCCCTAAAAGTGCAATAAAAAATAAAGAAAAGGTTATTAATTTTTTCGTTTTGTTTTTAGAAAAACAGGCATAAAGGAATATTAAAAGCGTTGTGGAGAATAAAAAAACAATTCCACCAGTAAAGAGGTTGAATAGTATTAATGAATAAACCATCCAAATAAAAGTACTTATCCAAAGAATTTTGAGAGAGAGAGCAGTTTCTTTTTTGAAGAAATAAACAGCTATAAAAGCAGCTAACGCTATCTCTAAGCCAAAACGGATGTGTGAATTGAAGCGTGATAACGCTCGAGATTCAACAATAACAACATTAAGCCCTCCGAGATAAACAAATAAAGACCAAAGTGTTGCAGAAATTACTCCTAGCACAAAAACCTTTAATAGTAGGTCGAGCTCTTTTTTTGTTATTGGGCTAAACCCAGAGATTAAAAAGGGGAGTGCAAAAATGGAAATCTTTCTTCTTAAATCATCAAAGGCAAAATCAAAATTACTGGTAGATAATAAACCTAAGAGTGAGATTAAGTAGATTGAGCTAAGTATTAAAGCGGTTTTGTTTGAGAAAAAGGCTTTTATTTTTCCAAGAATATCCCCATCAATAATCCAGACAAGAAATAACCCTGTTAACCCTAAAGATATTAAAGGCTTCGATAAAGAAAGACCTATAGCAATAGCAGATAGACAAAGAATTAGCCACCCCCTAGTATTAGAGAAAATGGTTTTAATATTGATGGCTAAAGACACTTATATAGGTTATTTTTTTGCTAAGGGTAATGGGTTCTCATTAATTTCAGCAGCAAACGCTCTGTTTTTATAAATATCACAGGCTGCATATACTGCTTGTCTAAACGAACTTTCTTCTGCTTTATTTTGTCCAGCAATCTCATAAGCAACTCCATGGTCAGGAGATGTTCTAATGATGTTTAATCCTGCAGTAAAATTCGTACCCTCTCCAAAAGAAAGCGCTTTAAAAGGAATTAAACCTTGATCATGATACATTGCTAAAATGGCATCAAATTTTTGGTAGTTTCCAGAACCGAAAAACCCATCAGCAGGATAAGGGCCAAAAGTATTTATTCCAATACTTTTGGCATTGTCAATTGCTGGGATAATAATATCTTCTTCCTCTTTTCCAATTAATCCATTGTCGCCAGCATGAGGGTTAAGGCCTAAAACAGCAATTCTTGGACTTGTAATACAAAAATCCTGTATTAAAGCTTTGTTTAAGATTTTAAGTTTCCCAAAAATAGTATCAGCAGTTAATGTGTTAGCGACTTTACTTAATGGAATATGGTTTGTGGCAACACCAATTTTGAGGTTGTCATTTACCATTAACATCAAAGAATTACCCTCAAACTTATCGGTTAAATATTCTGTATGACCAGGAAATTTGAATGTCTCTGATTGAATGTTTTCTTTGTTTATTGGAGCAGTTACTAAAGCATCAATGTCTCCATTTTTTAAACCTTCAGTTGCTGCTTCTAAAGATGCTAAAGCATACTTTCCGCCAACTTCATTTGATTGTCCAAGAGTTATTTCAACATCTTCATTCCAACAATCAATAATGTTAGGTTTCTTAAGATTGGCCTCTTTAGCGCTTTTAATTATGTTAAAACTAAAGTCGTTAATCTGAAGTACTTTTCTGTGGAATGAAGAAACCTTTGAAGAACCATAAACTATTGGAATACATATATCAAGCATACGACTGTCTTGGAAAGTTTTAATAATAACTTCCATTCCAATTCCATTAATGTCTCCTACGCTTATTCCTAATTTTATTTTTTTTGACATTTTAATAGTTTTTTATGAAATCATAAAATAATCGAACTCCAACTCCTGTTCCACCTTTAGATAAATAGTTGATAGGTGCATGCAAAAATGCAGGGCCAGCAATATCTAAGTGTATGTATGGGTAATCAGTAAAGTTCTCTAAAAATTTTCCTGCGGTAATCGATCCACCAGATCCATTTCCAAGGTTGGTTAAATCAGCTATTGGTGATTTTAATTGCTCGCTATATTCATCCCAAAATGGAAATTCAGCAATTCTTTCAAACACATTGTTTCCACTTTCTTTTAGCTTGCTCATGGTCTTTTCTTCCATGTTTCCCATTCCAACAACACCATAGTGTCCAATTGCAGCAGCAGCAGCTCCAGTTAAGGTAGCTATATCCATTACTAATTCTGGTTTGTACTGTTGTGCATAACTCAAAGCGTCAGCCATAATTAAGCGACCTTCTGCATCTGTATTTAAAACTTCAACAGTTTTTTTGTTGTGCATTGTAATTACATCTCCAGGGGCGTAAGCATTTAGACTTGGCCTGTTGTCTGTTGCAGGAACTAAACCAATAACATGATAAGGCAATTCGTTTTTTGAAATTGCGCAAAGACCACCAATTACAGCTGCAGCTCCACCCATATCACACTTCATAAAATCCATAGATTTTGCAGTAGGCTTTAAACTTAAACCACCGGTATCATAAACAACACCTTTACCAACTAAAACGATAGGTTTTTTGTTTTTAGCATTTTTCGGTTTCCATTCTAAAATAGAAAACGTTGGAGGCTCAATACTCCCTTTGTTTACAGCTAATAAACCACCCATCTCAAGAGCTTCTATCTTTTCTTTATTAAAAACCTCAACAGTAAACCCTGCTTCTTTTCCTAATGTTTTAATTTCTTCAGAAATCTGTGTAGCAGTTAAGAATGATTGCGGCTCATTCACTAAATCTTTTGCATAGTTAGTAGCATCTACAGTGTTTTGAAGCTCAACTAATTCTGTAGTTTCAATTTTCCCCAATACATTAAGTTCAGTTAGAGTATTGATTTTTTTGTCTGAGAAGTATTTTAAAAACTGGTAATTTGTTAATGAAATGCCTTCAATAAAAGAAAGTGTAACCGCTAAATCAGAAACAATAGAAAGTGATTTTATTTTAGCTTGATTAACCGCAGTTGTTAAATTGTGGCCAGCAATTCTAGCTTTTTCTTCTGCTTTATAGTCAGTATCAGTAGTCAAAACAACAACGTAAACCATGTTTGTTAAACGGTTCAATGTAATTTGTTTTTGCTCTGCTTTAATTTCTTTTTTGATGTAATCTATTTCTGCTGCAGAAAAATATTTTGACGATAAATCCTTGTTAGAGGTGATTAAATAAGCAACATTATCGTTAGCTCCTAATTTGCTCGCTTTTTTTATATCCATGGTAGTTTTTGTAGTATTTTTGAAAAAGCGAATTTAAGAATAATAAAGGATAATTTAAACTTAGGAAGATGAAGGTAGGATCATTATTGAAAAGAGCTTTAAACAAAGAGTTTTTAAGCGCAGAAGAGGGTGAATTTTTGTTTCATAATGCAGCTACTGCAGAACTGATGTTTGTTGGGAATGAATTAAAAAAGCTAGAAAAAAAGCACGAAAAGGTAACTTGGATAATTGATAGAAACCTTAACACGACTAATGTTTGTATTGCAAACTGTAAGTTTTGTAACTTTTTTAGAGTTCCAGGACATGCTGAAGCCTATGTTACCACAATGGACGAATATAAAGTTAAAATTGAGGAAACCATAAAGTACGGAGGAAACCAACTATTACTTCAAGGAGGTCATCATCCAGATTTAGGGTTGAAGTTTTATTGCGATACGTTTAAAGGAATTAAGGAAATGTTTCCGGACATTAAGTTGCATGTTTTAGGACCACCAGAAATTGCTCATATTTCGAAGTTGGAAGGGGTTTCTCATACAGAAGTATTGATTGCATTGAGAGAAGCTGGTATGAATTCATTGCCAGGAGCTGGAGCAGAAATATTAGACGATAGAGTTAGACGATTAATTTCTAAAGGAAAATGTTCTGGTAGAGAGTGGTTGGACGTAATGAGAGCGGCTCATAAATTAAACATTACAACATCGGCTACAATGATGTTTGGGCACATCGAAACAATAACAGAACGATTTGAACACTTGGTAGACATCAGGCAAGTACAAAGCGAAAAACCTGCTGACTCAAAAGGATTTTTAGCGTTTATTCCATGGCCATTTATGGATGATGGAACTTTGTTAAAGAGAGTAAAAGGCATCTCTAATAACGTAACTGATGACGAGTACATTAGAATGATTGCTTTGAGTAGAATTATGTTGCCAAACATTATTAATATACAAGCATCTTGGTTAACCGTTGGAGAAAAAACGGCACAAACTTGTTTACATGCAGGAGCAAATGATTTTGGTTCTATAATGATTGAAGAAAATGTGGTTTCTGCTGCTGGCGCTCCTCATCGTTTCACGGCTGATGGTATTCAAGAGTCAATCAGAAATGCTGGATTTGAACCCCAATTAAGAACACAAGAGTATGAGGAAAGAGCCTTGCCAGAAAATATGGAGCAACAGGTAATTAATTATTAGGCACATTTTCACTTTGTTAACGGTGGCTATTGGTATTTAAAAAAAAAGTAACTTTATTGGTTCTATATGCTGAAGAATCTTATAATCATATTACTGATATTTTTTGCTGCAAATGCTTTTGCTACACATAACCGTGCAGGAGAAATTACTTTTACACATGTTGCTGGATTAACGTATGAAGTTACTGTAACTATGTATGTTAAGGAATCAAGTGTTGCAGAACGGCCAAACTTAGGAATATTTTGGGGAGACGGAACTTTATTAGATTCTATTGAGAGGGTTAGTCAAATATCATTAGGGAATGACATTGAAAAAAACACTTATGTGGCAGAACACACTTACCCTGGAGCATCTCCTACACCTTATTTAATTCGGGTAGAAGACCCCAATAGGAATGCAGGGAGTATGAATATTCCTAACTCAATTAACATTATTTTTTACCTTCAAACACAGCTGTACATTAACCCCTTTTTAGGAGTTAATAATTCTCCAACCCTTTTAAATCCACCTATAGACAATGCTTGTGTTGGTTATATGTATGTCCATAACCCTGGGGCGATAGATGTTGATGGGGATAGTTTGTATTATACCTTGAGCCCGAGTTTTAGAGAGAATGGGGCGGCTATCCCTAATTATCAATTTCCGCAGGCTTCTAACTTTATCATGATAGATAATTTTACCGGAGATTTGATTTGGGATACTCCTATTGCTATTGGGGAATATAATATGGCTATTTTAATTGAAGAGTTTAGAAACGGAAATAAAATAGGGAGTATTTTAAGAGATATGCAAATTACTGTAGTTGCTGGTTGTTCCCCTCCGCCAATTATTACTGGAGCTGCAGATACGTGTATTATTGCAGGGGATATATTGAATATCAATTATACAGCAACAGGAAGTTATGGAGTAACATTAGCTTCTACCGGTATACCCTATTTGGTTTCTAATCCTGCAATATTTCAACAAACATCTGCACCTTCTATTTTTACTACAGCCAATTTTTATTGGGAAACAACATGTAATAACATTAAGAAAAGTCCATACACTATTTCTGTAAAAGCTGTTCAAGCAGGACCTTATAGACTAGCAGATTTCCATACCACTCGAATTTTGGTGATAGCACCAAAGCCTGAGAATTTAGTAACAACTGTTTTAGCAAATACGATAAATTTAAGCTGGGACCAGAGTATTTGTTCTCCTATCACGAACTACAAAGTATATAGAAAGTTAGGTCCATCCGGTTGGACGCCTGGCGTTTGTGAAACAGGAATTCCAGCTTTTGTAGGGTTTCAGTTAATAGGAATAACAAACGCATTAACGAGCACCACTTTTAGCGATGATAACAACGGGCAAGGTTTAGTTATTGGGGAACAATATTGCTACAGAATAATAGCCTGTTTTCCTGATGGAGCAGAGAGTATCGCTTCCGATGAGGCGTGTGACCAATTGGTAAAAGATGTTGCTGCTATTACACGAGTTAATGTAAATACTACAGATCAAGTAACAGGATCTATTTATGTTGAATGGTCTAAACCAACAGAACACAATACGGTTCAATTCCCAGGACCTTACCGTTATTTAGTGTATAGAGGTGACCAAAGCGCCAGTAATTTAACTTTGATTGATTCTACGGCAAGTATAAATGATACGAGCTATGCGGACACCTTGATAAACACGACAGATTTTGAATATTATTATCGAATAGATATTTACAACTTGACGGGTGGTGTGCGTGAATTTATGGGAAAGTCCACGGTAGCAAGTTCAGTTTATTTAGAGTTAACACCATCAGACAATCAAATAACATTGAGTTGGAACGAATCTGTTCCGTGGACAAATTCTGAGTATGTAATTTATAGGCAAAATCCGGTTACATTCAATTTTGACTCATTAAATATTACTTCAAACCAAACTTATATTGACACTGGTTTGGCCAACTTAAAAACGTACTGTTATCAAATAAAAAGTATTGGAACGTATTCTCTCCCAGGAACAATATCACCTATAGAAAATGCATCGCAAGAAAATTGTGCGAAGCCAATAGATAACATTATTCCTTGTCCGCCCAGCTTGTGTGTTACTGTAAATTGTGAAGCACAAGAAAACAGGTTGTACTGGACAAATGATTTAAATTGTGCCGATGATGTTTTACAGTTTAATATTTATCGTAAAGATTCAATAGATGGAGAATACACTTTAGTAGCAAATGTTCCCAGTGGTATAGATACCACTTATTTACATAATGATATTCAATCGATTGTTGGGTGTTATGTAATTACAGGAATAGATTCTGTTGGAAACGAAAGTGTGTTTAGTGATTCAGTATGTATAGACAATCCAAATGGAGCTTGTACAGGTAATTTAGGGTGTGTTTCAACATCAAATGACGTAGCAGATACAGCCTGTTTTGTGTATCGTTTTCCAAACATCTTTACACCAGGATCTGATGGATTAAATGACCTTTTTATGCCATTTCCATATCGTTTTGTAGAAGAAGTTGCGCTGCAAGTTTACAACCGTTGGGGGAAGTTAATTTTTGAAACGTCTAACCCAGACATTTTGTGGGATGGGATAAACCAAGATACGAAAAAAGAAAGTGTAGATGGAACGTATTATTACGTTTGCACGATTAATGAAAAATGTTTAGATGGCTCTAAGGCTAGAGTTATTAAAGGGTTTGTTACGTTGATAAGAAACAAGTAAAGAATGCATTAAGAAAAATCACTCGAACTGACAGTAAATTTTAAGAAGATATAAAATATGTTTACAGGAATTATAGAAGACTTAGGAAAGGTTATAGCAATTGAAAAAGAAGGAGAAAATGTTCATTTTTCGGTGCACTGCTCTTTTACTAATGAAATGAAAATTGACCAAAGTTTAGCGCACAATGGAGTGTGTTTAACAATAGTAAACATTGAAGAAGATGTTTATACGGTAACAGCAATTAAAGAAACATTAGACAAATCTAGTATTGGCGGATTAGTAGTTGGAAGTACAGTTAATTTAGAACGTGCTATGGCTGCTAATGGTCGTTTTGATGGACATGTAGTACAGGGGCATGTTGACCAAACAGCAATTTGTAAATCGGTTAAAGAAGAAGGCGGAAGCTGGACATTTACGTTTGAATATGACCCCACCAATGGAAATGTAACAGTAGAAAAAGGATCTATTACAGTTAACGGAGTAAGTTTAACAGTGGTTAACTCTCAAGATAATCAATTCTCTGTTTGCATTATACCTTATACCAAAGAGCATACTACTTTTAATACTTTAACACCTGGCGATAAAATCAATTTAGAGTTTGATATTATTGGAAAATATGTGGCTAAGTTGATGGGGAAAGTTTAGAAACGAGCCTTCACTAGTTCTCTTGCAGCCAAGGATTTTATCAATAGCTAAATAATGGATACAATGGTTTTTCCGCTTTGCTTAAATGTTCTGTTACTTTCATAATAATCTATCGAGGTAGAGAGCTTCTTTGTCTCTTTGTAATTGTTTCCAAACACAGCTTAACAAATTTAATTTGAAAATCTAACAACATTAGGCATGAAAACAAAATTATATTTTATTAAATCTGTTTTTTTTACTCTTGTTAGACAATGTTTAAAGAAGTAAGTTTGTGAACTTATTTAGAAGGATTAAAAAGACAGATGAGAAATATTAGAAACTTTTGTATAATCGCACACATTGACCACGGAAAGAGTACGTTGGCAGATAGATTATTACAAACAACAGGAACAGTGTCAGATAGAGATATGCAAGAGCAGACTCTAGATGATATGGATATTGAGAGAGAGAGAGGGATTACCATTAAGAGTCACGCGATTCAAATGAATCATACGCATGAGGGCAAAGATTATGTCTTGAATTTAATTGACACACCTGGTCACGTTGATTTTTCTTATGAAGTTTCTAGGTCTATTGCTTCTTGTGAGGCTGCCTTACTTATTGTAGATGCAACACAAGGAATTCAGGCACAAACAATTTCAAACCTTTATTTAGCTATTGAGAATGATTTAGAAATTATTCCGGTAATGAATAAAATGGATTTGCAAAGTGCAATGCCAGAAGAAGTTAAAGATCAGATTGTTGATTTAATTGGTTGCGATAGAGATGATATTATTCCTGCAAGTGGAAAAACTGGGCAAGGGGTTGAAGATATTTTAAAAGCGGTAGTTGAAAGAGTTCCGGCTCCAGTTGGAGATCCTGACGCGCCATTTCAAGCATTAATTTTTGATTCGGTTTATGATTCATACAGAGGGATTTGTGCGTATTATAAAGTGTTAAACGGGCAGATTAAAAAAGGGGAGAAAGTTAAATTTATCAATACTGATAAAGAATATTTTGCAGATGAGATTGGTGTTTTAAAATTAGACAAAGAGCCAAGAAAAGTGGTGAAAACAGGAGATGTTGGATACATTTTTTCTGGAATTAAAGTAGCTAAAGAAGTAAAGGTTGGAGATACAATTACTACAGTTGAAAATCCTGCAGAATCAATACAAGGATTTGAGGATGTAAAACCAATGGTTTTTGCAGGAATTTATCCTGTTGATACAGATGAGTTTGAAGAGTTGAGAGATGCAATGGAGAAGTTGCAATTAAACGATGCTTCTTTATCTTTTGAACCAGAATCTTCGGCAGCATTAGGGTTTGGATTTAGATGTGGATTCTTAGGAATGTTACACATGGAAATTATTCAAGAACGGTTAGAGCGAGAGTTTGATATGACTGTAATTACTACAGTTCCCAATGTTTCTTACCAAGCGTTTTTAACAAGAGATAAAGAAACTCCGATTGTTGTAAATAACCCCTTAGATTTTCCTGATCCAAGTATGATCCACAGAATGGAAGAGCCATACATTAAGGCGTCTATCATTACTAAGTCTGATTATGTTGGACCAATTATGAGTTTGTGTATTCAAAAAAGAGGGGAATTAACCAACCAAGTATATTTAACAACTGATAGGGTAGAGTTAAACTTTAACGTGCCTTTGGCGGAGATTGTTTTCGATTTTTATGATCGTTTAAAGTCTATTTCTAAAGGGTATGCTTCGTTTGATTACCATCCAATTGGTTTTAGAGAGTCGCAATTGGTGAAAATGGATATCATGTTAAATGGAGATATGGTGGATGCTTTATCTGCATTGGTGCATAAAGATAATGCGTACGATTTAGGTAAGAAGATTTGTAAAAAACTAAGAGAATTAATTCCAAGACAACAGTTTGCTATTGCAATACAAGCTGCTATTGGAGCAAAAATTATCTCTAGAGAATCTCTTTCTGCATTGCGTAAAGATGTTACGGCTAAATGTTATGGTGGAGATATCTCGCGGAAGCGTAAGCTTTTAGAAAAGCAAAAAGCTGGTAAGAAAAAGATGAAGCAGATTGGTAACGTAGAAGTGCCGCCAAAAGCATTTATGGCAGTTTTAAAGCTGAATGAGTAAGCTTTAGATATAAAAAAAGCACCCATCGGGTGCTTTTTTTATATCTAATTGTTTTATTCTTCTATTTGTGCCCACTCCGTCCAAGACCCATCATAAACTGCGGTTGTATTAGGTAGCACAAGTTCTCCTGCCAACAATATGATGCAAGCAGTTAATCCTGAACCACAAGAGTAAACGAGTTCTTTCTCTTCTGGATTAATTTTTGAAAAAATTGCTTTTAACTCCTTTTCTGGTTTAAATTTTCCGTTTTCCAAAACATCTCCAAAAGGAATATTTAAAGAGGATGGGATACTCCCGCTTCTTAACCCCTCTCTTGGTTCTGGAGCAGTTCCGTTAAACCTTCCTTCAGAGCGAGCATCAATAATAACTGAGGTTTGTGTTTGGGCGTTGCCTTTTATGAAATTGAAGTCTTTAACAGCATTGGAGTGTAGTTTTGCTTTAAAATTCCCTAATTTATATTGTTGTCGTTTTACGTCTTCTATTGGGTACTTGTTTTTGATCCAGTCGGGCAAACCACCATTTAAAACCGTTACATTTTTGTGTCCCATAATTTTCAACATCCACCAAACACGAGGACTCGAATAAATTCCGAGATTATCATAAACAACAATTAAACTAGTCTCATTTATCCCTAGGTTTTGGCATTCATCTTCAAATTGCGTTGTGTTTGGAAACGTATTGGGTAAGGCAGCACTCTTATCACTAAAATTGTTTTTCAAGTCGAAATAACGCGCTCCTTTTATTCTAAGGTTTTCGTTAGGTTTGACTTTTTTTGCTGTAATCGATTTTTGACTGGCATCCAAAATAATAATGTCAGGATGGGTGAGGTTCTCAAATAGCCATTGCGAAGAGGTGAGTGGTTTATTCATGGGGTTTTAATTTCATAATAAAATCATTTTTCGGGACATTAGTCCTTATGTGCTTTTCTTGAAGTCTTAACCAATATAGGCCATACACAAATCAATCGTTGCTTCAATTCCTTTAATGTGTGTTCGTTCTGTTCCGTGAGATGCAGCAACACCCATCCCAATTAAAGCCACTCTAAAGTCGTTGCCAGCTCTTAAAGCTGCAGAACCATCAGATCCATAATGTGGGTAAACATCTACTTTATAAGGAATGTTGTTTTGTTTAGCTAAATCAACCAGTTTTTTTCTAAAGTTATAGTCGTAAGGTCCTGAGCTATCTTTTGCACAAATAGAACAACTTACTTCATTCCCTTGGCAGTCATCACCTAAAACACCCATGTCAATTACCAAGAGTTCTTCAATGGCTTCTGAATAACCACAAGTACCACCATGTCCGACTTCTTCATAATTAGAAAAGAAAATTTCTACAGGGACTTCTCTTCCTTGCTCTTTTAATCTTTTTGCTAATTCAAACAATACATAACATCCTGCTTTATTATCTAAAAAACGAGATTTGATGTAACCACTTTCTAATGCCTCATATTTAACATCAACACAAACAATGTCACCAACCTCAATTCCTAATTTCTCAACATCTTCTTTATTATACACTTCAGCATCAACTCTAATGTGCATCGTTTTTATGCTTCGTTGTGTTTTTTCTTTTTCGTTATTGGCGTGTACCGAAGGGTTGTTAATCAATATTGTTCCAGTATATGTTTTTCCAGAATGTGTTACAATTTTTACGTATTCACCTTCAGCTCCAGTTAATGATAAGCCTCCCAATAAAGAAAAGGCTAAGGCTCCATCCGTTTTAATTCCAGAAACAATTGCACCCAATGTATCTACATGTCCTGCTATTGCTAATGTTGGGTTTGGGCCTAAAGCACATCTTACTGCGCCTTTATTTGTGTATTCAGGAGAATAACCATAGCTAGTTAATAGTTCAAAAATATATTTACTCGCGTTATCTGTGTATCCAGAAGGAGAGTCAATTGCGATTAATTCTTTAAGGGTATTGTATTTTCTCATGTTATACTAATTTATGTTCAACTAAATATTCTGCAATTTGCACAGCGTTTGTTGCTGCGCCTTTTCTTAAATTATCTGTAACTACCCACATGTTTATGGAGTTGGGTTGCGATTCGTCTCTTCTTATTCTTCCAACAAAAACAGCATCTTTATCTTTTGCATAAATTGGCATCGGATAGGTGTTGGTGTCAGGGTTGTCTTGTAATGTTATTCCATCTGTTTCATGTAAAAGCTTACGAACCTCACCTAAATCAAAATCGTTTTCAAATTCAATATTTATTGCTTCAGAATGTCCTCCAACAACAGGAACTCTCACTGCTGTTGCTGTAATATTAAGACTAACATCGCCTAATATTTTTTTAGGTTCGTTTACGAGTTTCATTTCTTCTTTGGTGTAACCATTTTCTTCAAAAACATCACAATGCGGTAAGCAGTTCTGATTTATGGGGTATGGATAGGCCATTTCTCCATCTACACCATTTTTTTCATTTTCTAATTGTTGAACAGCTTTTACTCCTGTTCCAGTTATAGATTGATAAGTAGAAACAACAACGCGTTTAATTTTATACTTTTCGTGTAAAGGACTCATTACCATCATCATTTGTATGGTTGAGCAATTCGGATTGGCAATTATTTTGTCTTTATCAGACAATATGGAAGCGTTAATTTCTGGAACAATTAATTTGTTGCTTGGATTCATTCTCCAAGCCGAAGAGTTGTCAATAACTGTTATTCCAGCTTCTGCAAATTTTGGAGCCCATTCTAAAGAAGTATCACCACCAGCAGAAAAAATAGCAATATCTGCTTTCATATCTATAGCTGTTTGTATGCCAACAACGCTAAATTTCTCCCCTTTAAATTCAATTTCTTTACCAATTGATTTTTCAGAGGCAACAGGAATAATTGCTGTTACCGGGAATTTTCTTTCCGCTAAAACCTTTAACATTACCGCTCCAACCATTCCGGTTGCACCAACTATAGCTATTTTCATAATATATAGATAAAACAAATGTTTGGTAATCACTTTATTAGAGACTACGCTCTGCCTCAATAATTATTTCAGCATCGCTTGTAAAAGTAAATTTTAATTTTATGAAAAATGGCTACTTTTATAAGATGTTAAAAAAATCAGGAATCATAATCTCATTGTTACTTAACGTTCAATTTGCATTTTCTCAATTTTCAGACGATTTTTCGGATGGAGATTTTACTAACAATCCTGTCTGGAGTGGAGATGCAGGAGCTTTTACAATTACTACAAATCAATTGAACTCTCAAAGTGCTGTTGCAGCAAATTACTATTTGAGCACACCTTCTGCATTAGCAGTAAATGCACAATGGGATTTTTTCTTCAACTTACAACTCGGTACTTCAGGAGTAAACTTTGTAGATGTTTACTTGGTGTCGGATGTTGCAGATGTTACAAACCCTAACGATGGTTATTTTGTGAGAATAGGCGGAACACCAGATGAAGTTTCTTTGTATAAAACTATTGGAGGAACTGAAACTATTTTAATTGACGGCCCTAATGGCGCTATAAATAGCACGTCTAATAACCCATTTGATGTAAGAGTTACAAGAGATGCGGCCAATAACTGGTCCTTATTTTATGATGATGGAGCAGCTAGTAGTCTAGTTTCAATAGGTACAATTATGGATAATTCAACCACAACCTCTGCATTTTTTGGAATTGCCATTACACAATCTGGAGCAGCAAGTGCAGTTAATAGTCATTTCTTCGACAATTTTAGTGTTGGATCATTGGGAGCAGATGTTTTGGCGCCTCAAATAGACTCTCTTGCGGTATTGACCGCTAATAATTTAGAGCTCTATTTTAATGAGCCTGTTGAGTTAACAACTTCACAGAATTTAACTAATTATTCTGTTGATTTAGGAATTGGCAATCCAAGTTCAGCTGTTAGAGATGTTGTAGACTCATCTATTGTTCACCTTACTTTCGGAACACCTTTTACAAATGGGCAAAACTATAATTTAACCATTAATAATGTGGAAGATACACTGGCAAATACTATCACGGGAATTATTGTACCGTTTTCTTATTTGCTAGTAACTATACCTAATGCTGGAGATGTAATTATTAATGAAATTTTTGCAGACCCGACCCCTCAAGTTGGATTGCCAGCGGAAGAGTTTGTAGAGTTGTACAACACCTCTTCCAATGCTTTTGTATTAAGTAATTGGCAATTTGTAAATACAACAACAATAAAAACAATTCCAAATTTCACTCTTCAACCAAACAGCTACGTTATTTTATGTGATGTTAATGATACTGGCTTGTATTCATCTTATGGAAATGTTATCGGAATAAGTTCATTTTCTGCATTAACAAATGGTGGAGATAGCCTAACATTAATGGATAATAATAACACTGTTTTAGATGTTGTAGCCTATGATATAGGCTGGTATCAGGACGGTGTTAAAGATGATGGAGGATATACATTAGAACGAATTAATCCAAATCACCCGTGTAGTAATTCATTAAATTGGATTGCCTCAGATGATGTTTCTGGAGGAACTCCAGGCGTACAAAATTCGGTATTTAATAATGCTCCAGATATGGATGCGCCAACAATTCAAGTGGGAAGTATTCTGTCAGCAAATCAAATAAATGTGTTGTTTAATGAAACAATGGATAGTATAAGTCTTGTAAATTCAACGTATATCCTAACAAATGGAATTACTGTAACAGCTGTAACAGGAGTAGTTGTAAATGCTGATTTTCAGGGAGTTAATTTAACTTTAGGAGTGGCACTAGATTCCTCAACGGTGTATACCTTAACCATTGTTGGAGCCAACGATTGTTCGGGTAATTTGTTAAACACCAATACCATAGATTTTGGGATAGGAAAAGCACCTCAGAAATACGAGATTGTTATTAATGAGTTATATCCAGACCCAACACCAAGCAACGGGTTGCCTTTGGCGGATTATTTAGAAATCTACAATACAACCAACAAAATTATAGATCTAACAAATTGTTGGATTGCTGATTTAACAAGTATGGATCAACTAAATGTTGGAAAAATACTACCCGGAGAGCATATTATTATTTGTGATAATTCATTTGAGATTGAGTTTGCTCCTTTCGGGAAAGTGGTTACAGTAAATAGCCTACCCTCATTAAATAATTCGGAAGATGAGATTACTTTATTTGCGCCTGACACCACTTTGATTCATTCCGTGCATTATTTTGATACTTGGTATAGAGACGACAATAAAAAAGATGGTGGTTGGAGTTTAGAAATGATTGACCCTAACAACCCTTGTGGCGAAGCCGAAAACTGGATGGCTTCAACTAAATTCTTTGGTGGAACTCCAGGGACATTGAATACAGCTTTTGGTGCTAATCCAGATGTAGTATTGCCACGACTTACAGAGGCCAATGCATTAAACGATTCTACAATACGTGTTACGTTTAGTGAGCCCTTAGACAATGACGGAATGTTGGCAGCAATTTATGTTATAAATAATGGAATTGGAATTGGCACCGTTGAGGTTGTAGATAATAAAAATGTGCAATTAAATCTGAGCAATAAATTAACGTTCCAAATAAAATATACAATTACAATAACTGGCGCTTTCGATTGTGTTGGTAATACAATTGGTTCGGATAATACTGCAATTTTCGCATTGCCTGAACAAGGGTTTTCAGAAGACTTAGTAATTAATGAAGTGCTTTTTAATCCGCTTAATGGGGGTGTAGATTTTGTAGAGGTTTACAATAATTCTAATAAATTTATTGATCTTAAAAATTGGAGTTTAGCTAATTTGGATAACGATAGTATTGATAATTATAAGTCATTAACCAGTGATCCAAAATTAATTTTGCCTGGAGATTTTGTCCTTTTAACTACAAATGGAGAAGCTGTAGCAAACGGGTATATGAATTCAGTTACTGATGCCTTTTTGCAAATGGAAAGTTTGCCTACTTATAGTAATGACAAAGGAGATGTTTATTTGATTAATAA
Organism: Flavobacteriales bacterium; assembly: GCA_037624665.1. Lineage (GTDB taxonomy): Bacteria > Bacteroidota > Bacteroidia > Flavobacteriales_E > Vicingaceae. The sequence continues at coordinate 54,654 of JASJIW010000036.1, forward strand.
TTTAGATATGGTTGTAGATGAATTTCATTATAAAGATGACATGCATTTTGCACTATTAAATAGTGAGGATGGCGTTTCCTTAGAACGAATAGATTACGATAGGCCAACAAATGATAAAACCAACTGGCATTCAGCAGCCGAAGATGAAGGTTTTGCTACGCCAGGTTTTGAAAACTCGCAATATCAAATAACCAATAACGATGGAGGAGAAATTGTTGTTGAGCCAGAAACTTTTTCACCAAATAGTGATGGAGTGGATGATGTGTTAAACATTTCTTATAATTTTTCTGAGCCTGGATTTGTTGCTACTGTTATTATTTATGATGCAAAAGGGAGGCTGGTTAGAACGCTTATTCAAAATGAATTGCTCGGGGTTTCAGGTACTTTCAGTTGGGATGGAATCAATGAGCGAAATGAGAAAGCGCGTATAGGAATTTATATTATTCTTTTAGAAGCTTTTAGTGCCGATGGAAATGTGAAATCGTTCAAAAAAACAGCAGTATTAGCAGGATATTTTAATTAGAGATGGAAAGTGCATTAAGAAATTTATACAACAAGTTAGGATTACGTTATCAATCACACCCATGGCATGGAATTAATATTGGTGACAATGCACCAGATGAGGTAATGTCGTTTATTGAAATGACACCAAGTGATTCAGTAAAATATGAGATTGATAAAGAGTCGGGCTACATAAAAGTAGATAGACCTCAAAAGTTCTCGAACATTGTTCCGGCATTGTATGGGTTTTTTACCTCAAACATATTGTGCAGACCAAGTTGGAGAATACTGTTCAGAACAAACAGGGAGAGAGGATATTTTTGGAGATAAAGATCCGTTGGATATTTGTGTGTTGACAGAAAGAAATATTACACATGGTAATATTATTGTTCCGGCAATTCCTATTGGGGGCTTTCGTATGATAGATGATGGAGAGGCTGATGATAAAATTATTGCTATTTTGAAAGGTGATGAGGTTTATGAAAAATGGACAGATATTCAAGATTGTCCAGAGGCAATCGTTAAAAGGTTAAAACATTATTTTTTAACTTACAAAGGCATCCCTGGAGAAGCATCCCCAAAAGTTGAAATAACTGATGTGTATGGAAGGGAAGAGGCGCTAGAGGTCATCAAAAGAAGTCGTGCAGATTACAAAACACACTTTGGAGATATAGAAGAAGAGCTTTCTCGCGTAACTAAAGATGTGATGGGGTTAAAGTAAAAAAACACTAAATATTAGGCATAAAAAAGTCCCATTTTTCGGGGCTTTTTTGTTATTATATAATTTTAAACCATTAGAGGTTATTGGGTTGTAAAACAAATAGTAATTTTGGCTATATAATTGTTTCCAATAAAATCATGCGAATAACAGTAGTTGTAATTTTCAGTTTATTTTTTTTGAGCAACCTTTCTGCTCAAGTAGTTTTTAATACTTCTCACCATAATTTAGGAGAAATAAATAAGAACAATAAAAAGTATTATGACTTTACACTTACCAATGCCGGAAAAGAAACAGCAACAATTGTAAGGCTAGAAGAGCCTTATGGAGTAGATGTAAAGTTTTCTAAGGAAGAAATTTTGCCAGATAGCACTATTATTGTTCGTATTAAATACACGCCTAAAAAGAAAGGAAAGTTTAAAAAAAACATCCCAATTTGGATAAGTGTAAATAATGAACCCATCACTTTAACGCTTGAAGGTGAAGCTAAGTCTTTTGATATAAACGAGTTATTACAATGCCCAGACTTTAAATCGATACAACAAGCAAAAGAATTAAAATCAGAATTAAAAATTAAGGTTATTGATGTCCATACTAAAAAACCGATAAAAGATGCTGTTGTTCAAATTATTTGGGACGGGTTGAATTACAAGAAGCTTAAAACCGATAAAAAAGGAATCATAACACAAAATTTAAAATGGGATAACTATTACTTTGTAGTTAATGCAGAAAATTATGGCACAAAAGAGATTGATTTTAAGGTAGATCAGGAGAATGATTATTTAGAATTTGAACTGGGAGAACCAACTGAAGAAGAAATTGTTGCAGTTAAAGAAGATACATTAATAGAGGAGGTTGTAGTAATTGAACCTGAAGATACGGTTTCAACAAAAGACTTACCCGTTAATTTGTTTGCTCCCAATAATGTTGTTTTTTGTATTGATGTGTCTGTTTCAATGAAACAAGAAGGGCGATTGGATTTGTTAAAGGCTTCGATGATTGAATTGTTAAATGGGCTTCGTCCAATTGATAAGCTGGCCATTGTAACCTACTCATCAACTGTGACAACGGTGTTAAAATCGGAGTACGTAACAGATAAAGTGACAATAACGGAATTAATAAAAGAATTAACTGCTGGAGGCTATACTGCCGGAGGTAAAGGAATTAAAAAAGCTTACCAATTAGCGCGTGCTAATAAAATTGAAGAAGGGAATAATCAGGTAATTGTAGCAACAGATGGAGGGTTTATTTTAAAAGGGAATGATATCTTAGAAAATATTGCATTGAATTATAAAAAAGGAGTTGTGATATCTGTTTTAGGAGTTAAAAATAAAAAAACAACGGTTAGATCTATGTCGTCTATTGCAAAAACAGGACATGGAAATTACATTCATATTGAATCGTATTATCAAGCTAAAAAAGTACTGATGGATGAGATTAAAAATAATTCAAGAAAAAAATAACATCTTTAAATTGCAACACTGAATCTGAGGAAGTGTTGGAGCAGAATTCTTACTATGGAAAATCAAGAAATTATCAAGAAAAAAATAGCAATTTTAGGGTCTACGGGGTCTATCGGAACTCAAGCTTTAGAGGTTATAGAAGAGCATGCTGATAAGTTTCAGGTAGAGGTGTTAACGGCTTATAAAAATGCTGATTTATTGATTGAACAAGCCATAAAGTTTAAACCCAACGCAGTTGTAATTGTTGATGAATCACGATTTGAGGAGGTTTCAGAGAAGTTGTGGGAATATGATATTAAAACATTTACTGGAGAAGAAGCTTTAGCTCAAGTTGTAGAGATGGAAGCTGTAAATATTGTATTAACAGCTCTGGTTGGTTATGCAGGATTACTTCCAACAATTAAAGCAATTAAAGCAAAGAAAACCATTGCACTTGCCAATAAAGAAACCTTGGTTGTTGCGGGCGAGTTAATTACCAAATTAGCTGCAGAAAACGGAGTAGCAATTTTACCCGTTGATTCAGAACATGGTGCAATCTTTCAATGTTTAACAGGAGAGATTCAAAATAAAATTGAGAAAATTTACCTAACTGCTTCTGGCGGTCCTTTTAGAGGAAAAAAAACAGAAGAACTCCAAAACATTACAAAAGAACAGGCCTTAAAACATCCAAATTGGGAGATGGGAGCAAAAATCACAATTGATTCTGCAACCTTAATGAATAAAGGGTTAGAAGTTATTGAAGCAAAATGGCTATTTAATTTAAAACCTGAGCAAATAGATGTTATTGTACATCCACAATCAATTATTCATTCTATTGTTCAGTTTGAAGATGGAAGCATGAAAGCCCAAATGGGTTTGCCAGATATGAAACATCCAATACAGTATGCATTGTCATTTCCATATCGTTTTACATCAAAATATCCTCGTTTTAATTTTATGGATTACCCTCAACTAACATTTGAGCAACCAGACAAAGAAACATTCTTAAATCTTTCATTGGCTTATAAAGCAATGGATAAAGGAGGAAATATGGCTTGTATTTTAAATGCTGCCAATGAAATAACGGTTGAAGCGTTTTTAAATGACAAGATTAAGTTTTTAGAAATAGCCGAGATTAATCAGAAGTGTATGGAAGAAATACCTTTGATAAAAACCCCAACATACGAAGACTATGTGAGCACAAATTCTCGAGCTAGAGAATTTGCTAAATCTCTAATTTAAATCATAACTTCGCTCCTAATTTTAGATTAAATGGAATACATTATACAAGGCGGACAGCTCTTATTGGGGATATCTATTTTAGTTATTTTACATGAGTTTGGGCATTACGCTGCAGCAAAATATTTTAAAACTAAAGTAGAGAGTTTCTACCTTTTTTTTAACCCTTGGTTTTCTGTTTACAAGAAAAAAATTGGTGATACAGAATATGGTATCGGTTGGTTGCCTTTAGGTGGTTATGTTAAAATTGCTGGGATGATTGATGAGAGTATGGATAAGGAGCAAATGGACAAGCCTGCAGAAGATTGGGAATTCCGTTCTAAACCAACATGGCAGCGTTTAATTATAATGTTAGGAGGAGTAATAATGAATGTTATTGTTGCTTTCTTTATTTACGCGATGGTTTTGTTTACTTGGGGAGAAAAATATATTCCAGCAAACAATGCTGTTCACGGTGTTTATTGTGATTCTTTAATGGTAGACCTTGGATTTAATCACAACGATAGAATTGTTGCGTTAGACGGAAAGCCGGTTAGTGATGAAGATACTTATGGTGAAATCAGAATTCAACTATTGCTAGATGGAATAAAAGAAGTAACCGTTGATAGAAATGGTAACAAAGCACGTGTTACCATTCCAGAAGATTTTCCTCAAAGTGTATTGAGGACAGGAGCAAAAGAATTATTTACGGAAGAAATCCCTTTTATTATAGAGGTGGTTGACCCCGGGAAACCTGCAGAAACTGCTGGGTTTATGGTTGGCGATAGAGTTGTTGCTATTAATGATCTTCGTGTATCTGGACTGGTTCATTCCACTCAGTTACTTAAAGGTAAGAAAAGTAAAAAAATTGATTTTACAGTTTTACGAAATAATAAAGAACTTCAACTCTCAGTTACTACAACTGAAAATGGAATGATTGGAGTGGGAAGGAAAATTCCTACAGAGGTTTTAGAGATTAAGGTAAAAGAATATGGTTTTTTCGAATCTATTCCTGCAGGTTTTTTTAAGACGGGAAATGTTATTAGTCGTTACATTGATCAATTTAGTTTAATCTTTTCTAAAGAAGGGGTAACTCAATTAGGAGGTTTTGGTACAATAGCTAAAATTTATGGGGCGGAATGGGTTTGGCAACGTTTCTGGGAAATGACTGCAATGATATCTGTAATGTTAGCGGTAATGAATTTATTACCAATACCAGCTTTAGATGGAGGGCACGTAGTGTTTTTAACCTATGAAATGATCACTAGACGTAAGCCAAACGAAAAGGTTATGGAGTTCGCTCAGGTCGCTGGGATGCTTTTCTTGTTAGCATTTATGTTGTATGCTAATGGAATGGATGTGGTTAGAGCTTGGTTTTAAAAACAAGCTCTTTTCCTTTTACTAACTTTTTCTTGTTTAAAAACAGTATTTCTGTGTGCGGCATTATTATTGGATTAATGTAGTTTTACTAATTAAGTGACGCTAAAACCCCAATAATATGCAAAAAATAATCGTTTGCCTTTTTACACTACTAAGTATTGTAACAATTTCAGCACAAAATAATACCACTGGTATATCTGATGAGCCATTAGTAAAATCTAAAGCTTCGGTGTTGCTTATCCCTTTCGAATCTAAAATGTACATATCAGATATTGATAGAAATTTAGCGCGAGATCAGCAAATGAATTTTCAGGAAATAAAAGCAAAATTTAGAGCTAATTTGGATCGTGAAATATTTCTTGCATTAAAAAAGTACTACAATCCATTCTCTTTCTATTCAGTGTCACAAAAAGAGGCTAGAGCTGAATTGGGATATATTTATAATTCTATAGGATATAAGTATGAAGTAGTGCCAGAAGACGTAATTGTTAAAAAAGAGAATGTAGGAACTAAGCTGTTAGGTAAATTTAAAAAGAAGAAAAAGGAAGGTGAGTATATTGATGCTGGGGTTCAAGACGGGCAAGTTGTGTCGCAAGTTGATAACCGTGAAAAGTATATGAAAACAACATTGGTAAATGCAAAACTACTCCCTAGTTTAAATTCAAAATTTAACGCATTGTATTATGTTTTTATCAATCAACTGGATATTAAAAGGGGTGCTGATATGCGCTATGCCGCATCAGACGAAGGATATAAAAGAGAGATTAAAGTGCATTATACAATATTTGATAATTTAGGAACAGAAGTGAGTAGTGGGGCAATTAAATCGAGATTCTCTTCTAACGAAAATGACATCAATAAAATTATTAAGGTTCAATTTCCACTAATTGCCGAGCGAATTGTAAAAAACTTAGTTGGGCCAGATGCAGTAGAGGCAGAATAACATGTTTTTAACGAAAACTCCAACCATAATAAAAAAGTATTATCCTAAACTGGTTTGGGAAGTACCTAATGCGGAAAAAAAAATTTATTTAACTTTTGACGATGGACCTATTCCTGAAATAACAGAATGGGTATTGGACATGTTAATGCAGAAAAACATTAAAGCAACTTTTTTTTGTATTGGAGAAAACGTATCAAAATATACATCGGTTTATAAACGAATTTTAGCCGAAGGGCATGCTGTCGGGAATCATACGCACAATCATTTAAATGGCTGGAAAACTGGAAGAGGAAAGTACCTTGAAAAGGTAGAAGAATGTCACAAAGTAGTTGCTTCTAATCTCTTTAGGCCTCCTTATGGGAGGATAAAGAAATCTCAAGTTAAAAAGCTGGCTACAACATACAAAATTATTATGTGGGATGTTTTAAGTGGCGATTTTGATCAAAAAACACTTCCTGAAAAGTGTTACGAAAATGTGGTGAAAAACACAGTGTCGGGTTCTATTATAGTATTTCATGATAGCTTTAAGGCTGAAAGAAACTTAAAACACGCCTTACCTAAAGCTATAGAATATTTATTGGCTCAAGGCTTTGTTTTTGATGTGTTAAAGTAAAATCACTTCATGGCAGAGCTAATATTTTGTCTTGAAAAAGCAACGTTTTAATGTTGATTTAGAAAAGCTACGCAATACGTATTTTGAAGTGCTTCGTTTAATGCTTTTACATAGTGTTATAAACTATTATTGTTTTATAAATTTTATAATGCGTGGTTTATCTCCAACAATTTGAATATGATAGATTCCATTTGATAGTGTTGAAACATTAACTATGTCATTAGTTGTGCCGGACAACACAAGCTTTCCCATTGGAGTGGATATTTTGTATGGATAGGCGAAACTGGTTTCCGTGAAATGAATAAAGTCTGTTGTCGGATTCGGATAAATAATAAGCATATTACTTTCTATTGATGCAGCATTTGTTATTCCGGCAACACCTCCAATGACGTTAATAGAACCACCCATATTTGGTGCATGTGGAGTACATTCGTATTCATAAAGTCCGGCTATTTGTGGCACATATTGAAAAAAGGTATCTGCAGGAGCTTGCCATATTTGGTCAAATGTTGCTGCTCCAGAGGGAATGTTGGTTGATGTAATAGTATGAGCCATCGATGGAACATCCAATGGAAGCCACTGAACTGTGTCGCCAAGTTGAATTGTAATGGCTGGATCAAGAAATTGGAAATATCCACTCCAAACGGATACAACATGAATTGTTGCGTTTGATGTAAATGATGATATAATAATACTCAAAGTAATAAATATTTTTTTCATATTGTTTATAACGGTTAGTGTAATAAGTCGTTTTAACGTCCTTGTTAAAAACGGTTTAATGTTTTTTACATATTATTAAGTGAAGATAGTGTTTTTTTTGGAGAAAGTCAAGTTTTATTGGTGAACTACAAACGAAGGGTTTAACAGGTTTTGTTTGTTGTACTGTAAGGGGTTATTTGTCTCCCAATTGATTACACTGCCTCCAGAAGCATTAACAATTGCATGGCCAGCGGCAATATCCCATTCCATAGTAGGTGCAAATCGCGGGTAAATATCAGCAGATCCTTCAGCTATTGCACAAAGTTTTAATGAACTTCCTTTAGCATCGATCAATAGGTTGGGGTAGCTTTCCTTTAGTTGATTAATATAATTTTTTGTTGCCTCGTTCATGTGAGAACGACTAGCTAAAACAATATAACAAGAGCGGTTTTTGGTGAGCGGAAGTTGATCAGCTTTCCCTAATAAATTATGAATGGAAAATGTCGATTCATTAAAGTTCTCAATCTTATAGGCTAGTTTATCTGCAAAGTAAAGAGTTTGAGTAAGAGGAATGTAAATTACACCCATAGTTGGCTTTCCGTCTTCTATTAATGCAATATTAACCGTAAACTCACCATTTCTATTTACAAACTCTTTGGTTCCGTCTAAAGGGTCTACCATCCAAAATTGTTTCCAGTCTTTTCTTATAGAATGAGCTGTTTGCTCTCCTTCTTCACTTAGAACTGGAATATTTGTTTTTTCTAATGCCTTAACAATAACTATGTGAGCGTTTTTGTCGGCTTGGGTTATTGGAGAATTGTCTGCTTTTGTCTCTACAGAAAAGGCAGCATTATAAATTTCTAAAATCTCTTTTCCGCCATCTAAGGCAGCATTAACGATAGCAACTAACCAATCTTCTCTATTCATTTTTGTTGTATTAAAACTTGTTTAAAACTACCTTAGCTAAGCTGCTTGCCCCAAACCTAAAAAGAGTTGGGGTTAACCAATCTTTTCCAGTAGTGTTTTCTACTAGTTTTAGGTAGTTAGTCGCTGTTTCTAGATCGCTGATTCCTCCAGCGGCTTTCATTCCTATTTTTATTCCTGTAGCATTATAATATTTCTGAATAGCAGTAAGCATAATGTAAGCAGAGTTATATGTTGCTCCTTCGCTTATTTTTCCGGTTGAGGTTTTTATAAAATCTGCACCAGCATACATTGCTAAATCACTAGCTATTTTTATGTTTTGATTGTTTTGTAGTTCACCACTTTCAATAATTACTTTAAGATGAACATCCCCACAACATTCTTTGATGGCAACAATTTCATCAAAAACTTCTTGGTATTTCCCTTCGAGTAATTTTCCTCTAGAAATTACCATGTCAATTTCTGTGGCGCCTTCTTCAATTGCCCATTTTATTTCTTGCACTTTTATTTCTATAGAAGATTGTCCGGAAGGAAAGGCTCCGGCAACACAGGCTGTATTTACATTGGTGGTTTTTAATTTTTCACTCACAATTTTTGCAAATGTTGGGTATACGCAAATTGCAGCTACATTAGGTATGTCATTTCTCGCTTCTAACTCTAAAACGTTTTGACACATCCCTTCAACTTTTGCTGTAGTATCTGCACCTTCTAAAGTTGTTAAATCAATACAACTTAAAATAAGTTTAAGCACTTCTATTTCATCGCTAATAGAAAGGGGCTGACTAATTATTTGATCTATTTCACCAGTTACAGAGGCACTAAAATCTTCTTTTATACTCGGGATGTCATTAATGCTTACAACCATAATTATTTAATTGTTAATTTTGGATTTAGATGAAAGTGAATCACAAGAATATGTATCGAATGATTAGTTCTTTAATGCAAAGAAAAGATAAAGAAAGTTTATTTTCGAAGAAATACCTCGTTTTTCTTTCTTGTTTTTTACTCTGTTTAACCATTAAGGCAGATAATATTCCCTTAAAATTAACGGTACATCAAGAGCAACTTATTGTTGATACTCGGTTGCAACTAGAAGAATTGACGGCTGACACGAATGCAACGACTAAAGTTAAATTTAAAAGAGGTAAAGCAATCTTGTTTACCGTTTTCACTGGATTATTTGGAGGGCATAGGATTTATCTTGGAACTCACCAGAGAACACCTATATTATATTCTGTAACATTGGGCGGTTTGGGTATTTTACCACTAATCGATTTAGTGAATATTATATTTACCAAAGATCTTTCAAAATTTGAAGGTATTCCTCAAATTATTATGTGGGGAAGATAGCTTTATGTTGCGAAACTATTGTTGAGTTTGATCCTTCTTTTAATTCTCATGAAGATATGATTAACTAAACCCATACTTCAAAACCGTATAGAGGATGGTGGGGTATTAATACATTAGATGTTGTTTGAATTTATCTCTCCAACCTGATTGACTTTTATACTTCACAAAGAATATCTTCAAATCACTTTGATTGGGAGAATCAACAAAGAATGTAAATCAGAAAAGTTACAGCATGAAGCACTTCAAAATACATTCTATACAGACCAAGTTAGGGCGTTTTTAGAAAAGACAATTATAAAAAACATATAGGCGAAATGATAAGAGTAAACGATGTTTACGCCTAATAAACATATTTATTTTTTTGGTAAGTCATTAATTATAAATATATTAGCAGAACAATTCAAATAATCAATAGTGAATATTAAACGTTCTATGGATGTTTTTTGCTGATGAAAACTGGATTGTTATAATATATTAACTAACTTAATTTTATCAAAATTTTAATTATGGGTACTTTATATTTTATTCTTAGCACGATTACCGCATTTGCGGCCCTTGGTTTTATCCTTTCAAACATTTTAAAAATAGCGAACAAAAGGCTCTTTAATATAAAAAAAATATCAGAGGAACTGATTAGCTCCACCCCCTGGTTAAAGGCATTAGCTCCGTTTATTGCTATATTCTATTTGGCGATTAACTTCGTTTTGTGGGGGGTTTTTGCTGTAGAGCAGATTTTGGAATTTATTGTAATTATTATTGCATGGCTGAAACGGCTACTACTTTGGGTCTGGAATTGCATTATTGAGCCAACGATCATTTTCGTTATTAAAATGGTTTGGCATTACCCCATTGTTTTTATCTGGAAAAACACCGAATTAGCCTTTTCAGTTATCAGACCTGCATTAAGCTTAAATTCTTTAAAGATTGCCGCAAAAGAGTTATCAAAACTGATGGCAGGCTTATTTTTTCTTTACATTTTAGATAGCTTAATTAATCAAGTATTGTTCAGTGTTTTTGCTTTGATTGTAGGCGGCTTCGCTTCAGTATACACCTTAATTACAGTTGGGTTAATATTTTCTAACAATAAAAATATTCATCCTTCCCGAACAAACCTCCTTAAGAGGTTATCGGTTATAATAGGTGGACTGATAGTAGTTGGAGGAACTTTGATTTTATTGATGTTGAATAACGAAAAAATATTCATGTCTGAAATAGGTTTCCCGGTTAGTGAAATAGGGATCCCGATAGCAGTAACATTATTATTCACATTGATTATGGCAGTGCCTTTTGGGGTGGCACATTTCATGCAATCTAATTCTTCGATGAATTTTGGTCAATTCTTTAAAGCAATGATTGTTCGTCTCCCAAAGCTGGTCTATTCGATGCCTTTTCAAGCTTTAGGGATATTAATAACTCTGATTCTACCCATAGCAATATATTTAATTCTAAACCAAGGAATTACGATTGTCTCAGGAGAAAGCATCAGTGGTCATCTAGATCGAGTGGAAGAATTTAGTGATATAGATAACCAATACTTTTCTTTAGCTGAGAAAATTGACTCTAATAATATTTCCATTCAAAAAGCAGACTCGATACTAGTGTCAGACTCAATCCAAACAGCAGCTTTCATTACCGAAATGAACCAAGCATTGGAAGAGGTAAACTCGAAGAAAACAAGATTGATGCAAAAGGAGATTTTTTTACTAAGCGATGATTTTTACACTTCTGAGCGTCAATTATTTAGTTTCCCTCCAATCGCTAATTGCGAATCTTTCCACTGGGAAATTACCGACTCTGAAGATGTTGTAATAGTGAAACGAACTCTTAGGGCAGATTCGCTAAATTCTTCAATGTTCAGCCATGTATGGAGCAATCCTGGAAGTTACACTGTGTCAGTTGTTCCTAAAAATGCTTGTGAAGAAGGTGATCGCTATACTGCTCAAGTTAAGGTTCTACCAATTCCTAATCGACTGAAGGCGTTTAGAATATCCGGCCCAGAGCTTCTTTGTGCTAATGACACTGGTAGCTATAGTGTTGCTGACAGCGAAAACTCGTTTGAATGGGTAATACCTAATGATGCAAGTATTGTAGAAGGACGTTCAACTAATAAAATTAGAGTTGTATGGGGTAAAGAATCAGGTGTTGTAAGCCTTAGAGGAATAGGAAGTGAACAAAAAGAAGAGATTTCAAAATTCTCATATTTAAAAGTAATGGTTAAGCCCATTTTAGGGAAAACAGACAATGGCACCTTTGATTATCCAAAAAACGATGTTGAAGATTTTCAGATTCCTACTAGATCATTTGCCTTTTATACCCTGAAAAGTGCCAATGACTCTATTGCGAAAATTGAGTCCGAGATTAAGCATGCGGAGAATAGTTTATTCTCTAAACGAGATGAATTCCTACTTTTTAGTAGTTCTAAAGTCAACGAAAACGAATCTTTAAACGATGAACAGACCGAATTAGGTAAAACATGGTTTTCCAACTTATTCAGTATGATCGGTTTAATAATGATATTTCTGTTAGTTTTAACTCCTGCTCTAAGCTACTTCTTTAAGTTTAATTATAGTCTTTATGGATTCCATGAGGAAGGTAATCACTACATGTTCAATGAATGGAATTACTTAAAAACAAAAGATCCCAAGCAACCATTATTTGGATGGTTTATAGTCGCCTTAACTGTTGCTTCGATGATGATCCTAACAGGTGCAGCCTCCTTTAATGTCGATTTTTCAAACACAGGAAGTCCATTCGAAAATGAGACTATTAAATTAGACGAGCCGGCCGTGATTATTGAGGGAGACGTTGTCATTAC
>JASJIW010000037.1:0-57325 GCA_037624665.1 Flavobacteriales bacterium
GTAAAACATCTATTCATTAAGAGAATTATCTTTGCTGAAAAGCAAATTCAGGTTGTTTAGCTTTTCAAAGCACATCCTTTTTCGGTTTTATTTCTCTTCGTTCATAAAACACCTCTAAAACGTGCTTTTCAAGACTTGAGTAGTCGTTCTATATTTCTCTATTCAATATTATTAATTCAGCATTATTTCCATTAACTTTGCGGTTCTAAAAAAATAGTTGAAATGATAAAAATAACATTGCCAGATGGCGCAGTTAAAGAACTTGAACAAGGTTCTACTGCAATGGACGTAGCAAAAAGTATTAGCGATGGATTCGCTAGAAACGTAATTTCAGCAAAAGTTAATGGGGAAACCGTTGAAGTAACTACACCAATTACCACTGATGCAGATGTAACTTTATATACTTTTAATGATGAAGATGGGAAGAAAGCTTTCTGGCATTCTTCTGCGCACATTATGGCGCAAGCTTTAGAAAAATTATACCCAGGTATAAAATTAACTATTGGGCCTGCTATTGAAAATGGTTTTTATTATGATGTAGATTGTGGTGAACATACTATTCATGAAGCTGACTTTAAAAAAATAGAAGATAAGTTTTTAGATTTAGCTCGTGAAAAAGTTGACTTTAAATTACGCCCTATTTCTAAAGCTGATGCGTTAGGAAAATATACTGAAGAAGGAAACGAATATAAAGTTGAATTAATTGAAAATTTAACTGACGGAGAAATCACTTTCTGCGATCATTCAGATTTCACTGATTTATGTAGAGGTGGACACATTCCTAATACTGGAATTGTTAAAGCGTTTAAAGTAATGAGTGTTGCTGGTGCTTACTGGCGTGCTGATCAAACAAAAAATCAATTGGTGCGTGTTTACGGAGTTAGTTTCCCTAAACAAAAACTGTTAACAGAATATTTACAATTATTAGAAGAAGCAAAACAACGCGATCACCGTAAGTTAGGTAAAGAATTAGAATTGTTTACTTTCTCTCAACGTGTTGGTCAAGGTTTACCTTTATGGTTGCCTGCTGGAGCAATGTTAAGAGAACGTTTAGAAAACTTCTTAAAAGCAGCGCAAATGAAAGCGGGTTATTTACCTGTAATTACACCACATATCGGAAGTAAAGAATTATACGAGTGTTCTGGCCATTATGAAAAATATGGTGAAGACTCTTTTCAACCAATTTTAACTCCACACGATGGTGAAGAGTTTTTATTGAAACCAATGAATTGCCCTCACCATTGTGAGATTTATAAATCATCACCAAAATCTTACAAAGATTTACCAGTGAGATATGCTGAGTTTGGAACTGTTTACCGTTACGAGCAAAGTGGAGAATTACATGGTTTAACACGTGTTAGAGGATTTACTCAAGATGATGCTCACCTATTTTGTAGACCCGATCAGGTTGAAGATGAGTTTATGAAAGTAATTGACTTAGTACTTTATGTATTTAAAGCATTAGGTTTTGAGGAGTTTACGGCTCAAATTTCTTTAAGAGATCCTGAAAACAAAGAAAAATATATTGGTTCTGATGAAAATTGGGAGAAAGCTGAACAAGCAATTATTAAAACTGCTGCTGCAAAAGGTTTAAATACTATTGTAGAGACTGGTGAAGCGGCATTTTATGGCCCTAAATTAGATTTTATGGTAAAGGATGCTATTGGTAGAAAATGGCAGTTAGGAACGATTCAGGTAGATTACAACCTACCTGAGCGTTTTGAATTAGAATACAAAGGTAGTGACAATAAGAATCACAGACCAGTTATGATTCACCGAGCACCATTTGGATCAATGGAAAGGTTTGTTGCTGTTTTAATAGAACATTGTGCAGGAAACTTCCCATTATGGTTAACACCAGATCAGGTTGCAATCTTACCAATTAGTGAAAAATACAATGAATCTTGTAAAAAGATATTAAAATCGCTAAATAATTACGATATTCGCGGCTTCGTTGATGAACGCAACGAGAAAATAGGACGAAAAATTAGAGATGCAGAGGTTAAAAAAATACCTTTCATGCTAATTATCGGAGAAAAGGAAATTGAGTCTGGAGCACTGGCAGTAAGGAAACATGGAAAGGGAGACCTTGGAGAGTTTACTGAAAAAGAGTTCGCAGATTTGATTAATAATGAAGTAAAAGAGTTAACTAAAGAGTCTTAATTTATTTAAGCTTTTGTGAATAAAAATTAATAATTAAAACAAAACGACATCGCAAAAAGATTTTCACATAGAGGGAGACGTAAGTTTACAAAAAAAGAAGACCCTCATAAGATAAACGAGAAAATTAGAGCTCGTGAAGTAAGAGTAATAGCTGAGGGTGTAGAACCTGATGTATACCCTATTGATCAAGCATTAAAATTTGCTGCTGATCAAGAATTAGATTTAGTAGAGATTTCTCCAAACGCGAAACCTCCGGTTTGTAAAATTATTGATTATAAGAAATTTCTTTACGATCAAAAGAAAAAACAAAAAGAGATTAAAGCGAAAGCTCAGAAAATAGTTTTGAAAGAAATTAGATTTGGACCGAATACTGATGATCATGATTTTGAATTTAAAACAAAACATGCGCGTAAGTTTATAGAAGAAGGTTGTAAAGTAAAAGCATTTGTATTCTTTAAAGGTAGAACGATTATATTTAAGGATAGAGGACAAATTCTTTTATTAAAGCTAGCTCAAGAATTGGAAGATATTGCAGTAGTTGAAGCATTACCAAAAATGGATGGTAAGCGGATGTTTATGTATTTATCACCTAAGAAGAAAAAATAGTAACTAATTAAATAAGTATATAGTATGCCAAAAATGAAAACTGGCTCCAGTGCAAAAAAGAGATTCCGATTGACTGGTACAGGAAAAATTAAAAGGAAACATGCTTTCAAGAGTCACATCTTAACTAAGAAGTCGACAAAAGCAAAGCGTAATTTAACAAAATCTGGTTTAGTTTCTAAACCTGATACTAAGAACATTAAATTACAACTAGGAATATAATTCCTAAACATGTTACCTGAAAAAATCGGTTAACGTAAAGTTAAACAAGTTAAACAACCAGGAATTTAGTTTTAAGATTCGAAAGAACACTAACCTCCAAAAAACGTAAGTGAAATGCCAAGATCAACGAATTCAGTAGCTTCTAGAGCAAGAAGAAAAAAAATCATGAAGAGAGCCAAAGGATACTTTGGTAGAAGAAAAAATGTATGGACAGTAGCAAAAAATGCAGTTGAAAAAGCTGACGTTTATGCTTATACTGGTCGTAAACAAAAGAAAAGAAACTTTAGAGCGTTATGGATTCAGAGAATTAATGCTGGTGTAAGATTACACGGTATGTCTTACTCTGTATTTATCGGGAAAGTTGCTAAAAAAGATATCAAGTTAAACAGAAAAGTTTTAGCTGATTTAGCAATGAACCACCCAGATGCTTTTAAAGCAGTGGTTGACGCTGTAAAATAGAGTTTATATTATATAAAGAAAAGGGAAGCAAAATGCTTCCCTTTTTTTCGCTCAAATATTTCCTATGCAAACATTTATAAATAACCTACCAAAAGCAGAACTTCACTTACATATTGAAGGAACTTTTGAACCCGAACTACTTTTTGAAATTGCTCATCGCAATAACATTCCTTTAAAATATCCAACAGTAGAGGCTTTAAAAGAAGCCTATTCTTTTGATTGTTTACAAGACTTTTTAGATATTTATTACCAAGGTGCTGACGCACTTCTTACTGAACAAGATTTTTACGATTTAACATATAGTTATTTAACAAAGTGTGCTCAACAAAATGTGCGACACACTGAGATTATGTTCGATCCTCAAACTCATACTGATAGAGGAGTTCAATTTAGCACTGTTATTCATGGAATTAATAGAGCTGCAATTGACGCTAAGGAAAATTTAAATGTTTCTGCCCTACTCATCATGAGTTATTTGAGACATTTACCAGAAGAATCTGCGTTTAGAACATTAGAGCATTCTATACCTTATAAGCATATGATTACTGCTGTTGGTTTAGATTCTTCAGAAAAAGGAAATCCACCATCAAAATTTCAGAAAGTATTTAAAGCTTCTATTGAAGAAGGATATATTCCTGTGGCACATGCTGGTGAAGAAGGTGGACCAGATTATATTTGGGAAGCATTGGACTTATTACACATTAAAAGAATTGATCATGGAAACAATTGTTTACAAGATGAAAAATTAGTGCATGAGATTATTAAGCGGGATATTGCCCTAACAGTTTGTCCGCTTTCAAATACGGCTTTACAAGTGGTTAAAAATTTAAAAGATCATTCATTAAAAAAGATGATGGACTTAGGAATTCAAATAACCATCAATTCTGATGATCCTGCTTATTTTGGTGGGCAAGTCAATCAAAATTATATTGATACGCAAAAAGCATTGAATTTAACCAAAGCAGATTTGTATCAATTGGCAAAGAACTCATTTAAGTATTCATTTTTACCAGAATCTGACAAAGCAATTCATATTGCGGAATTGGATACTTATTATTTAGCGCATAAATAAACCATTTCTTTCAACTCATATTTTTAACTGACTGTCATCATATTTAAAAACTCCTAAAGTTTATACTTTCACCGCCATAACTAAATTGATGGGTTGGAAAATAATAAGAAAGGAAATAGAGTTATTTTTAGCATTTTAATAATACTATTTATAACGTATAATATCAGTTTATACACCCAAAACATTTCTTCAACTAGTGCACATTTACTTTCTGAAACAGCATTAAAAGGAGCACATTTGTGGCAAGAAAATAATTGTACTGCATGTCATCAAATTTATGGATTAGGTGGCTATTTAGGTCCCGATTTAACCAATATAGCTTCTAATCCTGATAAAGGATTAGATTATGCCATAGCGTTTTTTAACAGTGGAATAAAATCTATGCCCCAGTTCCACTTTACAACTGAAGAAAAAGACCACTTAGCCACTTTTTTAAACGAGATAGACCAAACAGGCTTTTACCCCAATACCGAAGCAGAGTTTAATACGAACGGTTAGGTAATCATTAAATACAATGCCGCAAGAACAAGAGCTTCTCTATAATTCTCAGTGTTACTCATAAAACAAGCTACTTTATTTACTATATTTGGTATACAGATTATGCGAATAATTAATCTTATAAATAGAATAATTAATAAATTTTAATAATTAGTATTATGGGAAAAGGACAAGACGCAAAGAAAAGTGTGAAAAAAGAAGCAGGTAAAACACCAAAAGAAAAAAAAGAAGCGAAGAGATTAAAAAAAGCTGGTAAAGCTTAATTTTTTCTCAAAAAAAAGTTGAATAATATTTAAAATGAATAGCGGTTTGAGTATTTACCCAAACCGCTATTCATTTTAAAACAGATAGCTCCCTCCCCAACCCTACCTTAATTTTAAGAATAAATACATGAGTTTTAACATCAATCAAGTAGAATCAAAAAAAGGAAAGGTTGCAATAGTTACTGGCGCCAATTCTGGTCTTGGCAAAGAAATTACCATTGGGTTAGCAAAGCTTGATATTAAAGTTATAATGGCTTGCCGAAATATAAAGAAAGCGGAAAGTACTAAGTTGGAAATTCTTAAAAAAATAGCAATTGCTGACATAGAGATTATTGAGTTAGATCTTAATAGTTTAATAAGTGTTAGAAACTTTGCAAAGACCTTCTGTGAGCAATACAAGCAATTGAATTTGTTGATCGAAAATGCAGGGATTATGATTCCTCCATTTACAAAAACAGCAGATGGTTTTGAAAGTCAACTGGGAGTAAATTATTTAAGTCACTTCTTATTGACCAATTTATTAATGCCTACTTTAAATAAAACTGAAGGAGCTAGAATTGCTACTACAAGCAGTATTGCACATGAAAGTGGACGAATTGATTTCGATAATTTAAATTCAGAAAAGAGTTACGCTAAAATGGACGCTTACAGACAAAGCAAGCTCGCTTGCTTAATCTTTTCCTATGAATTGCAGCGAAGATTAAACAGAGTTGGTAGCAATGTTATTGCCATATCAGTACACCCGGGAGTATCTAAAACCAATCTATTCTATAATTTACCTAAGGTTTTACAAGTGATTGCAACTCCGTTTATACCATTTTTCACTCACTCCCCAAAAAAAGCAGCACTACCAATGCTTTATGCTGCTTTAGGTAACGATGTAAAAGGTGGCGATTATTTTGGGCCATTAGGTTTTAAAGGCATGACTGGAAAACCAGGTAAAGTGAATCCTGGAGCACATGCATTGGATGAAGATCTTGCCAAAAGGTTATGGGAAGTTTCAGAAAAATTAACTGGTGAAAAATTTAATCTATCCAATTGAAAGAATTAATCAATAAAATAAAAAACAGTATAGAACTAAGTTTAGAAGCTGAAGAATACCTTTTATCTATTTCAAAAGAAAAGAATATGCTTAAAGGTGATGAACTAATACAACAAGGACAAACAGTAAAAAAAATATTTTTTGTAAAAAGTGGCTGCTTAAGATCATTTTGTATTGATAAAAATAGCAAAGAGCACACACTCCAATTTGCTGTTAAAGATTGGTGGATAAGTGATTATATTGCTATACATTCTGATGAGGCCGCTACTCTAACAGTTGAATGTCTTACGGATTCAAGCGTTATTGAATTTGATGAAAAAAAGTTAAATGGAATACACGATTTGTTTCCTGAATTTGAACCTTTTCATAGAAAAAATTTAGAACGACATGTCGTTAGTTTACATAGGCGAATTTTAAATCAACTACAATTAACAGCTCCAGAACGTTATGATTTATTTTTAGAACAATACCCTGACATAGAGCAACACACACGGAACTATCACATTGCATCCTATTTAGGCATCACTCAACAAAGCTTGAGCCGTATTAGAGTAGAAAAAGTAAAAAGATAGTTTTCTTACCATAGGGTTATTTTTTCTAAGAACGAACCTCCTATTTTTGTTGTAAACAATTTAGAAACAAAAATTATGCTTAAAAAACTATTAGGAATTGCTCCAAAATTAGAATCAGACGGATCATATAGCCCTTCAAAATTAGCTTTAAAGCTAGGTACAGTTGATAAAAGTGATTTTGAAAATATATCATATTCAAAATACCAAGGTAAGAGGTCAAAAATCTTAGTGATTTTTACTGAGCAAAAAAATATGGAAATGAAGAACGGTAAATTGTTCTCTACTGGAAACCATCCTATTGAAGCGCTACTACCTATGCTACATTTAAAAAATGCTGGATTTGATTTTGAGATAGCAACTCCAACAGGAAAACCAGTGGTATTTGAAATGTGGGCTTTTCCAAAAGAAGATAAAAACGTAAAAGCTATTTACAATGATCTCAAAACAAGCTTTGAAAAACCAAAAAAGCTACAAGAATTCATTGACACATCCTTATCGGAGTCAGCTTCTTATGCTGCTATATTTATACCTGGTGGTCATGGTGCTATGTTAGGCTTACCTGAAGATGAAAACGTTGGAAGAGTATTGAATTGGGCTCATCAAAACGATTTGTTTACCATAAGCCTTTGTCATGGACCTGGTTCATTATTATCTACAACACTTAATGGAGAAGAGTTTATTTATAAAGGATACAATATGGCTGTATTCCCTGACGCTGTAGACAAACAAACACCAATGATTGGTTATTTACCAGGCCACACGCCTTGGGGTCTAAGTGAGAAATTAAAAAGTTTAGGAGCTAATTTAGTCAATACTAAATCTGACAAAACTGTTTGTTTGGATAGAAAACTAATTACTGGAGCAAGTCCTTTAGCTTCTAATGAATTAGGAAAACTTGCTTCAGCAACTTTATTAAAACAATTGAATTAAAATATAGATATGGCATTATTAGATAAATTAAAATGGCGATATGCTACTAAAGCAATGAATGGTCAAAAAGTACCCCAAGAAAAAGTTGATACGATTATAGAAGCAATATCTCTTGCTCCAACATCAAGCGGATTACAACCTTTTGAAGTTTTCGTAATAACGAACCAAGAAGTAAAAGAGAAAATTAAACCAATTGCTTGGAATCAATCCGTAATAACAGATTGTTCGCATTTATTGGTATTTGCTGCTTGGGACACCTATACTGCAGATCGAATTAATAAAATGTTTGATTTAACAAATACTGTTAGAGGGGTTAAAAATGAAGGTTGGGAAAATTATCGCCAAATGTTATTAAGCAGCTATCCACAAAAAGATGCTGATGAGAATTTTAACCATGCGGCTAAACAAGCATACATTGCATTTTCTCAAGCAATAGCAGCTGCAGCATTCGAAGGAGTAGATAGTACTCCAATTGAAGGTTTTGATCCAGCAGCTTTAGATGAGATACTAGGTTTGAGGGAAAAAGGATTGAAAAGTTGTGTGATGCTTACCTTAGGTTATAGAGATGCTGAAAATGACTGGTTAGCCAATCTAACAAAAGTTAGAAAAAGTAAAGAAGACTTAGTAACTGTTATTGATTAGATACTATTCAATAAAACATAAGAAAAAAGCGGTTTGAGAATTATCTCAAACCGGTTTTTGTTAACAGGTAAATATCTCTACAGAGCAGAAAAGTACTGAGGTATTAAACCTTTAATCTTCTCTAAAGTTTCGGTTACTGTTAATTCACTCATACCTCCTGAAGCATTTGCATGTCCACCACCATTAAAATTCTCTCCTGCCAATATATTAACAGGATTCTCTGCTCCTTTAGAACGGAAAGATATTTTCATGATACCATCTCTTTCTGTAAACACAATTGCCGCTCTCATTCCTTTAATAGACAACGCTTGGTTAGCTAAGTTATCAGTATCTCCTTTTTGGTAATTGTATTTTGCTAATTCCTCTTTAGTTAATGAAATGATAGAAACCATATAGTCTTCCATAACCTCCAACTTTTCGCACATTGCATAACCTTGCAAACGTAATCTACTCAAAGTGTTGTTATCGCTTAACTTTTCATGAATCAAGTTATTTACTACTCCTCCAGCTAATAACTTTGCTAATACCTCGTGAGTACGCGGTGATGTAGAAGAAAACCTAAAACTACTTGTATCGGTTAAAATACCTAAGTACAATGGCGTTCCAATTTTCTCATCCAATAACGAAATGTTACCCGATTGCTCAATTAAATCAACAATTAACTCTGATGTAGAAGATGCTGAAGGTTCAGAAGCGGTTAACGTTGCAAAGTCTTCAGGGTTTAAATGATGGTCAATCATAACTGTTTTACAGGTTGCTGCTTCTAACAAAGCTTGCATATCAGGTCCAATACGATTAGTCGCATTGTAATCTAAACAAAACACCAAGTCAGCAGTTGTAAAAGCAGCACTAATTTCATCTGGTTGATCTGTCATTAATAAAAATGCAGAAGTATCTAACCAATGTAAAAATTTAGGAGCTGCATCTGGATGACAAACGGTAGCTGTTAACCCTAGTTTTTTAATAAAATTTAATAAACCTAATGAGCTACCTACGGAATCGCCATCAGCTGATTTATGTGATGTAATTACTATTTTTTTGGCTACTTTAATTTCAGCTACTATTTGTTCGTATTTATTCATTTTGTTGTGTTTTGTATTTCTTTGATTTATTAAGATTGGGGAAATTACGTTTATGCAACGAATAATTAGTGAACCATTGATAATAAGCTGCTTTATTGACTACTTTTGGGGGATTAGAAGTTGAATAAGTACACTTCAGTAATTATTCGCTAGTTATAGCCAAACAATATGAATAGAATACAACACATAGAAAATGAGATTTCTGAATTAAGAAATCAATTACAGAGTCATACACTCTATGAAAATTTAAAGAATATAGATGACATAAAAATATTTATGGAAAATCACGTATTCGCAGTATGGGATTTTATGTCACTTTTAAAAAATCTTCAAATAAATCTGACTCACATTGAAACCCCTTGGACACCACCAAAAAGTCCAATGCTCTCAAGATTTATAAATGAAATCGTTCATGGAGAAGAAAGTGATATTAATGAAATAGGAGAACCTAAAAGTCACTTTGAAATGTATTTGGATGCAATGTCTCAAACAAATGCAAGGACAAATGAAATAAATGATTTTATAAAACTCATAGAATCGGGAAATTCAGTTAATTATGCATTGAATGAAATAAACATTGATGAAAGAGTAGCTGATTTTGTAAAGTTTTCTTTTTCAATTATTGAAACAAATAAACCACACCTTGTCGCTTCTGCTTTTACATTTGGACGTGAAGATGTTATTCCAGATATGTTTATTGAAATTCTGAAAAAGTCAGATTCTGAAAACAAATCTTATAGCAAACTAACCTATTACCTTCATCGACACATTGAATTAGATGGAGATGAACATGGACCGCTATCACTTAAAATGATTTTGGAACTTTGTGGCGATAACGATCAAAAATGGTGCGAAGCATTAACCGTAGCGAAACAATCATTAGAAAAAAGAATTGCGCTTTGGGATGGAATTAACGATTTAATTCAAAAAGAAAAATCAGTACCTAACACAATATCTCTAAAGTAGTGATTTTAGAGATTTCTCTAAGTACAGAGTTATTAATCAATACAACTTATAGTTCCCAGACAACCAAACGAGGGTAAATTAACAACGTAATGCAAACAACTAAATTTAGCAATCAAAGTATATTACCACTCACCTGTTCTCGATCGGGCACCTGCTGTTTTGGTAAAATTGTTACGCTTAACCCTTGGGAGTTGCTAAGTTTTAGTAAAGAGAAAAAAATATCTCCAAGAGAATTTCGTGATCTTTATTGTGATTTTGGAGGTATTCAATTAAAGTTTAGCGGAAAAATAGATAACAAAGGACAAAATGCTTGCAGTCAATATATAGATGGTTTTGGATGCAGTGTTCACTTAGGACGACCATTAGCGTGTAGATTATATCCATTAGGTAGACAAATACAAAACAATGAAGCACACTATATTTACCAAGGAGATCAATTTCCTTGTTTGAATGATTGCACTGAAGTGTTAGAGTTACCCAAATTGAGTGTTGGTGAATATCTTAAAGGTCAACAAGCAGATCAATTTGAAAAGGCGCAAGATGAATACTTAAAAGTAATGCAAAACATAGCGGACATCGCTTTTGAGCTACTACTCCACTCTGGTTTAGCTGCATCTCGAGACAAAAACACATTACCGATATGGCGAAAAATGGCCAATGAACTCCCTGATGAATTAACCAAAAGAATTGGTGAAGAATGGATAGATTGTTTAATGCTACCAGCAATAACCAATGAAATACAAGATCCTGCTATTTTTGCTCAAAAACACAATGAATTACTACTGCTAAAAGCACAAGAACAATTTGGAGCCTTAAAAACCATTCAAGAGTTTCATGAAGCATCTGTTTTAATTATGGGTGTAGCATTGCACTTGGCTCGAGGTTTAGGAGCAGATCAAAAAACAATTGCAGAACATTGGATTGCCACTGCAAAGCAACATGGTGCTCAAGAATAGATTTAAGTCGTTAGCTATCCGCCTGAGCGGGCAAGACAGAAGAGCTCTAAACTAGCGTTAAATCAGCAACTTTAACCTTAGCCGTTAAAATACCAAACACCACCTTAGCCGATGTCCCATCAATTTGTATCACGTCTCCTATTTCCTTACTTCCTTTCATCTTTACGCGATCACCAATTTTAAGTCGTTTTGCAGACTTTACAGGCTTGTTTTGTTTCGCTTTCTTGTGTTTGGTTTTGTGGTTCTCTGCTTCCTTTTTTAGCCTATCATTGTATTGTGTCTTTTTTAAAGCGGCATCACCCTTAGCCTTTTCCATGGTTAAGTATTTCTTAACCTCTTTTAAATACTCATTTTGCTTGGCTTTAGCTTTAGAAGGATAATTTTGAATAAACGAATACATTTTCTGTCCTTGACTCAAGTACTTATCATTCCGTTCAATCCGTTTTTGTTGCGTAAGTAAGCTCTCATCAAAATGTTGCCTTTTCAACTCAAACGCTTTCATAGTAGCATCCATCAACTGTTTAGAATGATAGCTTTCCTTTTTCAATTTAGACAGAACTGATTTATCGCGCTGCAAATCCGAAATCAATTTATCAAATTCTATTTTCTGTACATCTACTTTAGCTTTAGCCTGCTCAATCATCTCTGCAGGAATACCATTCTTTTGAGCCACCTCAAAAGTAAATGAAGAACCAGGCTGCCCCATCATCAATTGAAACTCTGGACTCAAGGTAGTTCGGTTAAATAACATGTTTGCATTCACCGCCTCAGGCAAAGCCGAAGCCTTCAATTTAATGTTGGCGTAATGCGTGGTAATCACACCAAAACAACCGTCTTTATAAATGGTTTCAAAAAACACTTCAGCCAAAGCACCACCCAAATCAGGATCAGAACCCGTACCAAATTCATCTAAAAGCAAGAGCGTTCTGGGCGAAGTCTTCTTTAAAAATAAGCTCATCCTTTTTAAACGGTAACTATATGTACTCAATTCATTTTCAATACTTTGGTTATCTCCAATATCAGAAAGAATAAAATCAAAAAAACCCATTTTACTTCGCGCACTGACCGACACCATTAACCCCGACTGAAACATTAACTGCAACAAGCCCATGGTTTTTAATGTGATGGATTTACCCCCAGCATTGGGTCCCGAAATAACTAACAACCGACTCTCCTTTTTCAATTCAAAAGTTTGAGGAATCGTCTTCAATTTTGCTGCTGCATTTTTAACAAACAAAATCGGATGGTACGCATCCTTCAAAAAAGTATCTTGGTTTTTATGATTGATTTCAGGCCTTACCCCATCAATCAATTTTGCCAGTTTTACTTTAGCATTCACTTCATCAAACCCATATATAATTTTCTGATACTCTTCCAACAACGTCATTTGTAAACGAAAGAAAGCACTCAGCTCAGCTAATATTCTATGTATTTCCTTGCGCTCATCATCAATCAATTGATCTAACTCAAAATTGATGGCTCTATTAATTTGTGGCTCAACATAAGTTAACGATCCCGTTTTAGAACCACCCATAATACGCCCTTCAATCTCTCGTTTGTATGACGAAATAACCGTTAACACCCTACGGTTGTCAATCACACTCTCCTTAGTAGGGTCAATGTATCCGTTATTCATCGAAGCCCTTAATACCTTATCAAAATTCCTGTTAATCTGATGTTTACAGCCTTTCATTCGTTGCCGAATACTCTTCAATTTTTCCGAAGCATCATCCTTAATCTGCAAGTGTTTATCCAACACCTTTTCCATTGCATTTTCAATCGCTGGGGTATAAAAAGCACCTACCATTAAGCTCTGTAAATGAGTGAAAGTTCCATTATGTTCCTTAAAAAACAAAAACAGTTCATTCACCAATAACGAAGCATCCAATAATTTAATCAAACTTTTAATTTGAAGTACAGAGCCCAAAATACCCAACATTTTCAGTTCTTCCTTAATCTCTTGTAATTCTAACCTCGGAAACTGCAATCCAGTATTCCGTATCAATTGCAAATCATGCGTTAAGTTAAGGCTCTCTACCACCTTTTGTTGCTCGAATAGTGGCTGAAGCTTATCCATACGATCCGCAGCAGTTTCTGTTTGGCAGTACTGCGTTAGCCAACCCTTAATTTGGTCAAACTCAAGGTCGGCAGAAGTTTTTTCATCAAAATAATACATTACCTCAAAATTAGAAATTGCTATTAAAATACCACTAAAAAGTTAAACTTAATTACAGCAAATAGCACTAAAGTTTAAAACACTTGTTTTTGGTGCTTCCTTCGGTCGGGTTAGGAGTTTATCCTGAACACGTTTTGCGAGAGCAAAAGCCTCGAAGGGTTTTATAGATATAATTATAAGAAAAGCAACAATTCATAAGTAAAACGCTACCCTTAACTAAAAAAATACTCCAATTATAGCGTTTCTAAAGTATTCTGGATTAACTTAGTGGCAAAACAAAAAAATATGGTAAAAGAGAACAAAATATTAATGATAGAGGCGCGTGAATCCTTAAAAGGAAACTGGGATTAGCCGTAGGAATCTTTTTTATTTATATGCTAATAACATGGAGCTGTTGAAGAAATAAAAGCTAATCCACTACCAAGAGAAGAAAACACTTCTCTCTCCTTTTTATCTTGGAATTAATGACTTTACTCAGTTAAAAAGAGCTAAGGTAGAATAAGCACAATACACCAATCATTCCTAGTCTTTTTATAACATTGGTGTGCTATTTTAGTTATGAGTACAGATGTTGATAATGTGAGATTGGAAAATAAATTAGAATGGATTAGAAAAGAACAAACTAATGCTTCCAATCGTTAAAAATAATAACCATACCAACCTAACCGTTATACACGTTTTAGCATTGTGTTACGTAATCTAATAATATGGAACATACAACCACTAGTTGGTCTATTTGTTTGGAGTGCGATGGTCGTGGTAAAAGAAGCCAACGGCTCCGCAAAAAAGTACGCCTCGCCTACCAATTGGCAGTGTTTCTATTTGATAAATCGAATAACGAAGGTACTCCTCCTGTTCGTCCAAAAGCACATTTAACTTTATGTAATAGCTGTGGTGGTTCTGGTTTGCTTGCTGCAACTCATCCATCTAAAGCAGATACGGAGAATTTTCCGCATGTAGCTATTATTGGTGGTGGTATTGGTGGTGTGGCACTAGCTGTTGCTTGTTTACACCGTGGCATTCCTTTTACATTGTATGAGCGAGATAGTAGTTTTAATGAGCGTTCTCAAGGTTATGGTCTTACTTTACAACAAGCAAGTAAAGCCATTGAGGGTTTCGGTATTTTCTCGTTAAAAGCAGGGTTAATTTCTACACGCCATGTGGTACACACCACAGATGGTAACATTATTGGCGAATGGGGAATTAGAAAATGGGTAGAATCAGCTAAAAGAAAACCGCCTACAAAAACAAACTTACACATTTCGCGTCAAGCTTTACGCTTAGCATTATTAGAGTAACTTGTTGGAGCAAATACTGTACAATGGAACCACCAGTTCCTCAATTATAAAGCAACAGAAAACAATAAAATTGAATTAAATTTTATCGTTAACGGTGCGTCAAAAAGTGCCTCTGCCGATTTGGTTGTTGGAGCAGATGGTATTCGTAGTGCTGTGCGTCAACAATTAATTGGCAATACCGCCACCCCATTACGTTACCTCAATTGCATAGTTATATTGGGTATTTGTCCGCTAAGTGCGCTCCAAGATATTGAGAGTGATCTACTGGATTCTGCCACGGTTTTTCAAACAGCAAATGGCAACGAGCGGATTTACATCATGCCTTTTAACAAAGATTCGGTAATGTGGCAATTGAGTTTCCCACTATTAAAAGAGGAAGCCAAAGCATTAAGTGCCCAAGGAACTTCGGCTTTAAAGGAAGAAGCAATTCGTAGAACACAGTGGCATCATCCTATTCCGCAAATTGTTGCAGCAACGCTAGAAGCTCAGGTTTCTGGCTACCCCGTTTACGATAGAGCATTATTGCAAGCAGATTTGTTAGCGCAATCGGAACATGTTACACTAATTGGAGATGCGGCTCACCCGATGAGTCCTTTCAAAGGACAGGGTGCAAATCAAGCACTGCTAGATGCTCTTTCGCTTGCTCGTGGAATTACCAGAGGCTGCAGACCAAATTCTAATTGGAGAGAAACCGGAATACGAAAAAGTGTTTTAACGGAATTTGAAGCGGAAATGTTAAATCGTAGTGCTTCTAAAGTAAAGGATTCTGCCGATGCTGCACAGTTCCTTCATTCTAATGTTGTTCTCTATGAGAGTAACGAGCCTCGAGGTAGATGTTTGAAGCGGGAAGAGAAATAAAGGATATTTACACTCCAGCATTCTACTACTCTCCTAACGAAGTGCAGCCTAGATTAGGAATCCAGACAGACAAATACTCCGAATAAAAAACTTCCTTTCAAAATTAGTAAGATACAGTAACTGGATACCGTGCTAAAGCTCACACTTTACCTTCTACATTGCTTCCGGGAAGGAGTAAGACACTCGATGTAGCTACTCCAAACAACGACTCCTTACCTCTGCAAACAAAAAGAATAAGAAAATCAAATTCTTCATTTTAAAATCATAAAAAGTAATAATAACCATTGACAATAAACTGTAATAATTATTACATTTGAGGAAACGATAAGCCGAATAAAGACAACCCTCTATTGCTCATATGTTGTGTGTTATTGAAACCTATAGAAATGATTAAAATAAAAGAACTCTATGTCTATCCAATAAAATCTCTTAAAGGTATTTTTCTTCAGCAAGCAGAGATTTCAGAAACAGGAATAAAGTATGATAGATTCTGGATGCTCGTTGACAAAAATGGAGATTTTATTACACAACGAGAGATTCCTAAACTGGCTTTGTTTCAGGTAAGTATTCATGCTGAATATTTAACGGTTCGTTTCGAAAATACGGCAATTAACATCTCCAAAACATTAGCGAATAAAGAGGTTAAGGCATGTGAAATTTGGGAAGAAAAGCTTAACGGCTATAAAGAAAGTGATGAAATAAACAATTGGTTTTCAAACCTGTTAGACAAAAAAGTATTTTTAGTGAGAAATGCTGAGCTTCCAAAACGAGGTATTAGAAACTATACCGATTCCTTTGTAAACTTTAGCGATAGTCAACAGTATTTAATTTTTGGACAAAGTTCTTTAGATCATTTAAATGCAAAATTAGACCAAGCTATCCCTGCTGATCGGTTTCGTCCGAATATCGTTTTCTCAAAAAGCGAAGCTCATATTGAAGATTCTTGGAAAGAAATACAAATTGGAGTTTCTAATTTTATCATTACCAAACCTTGCGGTAGGTGTATAATTACTACCATTAACCAAAAAAATGGAATTGTTGGAAAAGAACCTTTAAAGACCTTGGCTAAATATAGATTTAAGGATAACAATGTTGAGTTTGGACAATACCTTAAACTAATAAACAGTACAACTAATTTATTGAAAATTGGAGATGAAATAACTGTAATAAGTTAAAACGAACAGTCAACACTTTAAACCTCCGTCTGAATTTCTGTTAAAGTTAATCCTCATTGTTTCATTTTTAAGTCTACAGATAGCATCATCTTACTTATCAACTCCTTTTTTCATAACTTTAAAAAAAATCTATTATGAAAAAGCTATCCCTAATCTTCCTTACTTGCATTATACCCATGTTAGGATTTTCTCAAACTACCTATAACGATATTGTACCAGCTTTATATAAAAACTGTACTTCTTGTCACAGAGTTGGTGGTGGAGCTCCCTTTTCTATGCTAAGTTATAATGATATATCTCCATGGGCAAGCGCTATGGAAACGGCTTTATTGGATGGAGAAATGCCACCTTGGGGAGCAGACACTGCATATGTGCATTTTATGAATGAGCGTCCTATATCTCAAGCTGATAAGGATACTATTTTAGCTTGGATAAACGGAGGTGTATTAGAAGGTAATCCTGCGTTATTGCCATCTCCACCAGTATATCCACAATACTTACTTAATGGAACCCCTGATACTATTATTCAAATGACTACCTTTTACAGTAATGCTGGAGCATCTGATGCTTACAATACTATTGTTGTTCCATTAGCTTTATCTCAATCTAGGTTTATTAGAGCAATTGAATTAGTTCCAAGCAATCCTAACTTAATTCACCATTCAATTATTGTTGCTGATACTTTAGGTGATGTTCCCATTGACACTAGTGGATATTCATTTACTATTGGAGGAGACATTCCAATTGGAACATGGGCTCCCGGATCTTTACCTATTGTTTTTCCTAATTCTTTACAATTAAAAATGGGTATTGAAATTCCATCAAACGGAGAAATTGCAATGCAAATACATACTCCGGCAGGTACATCAGGCCAAGCAATTGACATAGAATTTAGGCTATATTTTTACCCAATAAATGAACCCGGAATAAGACCTGTATATGATTTTGTACCACTTCAGTACTGGGAAAATGATTTTTGGATTGGACCTGGACAAGTAAAAAGTTTTTCTGTAGAGCAGCCCACCTTACCTCTTGAAATTTCTATTTTCTCGTCTTTCCCTCACTCCCACCAAATATGCACTGAAATATTAAACTATGCTTATGATACTTTGTTGTTTGACACTATTCCGCTTATAAAAATTGATAGATGGGATTTTGAACATCAAGAATATTATTATTACAAAAATTTGGTAAAAATTCCGATGGGATATAAATTTCATTCCGACCATACTTTTGACAATACAGCTCTAAACCACCACAATCCAAACAGCCCTCCTCAACTTATAACTGTTGGACTTAACACGGATGATGAAATGTTGTTTGATGGCTTTCAATTTATCGTCTACCTACCTGGAGATGAACTAATTAATGTTGACAGTATTCTTAAAAATGATCCCTTACTTAATTACCCTTTAGGCGTTAATGAATTATATGGTGCTTTCGAATCTAATTCTTATGCATATCCAAATCCAATGGTAGATAAGTCATTTATCCATTTTAATGCGCAACATAATAATTGGAAATCATATTCTCTTAAAACCTTTGATATTAAAGGGAAAATCGTAAATATGAATTACAAGATGAAGAATGGTTATTTTGAAATTAGTAAAGGAAAACTAAGTCCTAGCATCTATTTCTTTCAAATTTCTGATGGTGACAAAAAAGTTTCGACTGGAAAAATAATCATTCGATAAAATCCTGTGCGTCATTGCGAATTATAAACGTTAGTGCTTAATTTAAAGCAAGTTTAATAATTAAACACCCACCAACTCTCCATTCTTCAAATACAACAGGTAAGAAACAATATTCTCATACCCCATTTGAGCCAACAAACCTCTGTAGTGGGTAATCTGCTTTTCGTGACTAGGGCTTGGCTCTCCAGTTTTATAATCAATTAAGTAGGTTTTTCCATTCTTAATTACTACTCTATCTGGTTGGTAAGATTCTCCGCTAGCTAACAAAATAGAACGTTCATTTTTTAACTCGTCAAAATCAGTAAACAAATCTTTTACCCCATATATCTTAAACAGGTTTTCAATTTCAGCCTTAATACTCGGACTTTCTGTTTCGGTAATGAATCCTTTACGTATTGCAATTCCTATGGCTGCATCTACATCATTTATCGTTTCTACTCGCGATAATATATTGTGGATAATGGTTCCGTGCTCTCCTATGGTTTCAGGGTTTTCGGTATCCCAAACTTCTGGGGCTTGAGGACTAATAGCTATTTTATCCCTCCAATTGTTATAGGCCACTTCTTCCAGTCTTACATCTTGCTGTGTAGTGCTTGCTGCTACTTCTTTATTCGCAAATGCCCCAAACTGATAATGGTTGTCTCCAACTTTGTTATCGGCATTGGCGCTACAATAGCTCATCAAATAATCCGTAACCGATCCATTGGTTGATGGTTTCTTAGTTGTTTGAGAAATTATATACAGTCTATCTTTAGGGCGCGTTAAAGCCACATACAATACATTTACTAGGTCTAGCCTCGATTTATCGAGTTCAGCTTCGTAAACGCTTGCAAATTTCGTACTCAAGAGTTCTTTCTTAATTGGAATAATCGCAGACTTCAATGCTTCAATGCTTGTATCATTGGTCCAAAAGAACTTCTCACTCGTTTTTACAATGGTTGTTGCAAAAGGATAGATCACCACAGGAAACTCTAGTCCTTTCGATTTGTGGATACTCATTACCCGCACTGCATCAATTCCCTCAGGAATAACAATTGAGAATTTTTCTGATTTTGCTTCCCACCACTCAATAAAGTTAATAATAGAGTTATCGTTACGTGCTGCGTATTCTTGTATTTTATCTAATAAAAACTGAATGTAAACATCTACTTTCTGTTCAAAACCAAATGCCACCACTAAGTATTCGGTCATTTCGTACAGCGAATAATTACTAATTTTCTGATAATCAATTTGTACACCTTTACTTTTTAAATAAGCATTAATGGTGTTGTCCTTGTAGGTTTCAAAGACTGCAAACAAGTCATCCTCGTAAACGTTATTGGTTAAATAGTTTAATATTTGTACGTGTGTACTTTTGTTACTGGGTGCCAAAATAAAGCGGAACAGATTCAGTATAAACACCACTTCATCAGAGTTATTCAACAATAAACTTTCTGAAGAAATAACACTAATATCATTTTCTAATAAGTGCGTTGCTATTTCAGAACCGTCCTTGTTACTCAAGGTTAAAATAGCCACATCGCTCAGTTTAAATCCGTCCTTACAAACGTCCTCAATAGTATTAATTATATTATTTAATACATCACCTCTATATAACTCTTTATCAGTCTCTTCTAAAAATAAAATATCCACTCCACCTCCTGTATTTTTCGAGTCATATTCTTGCTCCAAATTAGCATACAAGGTTTGGTATTTTTCTGATAAATTACTTGATACTGATTGAAAAAATTCGTTGTTAAAGTGTACCACTTCAGCTCTAGACCTGAAGTTTTTATTGAGTGTTTTTACTTTATGGTTTCTCCTTAAAGCACCCTCTCTTTCTAACAACAACGGATTGTTATTGTGTTTAAATATTTCGGGTAAATTAATAATCTGCTCTACCTCCCCACCTCTAAAACGGTAAATGGCTTGCTTAGCATCTCCTACCACCATGTTAAACTTCCCCGTACTTAACGAGTTATCTACTAAAGGTATTAAATTGTGCCACTGAATAATAGAAGTATCTTGAAATTCATCTATTAAATAATGGTTGTATTTCTCCCCCAAACGCTCGTAAATAAAAGGAATAGGCTCAGATTCTACAATAGTGGCAATCCGCTTATTGAAATCTGAAATACTCAGTACATTGTTTTCTTTCTTAAAGGCTAAAACGGTTTTTTCAATTTCGTTTAGCACTGCTAAGTTGTACAGATTCTTTATTATCAGCTTGTTTACAAGGTAGGTACTTTCAAACTCATCTATATATTCTCTAGAACCCTGAAATTGCGTTATAAATTCTTGTTGTAAACTATCAATCAATTGCTTCTGACTGTCATCGACTTTAGCTGCATACCAATTGGCATCACCAGCAATAATCTTCAATGTGGTAGCCGTTAAATCAAACTTCTTTAATGTAGCAAGGTCTTTCCAATAGTTGGCAAAAAAGCTACGCGAAAAACTTCCATGCTCCACGCCTTTCTTTGCTATAAATTCAAGCCCGTCTTTTCCCCATTGCTTTACAGTAGCTTCAA
This sequence comes from Flavobacteriales bacterium, assembly GCA_037624665.1. Classification (GTDB taxonomy): domain Bacteria; phylum Bacteroidota; class Bacteroidia; order Flavobacteriales_E; family Vicingaceae. The sequence continues at coordinate 21,182 of JASJIW010000037.1, forward strand.
ACTCTTTGGTTTGTGTAAATAACTGTACTTTAATCTCATCAAAATCTTTAAGCGTTAGTTGGCGTATTTTCTCCAAATACAACTCTCCATCTTCTTTTAACAAGTTCCGAGAGAACTCGTACAAATCTCTTTCTATGTGCCAACTCTCTTCCTCTTCAGCCTTCTTACTCGTGTATTCTAGCAGCAGCTTAGTCAACTTTTCATTATTCCCTACTTCTGCAATTAACATATCAATTGCAGCTCCCAAAACCTCTCTATCGTCTAATTCAATATCAAAATTAAGTGGCAATTGTAAATCATGCGCAAAGGTTCTTATAATCTTGTGGGTAAACTTATCAATGGTACTTACCCCAAAATCGTTGTAGTTGTGTAGTATAGATTTTAATACTCTCTTGCTTCGTAAATTAACTTCATTGGCATCAATACCCAAACCACCTTTCTCTTTAGGCAGTAACAAATCCATCTGTAAAAACTTAGGTGTTCCCTCCAATGGTTCATCAGATGATAATGCTTTTAAAGCCTCTATCACCCTTGCCTTCATTTCTGCCGCAGCCTTATTGGTAAAGGTTACTGCTAGTATGTGCTTGTATTGACTCGAGTTCTTTGTTTCTAACGCAATTTTTAAATACTCCTTTACGAGCGTATACGTTTTTCCCGATCCTGCCGATGAGTTATATGTTACAAAGTTGTTCACTTATTTTTTGAGTATTAAGTTTACTTTTTCATCCAACGCTAAATTTCCATATATCCAATTGATAGCAATACCATTACGTTCCATTTTTCTAAACCAAGTCGCTTGTCTTTTAGAAAACTGATGAATAGCAATGTTTAGTTTATTAAACATTTCTTTTCTATCTATCTCCCCTAACAAAAACTGTGTAATCAATTTATATTCTAAACCATAAAACTTTAAACGATCTGGAGAAACTCCAGCAGCGATTAATCCTTCAACTTCTTCTATCATCCCCTCGTTTTTCAGTCTATTCTTCAAACGCTCTGTGATGCGTTTTTTCAGGATACCTCTCTCAAAATTAATCCCATAAACTTGTGTGTCAATCTTAGGATAATCATTTATTAATGATTCGTTATCTTTCTTATATATAGATACTTCAATAGCTCTAACTATACGATCTTTTTCAATAGAATCTGTTGTATTATGCAAGGCTTTGTAAGTCAACAATTCAGCAACTAACTCTTTATCAGATTTGTCTGCCAAGCGTTTTCTCAAAGTTGCATCTTCTGGCACATCCAATAAACGATACCCTTTTAAAACAGCTTCTAAATACATTCCTGTACCACCGCAAAGTATCGCCTGATTTCCTCTTTTTTGAATCCCATCGTATGCTTCTAAAAAATCTTTTTGATATTTATAAACATTGTATTCCGATCCTGCTTCTACAATATCAATCAAGTGATGTGGTATAGCTTTTCCATCTACAGTAAATTCAGACAGGTCTTTCCCTGTCCCAACATCCATTCCCTTATATACTTGGCGAGAATCTGCACTGATAACTTCACCTTTAATTTTATTCGCCAAATTAACGGCAACATTTGTCTTTCCCGTTGCTGTGCAACCTAGTATTACTATTAAATTACTCTTTTGTTCCAAAACTTACAGTTATCATAAAATATTATTATCAAAAAATCCTATCTTTGTATTGATGAGATTCCTGATCCAAATATCCTCAATAATTGTGGCTTTATTGTTTGTTTTTACAATAAACTTTAAATCTTTTGTTACGGTTAGTTATTTTATTAATCAAGCTGAAATAATTGAACTTTTCTGCATTAATAAAGAGAAGCCACAGTTAAAATGTGATGGGAAATGCCACCTAGCAATTCAGTTAACTGAAATTGAAAACGATACGGAAGAAAATCCGTTTCCTCCCAACAATATCAAATCAAATTTAGAAATTAGTTTTTCATTATTAGAAAATGAAATTGCCTTGCATGCAAAGAGTAATCAATTTTTACAACAAAGTCATTTTAACTATACACCATCAATTTTCGATGGCTATCAGAGTACCCTATACCCGCCTCCTAGAGGATGATTTTTAATTACAACATCAAATAAGATGTAATATTCTATTAAAAGTATAGTTCACAAAAAATAAGCACTTAATCATAACTAATTATGAAAACAAAAAACATAATCACAATAACGGCCGTAATTTTAGCTACTGCATCAATATTTACGTCATGCAAAAAAGATGAAGGATGTACAGACCCTGCAGCAAACAACTATAATGTTGAAGTTGAAAAAGATGACGGATCTTGTACTTACACACCTGATGTTACACATTCAAACATAACTTTCAATTTCTCTCATAATTTTGATGGAACTGCTGTAACAAACAGTAATTTTAATCAATTTGATTTTATAAATGCTTTTGGAGATACATTAAGCATCTCTAAATTAAGGTATTTAATTTCTGAAATTCGTTTACATAAAGCAAACGGAGACAGTGTTTTAATTAATGGTCACAACTTAGTTGATGTAACAAATGCTACAGATTTATCTTATGCAACTACTGTTAATGTGCCGGTTGGAACTTACACTGGAGTTAGTTTTAACTTTGGGTTTGATTCAATTGATAACACTGGAAACCATATTGATTTGAATTCCGCGAGTTGGAACTGGCCAGGAATGTTAGGTGGAGGTTACCACTTTATGCAAATGGAAGGTAAATTCAAGCACTTAGGAAATGATTCTATTTATGCTTACCACTACGGAACTGCAAGAGTTAGCACGGGTGTATTTGAGCAAAACTTTTTTAACGTAAACTTAGCAGGTCTTATACTTACAGGTGCAAACGTTGACATGGAGATTAAAATGAATATTGCAGAATGGTATAAAAACCCTAACATATGGGATTTAAATGCTCTACATGCTCCATTAATGCCTGTTTACAATGCTCAAATAATGATGAAAGAAAATGGACCTAGCTCATTTAGTTTAGGAACAGTTACTCAATAAAAATTTAACTAAATGCAACTTAAACTAAGACAATTCACGTTGTCTTAGTTTAGTTTATTAATTATGAAAAACACTACCATATACATCATCGTAATAATCTTAGCTATTTCGCTTTACGGTTGTTCAAAAAGTAATGAAGGTTGTACCGATCCTTTAGCCAATAATTATAGTATTATCGCAAAAGAAGATGATGGCTCATGTACGTATACTATTATAACAGCCGGAAGTCAAATGACACCATCACCATTACAAGTCCCTCAATTATTTACTCAAAATATTAACCCTCCTGTAATTCCTACAAACAATCCACAAACTATAGAAGGAATTGCCTTAGGTAGGAAATTATTCTACGATCCTATTTTATCAGGAGATGGAACACAATCCTGTTCAAGTTGTCATATGGCAGGATTCTCTTTTACAGACTCTGCTAAGTTTAGCATAGGAATAACTGGTGCAATGGGTTACAGACAATCTATGCCTCTTTTTAATTTAGCTTGGAATTATGATGAAAAGTTCTTTTGGGACGGGAGATCAGGCACATTGGAGATTCAAGCATTAGACCCTGTTGTTAATCCTATTGAAATGAATAATACTTGGGTTAATGCTGTAGCTAGTTTACAAACCAATCCAAGTTACCCAACACTATTTAATGCAGCTTTTGGAACAGCTACTATAGATTCTATTTTAGTAGCCAAGGCACTTGCCCAATTTGAACGAACTTTAATTTCTGCTAACTCAAAATTCGATCGTTTCTTATTGGGTCAAGAATCATTAACAACTAATGAAATTAATGGCTTTGCTATTTTTGATGATCCCGACAGAGGTGATTGCGCACACTGCCATGGTACTGCTAATAATCCATTATGGACAGATAATTTATTCCACAACAACGGATTAGATGCTACATTTACAGATTTAGGAAGAGGATTAATAACTGGAGATCCTAATGACGATGGTAAATTTAAAACTCCTTCCCTAAGAAATTTAGCTTATTCAGCCCCTTACATGCATGATGGCAGATTTCAAACACTAGACGAAGTAATTGACCATTACAGTACAGGCGTAACTATTTCTGCGACAATTGACCCATTAATGGAATTACAATCTAATGGAGGTTCAAATTTAACACCTTCAGAAAAAGATGATTTAAAAGCATTCTTACTCGCCTTAAGCGATTCTGAATTTATTAATAATCCCGATTTTCAACAACCATAATGACTAATAGAACAATCAAACTTATTTGGGATTTTAAAGGTGATGCTGATGCTAAACAAACGGCTGAGCATCACATTATACATTTAAAAGAATTTAGTGTAAAAGAGAAGTTGATTTTATCTGAAGTTGGTGTTGAAAAAATAAATGACTTACATTTTATTGCTTTTTTAAATGTAATGGAAAAGGAAGTGTTTACTGTTAGAGACGCTCTTATTCCGCATAGAGCAGAAGTAGCATAAAAAGCCTTTAGGGCATTATTCTAAAGACCCTTAACTAACTCAAAACCTATCTAACGAATTTTAAGGGAATATACTTTACATTAAATAGGATGAAAACACTATACCTTATACGGCACGCAAAATCGGACTGTAAAAATCCAGAACTAACTGATTTTGAAAGAACATTAAACAAAAGAGGTTTAAAAGATGTGACATTTATGGCTGAAAAACTAAATGAATTAGCTTTTAATCCAGACCATATTATTTGTAGCTCTTCACAAAGAACAAGTACTAAAGCAAAATTAATTTGCAAGGGAATTAATTACCCATTAAAGGATGTTTGCTTCGACCCATCAATTAATGAAGTCTCCTTAACTACTCTAATCGCTATAATTAATTTACTACCCAATAATAAAGATGAGATTGCAATTATTGGGCATAACCCAAGTATAACTAACTTATCAAACTATTTAATAAACGATCACATTGCCAATATGCCAACATGTAGTATTGTTAAAATTGAATTGGAAATTGACAATTGGAATGAAATAGTACGTGAAATTGGAATTCAGAAATTCTTTATTTATCCTAAATCATTCGTCTAATACCCATTATAGATGTTTAAATCATTATATTCCACAAATACAGCCCAATTTATTTTTATCTTTGATTTTCGAAAAATTTAGACATGACAAAAAAAGAAGAATTAGCGTTTAATAAAAATGAAGATGTGAACAAACTATTGCTTTCTGATTTAAACAGAAAACTAGGTGAAGTTTACTTAGGTGGAGGAAAAAAACGCATTGAAAAACAGCATAGTAAAGGTAAATTAACTGCTAGAGAACGAATAGCTTATTTATTAGATAAAGGTGTTGACAATATTGAAATTGGAGCTTTAGTTGGTGATGACATGTATGCTGAATATGGTGGCTGTCCTTCTGGAGGGGTTGTTGGAGTTATGGGTTATGTTAGCGGAAAACAATGTATTGTTGTTGCTAATGATGCTACCGTAAAAGCTGGAGCTTGGTTTCCAATTACAGGAAAAAAGAATTTAAGGTTTCAAGAAATTGCAATGGAAAATAAACTACCTATCATTTATTTGGTTGATAGCGCTGGAGTTTTCTTACCAATGCAAGATGAAATTTTTCCTGATAAAGAACATTTCGGTCGAATTTTCAGAAACAATGCAATTATGTCTTCTATGGGCATTACACAAATTGCAGCAATTATGGGAAGTTGTGTAGCTGGTGGAGCTTACCTTCCAATAATGAGCGATGAATCATTAATTGTAGACAAAACAGGATCAATATTTTTAGCAGGTTCTTATTTAGTAAAAGCTGCTATTGGAGAAACAATAGATAACGAAACACTTGGTGGAGCAACAACACATTGCGAAATTTCTGGTGTTGTAGATCAAAAATGTAAAGATGACCATGATTGTTTGGACCGTATCAGACGCATGATGGATAAAATTGGTGATTATGATAAAGCTGGATTTAATCGTGCTGAAGCGCATAAACCAGAATTAGATGAACAAGAATTGTATGGTACACTTCCTGACGAAAGACAGAAACCATACAACATGAAAGATATTATTAACAGATTAGTTGATAATTCTGAATTTGACGAATACAAAGATGCTTACGGTAAAACAATTGTTTGTGGTACAGCAAGAATTGATGGTTGGGCCGTTGGTATTGTTGCCAATCAGCGTGAAGTTGTAAAATCTAAAAAAGGAGAAATGCAATTTGGTGGTGTAATCTATTCAGATTCTGCTGATAAAGCTGCTCGTTTTATTATGAACTGTAATCAAAAGAAAATTCCATTGGTTTTTTTACAAGATGTTAGTGGTTTTATGGTAGGATCTAGATCTGAGCATGGTGGAATTATTAAAGATGGAGCAAAAATGGTGAGCGCTATGGCTAACTCTGTAGTTCCTAAATTTACTATTATTGTTGGAAATTCTTATGGAGCCGGTAACTACGCAATGTGTGGTAAAGCTTATGACCCAAGACTGATTGTTGCTTGGCCTTCAGCTCAATTAGCTGTTATGAGTGGTGCAGCAGCTGCAAAAGTTTTATTGCAAATTGAAGTAGCTTCATTAAAAGCTAGAGGAGAAGAAATTTCACCTGAAAAGGAAACCGAAATGTTCAATACCATTAAGGATAAATATGACAAACAAATTTCACCCTATTACGCAGCTTCTCGTTTATGGACTGATGCCATTATTGATCCTTTAGATACCCGTAAGTGGGTTTCAATGGGGATTGAAGCCGCAAACCATGCTCCTATTGAAAAAGCGTACAATGTTGGTATAATTCAAACATAAATCGACTATACAATTTAGAACAAAAAGGTAGTCAAAGCGTCTATTCTTTCATACCACCTAAATATAGAAAAATATATGGTATTTATAGTCGGACGCCAATAAAACAGAGCTTATTACACAAAAAATCTTCGGAGCTTTGTTTTTGGGATTTTTTTTATTGATAAGAATCAACTGCTTTTCTAACACTTCCGTATTTCAGTAGCAAACCATTTGCCGTATCATAATCAACATGTAATTGACTCATAACCATTTTGGTTCCTCTATCAACTAATTTGTTATTACTCAATTGCATATCAACCATTTTATTCCCAACTACTCTACCCATCTTTATCATAATTGTAGTAGAAATCATATTTAATACCAGTTTTTGAGCTGTTCCTGACTTCATTCGGGTACTTCCGGTAACAAACTCAGAACCTACAACAATTTCTATTGGGTAATTTGCAACAGATGCAACAGAGCTATCTGAATTACAAACAATACATCCCGTTTCAATTCCATTTTTATTACACATTTCTAATGTGCCAATAACATAAGGCGTTGTTCCAGAAGCAGCAATACCAATTACAACATCTTTATCATTAACCTTATGTTTTTGTAAATCTTTCCAACCTTGCGCTGTATCATCCTCAGCAAACTCCACCGCTTTCCACATCGCAGAATCACCTCCAGCAATTAAACCAATAACCAAACCATGGTCAACGCCAAATGTAGGAGGACATTCAGAAGCATCGACCACTCCTAGCCTCCCACTAGTACCAGCTCCCATATAAAACAACCTTCCACCCTGCTCCATTTTAGTAACAATTACAGCTATTAATTTTTCAATGCTTTCCAATTCCTTTTCTATTGCAAATGAAACAGTTTTATCTTCTGCATTAATATTCGTAATAAGCTCACTTATACCCATTTGCTCTAAATGATTGTATTTTGAATCAGACTCGGTAGATTTATTGGTCATACAGTTTTATTTATTTAGACGAAAATACTAAATCTCTTTAAGTAAATATTGTTAAATTTAAGGCAAAATATATTTGAATACGAAATAATTAAAAAACCTTTGTCAGCAGCTTATTATACCCTTAAAAATGATAACAATACTTACAATAACTTATATAATTAAACACACTTCATGAGTAGAAGAAAAGTTGCAATAGTACCACCAGAAAAATTTAGTGATTTAACCATTTATAAACCTAAAACCGAAGCAGTTGGAATGCCAGCTATAACATCATCTATTAAACATATTGCAGATGAAATGGGAATGGCAAAAGGTTTTAAGTTGTTGAGTAAAATGAACCAACAACATGGTTTTGATTGCCCTGGTTGTGCTTGGCCTGATCCAGCAAAGCCTTCTGTTTTAGGGGAATATTGCGAAAATGGAGCAAAAGCCATTGCAGAAGAAGCAACAGACAAAAGAATTACAGCAGATTTCTTTTCTAAAAACTCCGTAGAAGATTTAAGTGAACAAACAGATTATTACATTGGAAAACTAGGTCGCTTAACCGAACCAATGTATTTAGCCAAAAACAGTTCTCATTACCAACCAATTTCCTGGGATGATGCCTTTGCTAAAATTGGCAACAAATTAAACAGTTTAAATTCTCCTGATGAAGCTGCATTTTACACCTCTGGAAGAACGAGTAATGAAGCTGCTTATATGTACCAATTAATGGTTCGACAGTTCGGAACAAATAACCTACCCGATTGTTCAAACATGTGTCATGAATCTAGCGGTGCAGGATTAAGTGCAACTGTTGGCATAGGAAAAGGTTCTGTTACTTTAAATGATATGCATGAAGCTGAACTGATTGTTGTAATGGGACAAAATCCTGGCACAAACCATCCGAGAATGCTTTCTGCTTTAGAAAAATGCAAGAAAAATGGAGGGACAATTGTAACCATAAACCCTTTAAATGAAGCAGGAACAAACACTTTTGTAGACCCCCAAAGTCCATTAGCAATGCTAACTGGCGGAACAAAATTAGAAGACCTTTTTTTACAAGTTAAAATAAATGGAGATGTTGCGTTATTAAAAGCAGCTATGATTTTGATGTTAGAGGCTGAAGAAGAAAATCCGAATAGCGTTTTTGATCACGATTTCATTAAAGAGCATTGTACTAATTATACCAATTTAAGAACTCATTTAAAAGCATCAAACTATAATGAAGCAGTTAATAATAGTGGCGTTTCTGATGAGAAAGTTAGAGAATTTGCTCAATTACTAATCGCTAAAAAGAAAACGATTATTTGTTGGGCAATGGGAATTACTCAACACAAAAATGGTGTTGAAAACGTACAAGAAATTGTTAATGTTTTATTATTAAAAGGAAGCATTGGAAAACCAGGTGCAGGAACTTGCCCAGTTAGAGGTCACAGTAATGTACAAGGAGATAGAACAATGGGGATTTGGGAAAAACCAAAAGAACTCTTCTTAAAAAAATTAGACGAACGTTTTAACTTTATAGCACCAAGAGAGCACGGTTATGATGTGGTGGAAGCCATTAAAGCAATGGATGAAGAAAAACTGAAAGTCTTTATTGGATTAGGTGGAAACTTTATTTCAGCCACTCCTGATAGTCAGTTTACTGGAGAGGCAATGCAAAAATGCGAATTATCAGTTCAAATTTCTACAAAACTAAATCGTGGGCATTTGGTTACCGGACAAGAAGCTCTTATTCTGCCTTGTATTTCTAGGTCAGAAACAGACATTCAAAAAAGCGGAAAGCAATTTATAACTGTAGAGAACTCTATGGGAGTTGTACATAAAAGTACCGGAAGTTTAGACCCTGCTTCTAGCAATCTTTTAAGCGAACCAGCTATTGTTGCTAATATTGCTAAAGCAACTCTAAAAAACAATACTACCAATTGGGATGATATGATGAACAACTATGATGAAGTTAGAGATCATATTGAATCTACTATTGCTGGATTTGACAACTTTAATGCAAGAGTTAGAGTTTCTGGAGGATTTTCTTTACCAAATGGACCAAGAACAAGAGAATTTACAACACCAGATAACAAAGCTCATTTTACAGTAAACACCCTTCCTAAAGAGAATATTAAGGACGGTAACTTTATTATGATGACTATTAGAACTCATGATCAATACAATACTACCATTTATGGTATGGATGACCGTTACAGAGGAATTTCTAATGAAAGAAGAGTTATTTTAATGAACCCTTCTGATATGAAAAAGAAAGGCTTTAAACAAGAACAAGTGGTTCACCTTACCAGTCATTTTAATGGCGAAGAAAGAAACGCTAGTAATTTTAAAATTATAAGCTACAATATCCCTGAAGGTTGTATTGCTTCTTATTTTCCTGAAACGAACGTGTTAGTCCCATTAAATAATGTAGCTAAAACAAGTAATACTCCTGCTTCTAAATTTGTAGAGGTAAGTATTAGTATCTCTTAAAATAAGGCATATATCTAAAGTCTAATTAAAGTACCAACTATGAAAATATTAAAAAACATATTAGCTGTAATTGTAGGAATTATTAGTGGTAGCATTATAAATATGGGCATAATTGAATTAGGACCTCACATTATTGTAACACCTGAAGGGTTTGACAATACAAATATAGACACGTTTGCTGCAACAATTCATTTACTCAAACCAAGCAATTACATTACTGTTTTTCTAGCTCATAGTTTAGGCACTTTGGCTGGAGCTTTTATTGCCGCAAAAATTGCTGTAACTAAAAAGAAAGTTTTTGCGCTAATAATTGGTCTATGGTTTCTACTAGGTGGTATTGCCGCTATAATCATATTGCCTTCACCTATTTGGTATAACAGTATAGATTTGGCAGGAGCATATATTCCGATGACTTGGATAGGGTGGAAATTAGCCGGAGGAAATAAATAAGTATAAAATCGGAGTTATATTCCTTAAAAGATTAATAGCATAACATTTGGAGCCGAACCAAATAGGCGTCTTATGGTGTTGTAGCTAATTTCAATATCAAGTGTTTCTAATATTGCTTTCGCAAGTAATTCAGAGTCGCATCTGTTTAAAATTTTTCGACCTTTTTTTTCAATTTCTTGTTTTAATAAAACAATCATTTATGTGTCAAATATAAGTTTTGAAATATAATTTCCCATATCCAGAATTTATAAGCCCACTTATGAAGCTTTGGTTACAGCAATACAAATCTGAAGGAATGGGCGAGATTACTAAAATTGGTCTTTTCGATTGGAGTTTTATGCCTAATAAACATAATCCTGAAAAGCCAAGAAGAAGACCTAACTTAAGAGGTTGGGAAATCTTAATTGATTCCTCTTTCCAAAGAAACATCTACTTTTTAGAAGTAAACACAGATACTTTACATGTATTTGAAGCTGCAGGATTTGCTTTAATGGGCAACAAGTATGCTTTCGAATATAAATTAGAGAAGGACTTATTTATAAAAAATGAAAAATCTTTATTACGGATGATATCTTAATATATTCTTATCTATTTATGCGTTTTTCATCCCTGAAAAAGTTTAAACACCAATAATAGTAACTATTAAAAACTCTAAAAATGATTTCATTTTTAAGCTTATCGTAAAGAATAAAATAATACTATGTTAATATAATGTTTGCATAAATCATATTCAGTACTAAAAATAGTTAATTTTGCTTTATCTTATCCCTAAAGAACGATAATCAATATGGATTCATCAAAAATAAAATTCAACACTGCTGATCGACCAGAATTTGTAAAAGAACTGAGATCAAGAGTAAACGCTTACTTTAAGGAAAATAACAAATCGAAATATGGTAATGCCAATATGGTGATTAAAACCATTTTTATGCTTAGCCTTTATTTTGTGCCTTATTTCTTTATCCTTTTTAACATTACAACGAGTAGCTGGATTACCTTAAGTTTTTGGATAGTAATGAGTTTTGGTATGGCAGGTATAGGTTTCTCTATTATGCATGATGCCAACCATAGTGCTTATTCTAAAAACAAAAACGTAAATAAATACCTCGGTTATTTAATTAATCTGGTTGGAGGAAGTTCTGTTAACTGGAAAATTCAACACAACGTATTACACCATACCTATACGAATATTGCCAACCATGATGAAGATATTGATGGTCCTTTAATGCGTTTTGCTTACAAAATAAAAAGACACAAAATTCACCGTTTTCAAAAGTTTTATGCTTGGTTTCTTTATGGTTTAATCACGATATCTTGGTCATTAAAGAAGGATTTTATTCAATTAAGAAGATACGGCAATAAAGATTTATTAAAAACGCAACAAATCACTTTTAAAAGCGCTTTCTGGCGATTAATCTCTGCAAAAGCATTCTATATTTTTTATGTATTAGTATTGCCTTTAATTTTTTCTGATCAGCCATTATGGTTAACACTTGTGTTTTACTTAATTATGCATTTTACTTGTGGGTTTATTATTTCAATAATCTTTCAATTGGCACATGTTATTGAAGAAACTACGTTTCCTCAACCAGATGAAAATGGGAAAATAGAAAACAACTTTGCGATACACCAACTTCATACTACAGCAAATTTTGCGAAAAATAACTTGCCACTTTCGTGGTTTGTTGGCGGATTAAATTTTCAAATTGAACATCATTTATTTCCAAATATTTGTCATGTACACTATAGAAAAATATCTAAAATTGTAAAAGATACAGCAACTGAGTTTGACTTACCTTATCATCAAAACAGCTTATTTGGAGCAATTTCAAGTCATGCAAAACACTTGGCTCAATTAGGAAAATACGATTTAGCTTAATTTTATAAGGTATTACACAAAACATTGTAAAAAGTGACAGACACTATAGCCTAAAAAAAGCAGGTATCACTACTCTAGACGCAACCAATATTAATCCGTCTGGTAATTAATTACAACCGTTATAGCTAATGAATTTATGCCTCTATTTTAAAGTAAAGGTAGTAATGGAGAAACCTACTGCAAGAACCCTACCTCTATAAGTATTGATACAGCTGGTAAATTACCTTAATAAAACTCTAGAAAAAGAAAGAGAGCATTAGTCCTCCGGTAGTTGTTGCTCCAATTGATGTTTCTGCTGCACTTTCTTTTCCAAATGCATTTGTTGACGTATCCGCACCACTTACTGGTTGAGTATTTGTATTCGCACTAAAATCACCCCCCGTTTTTATGTAGTTAAATGCATATCCAAACTCAACTCCTAAGCTTAAATTTTTAGATAAAAAGTAGTTAAATCCTGCAATAGCACCTAAACCAAATCCTGCACCACCATCTTGTTGTAATGTTCCTCGTGTTTTACTCGTTCCAGTTACATCCGTTTCAGATAAATCAGTATTTGTTTTGGTAGCACCAATTCTAATAATAGATAAATCAGCACCAACATAAGGGTCCAATCTTCTGGTTGTTCCTAAATGCTTCTCAATACCTACAGATACTTTAAAGTCAAATCTAGAAGTTGTAGAATCTATAGTTTGTAAGGCTTTATTACCACTTGCGATAGTTACACTATCCTCCTTAAAATTATTGTTATTTAAATATGCCGCACCAAAACCCAAACGTAATACTAGGTTATCTTTTAAATAATGACGCCCAATTAAATTGTATTGCCCCAAGCTATCTTTATTGTTCTCAATAACAATATTGTTGATTACTCCAGAAATATTTAAAGAAAATCCCCAATTCCCTTTAATAGGTTTTAATCGCTCTTTGGTTTGTGCGTTAACAATAAATGTTGTTGCTAAGACTAATGTAAATGCTAGTGCTATTTTTTTCATGATCAATTCATTTTGAGTTAAAACTACTTTTATTCTCGTTTTATTATCTACTAAAGGTGAAATTAATTATTTATACAACTAATCAACAAATAAATAGCAGCTATATTTATATTTGAAGCAATGATTAGAATAGGATTAATATCAGACACACACGGTTATTTAGACCCTAAAGTAGAGAAATACTTTATGGAATGTGATGAAATATGGCACCTAGGTGATGTTGGAAATCTTGATGTGATTAAAAAGCTTACCAAAATAAAACCTGTTAGAGGTGTTTACGGAAATATTGACGGACAAGACATCAGGAATATTTTCCCGAAAGAATTAAAATTTACTTGCGAAGAAGTTAAGGTTTGGTTGGTACATATTGGAGGCTATCCCAACCGATATTCTAAAGATGTAAAAAAACGAATTGAATTTAATGCACCTGATTTATTTATTACCGGACATTCTCACATTTTAAAGGTTATGTATGATAAAAAGTTAAACTTTCTTCACATTAACCCTGGTGCAGCAGGTAAAAGTGGTTTTCATAAAGTAAAAACACTTGTTCGATTTACCATAGATAAAAAAGATATAAAAGATTTAGAAGTAATTGAATTGGGACCAAAATGAAACAGCTCTATTCTTATTAGAATAAATTTTCATTAAAAACACTAACTTCTCTTTTAATAATATACAAGAAATATTACCAATAATAATATAAGCTGTAATTTATTAAATAATAAGGAGGTTAAAATTCTATTTAAAATAAGTATATTTAGAAAATTCATATAAATAATAAAATCAAATAAAAATGGAAAATTTATTAAAATTATCACAAATAATTGTAGCAATATCTGTTGCTTATGTTTGGATTTTTCGATTTCATAATGTCCTTAATGAATTTAAACAATTTGAATTGAGTGATTTAACCCGAAATTTAATAGGAGCTACAAAAATAGCTTTAGCAACATTGTTAATTATAGGTGTTTGGTATTCATCACTAGTTACTATTCCATCTGCACTTATGGGGCTTTTAATGATAGGCGCTCAATATTTTCATTTCAAAAAAAAGAACTCAATTATCAAACGTTCACCCTCACTAATTCTTTTAATTTTATGTGTTTTTATCACATTATTATCAATTCAATAATAAAATATGTATACAAATAAAATATGTATTTTAATATCCAGTTTATCCTTTTTTATCTATGTCTTATCCTACTTCACCTCACCATATATGAAAAAAGAATTTAAACGGTTTGGATTAGAAAAGATTGGTTTATTAACAATTATATTACAATTTTTGGGAGCTGTAGGATTAATCGTAGGACTTAAATTTAATCCAGTTTTAGCGATTTCATCTTTCGGCCTTGCGCTACTTATGCTATCTGGATTTATAGTGAGAATAAAGTTAAGAGATTCCATTTGGATTTCATTACCGGCTTTATTCTATATGGGATTAAATACGTATATCTTTTTGGTATCAATAAATTAACTGATTATCAATATTTATATATTAATAAAAAAATCGCTCAATATTTTTTTTGGAAAAATAAAATATTAAAAAGTTGCTGAAAATGTGTAAACTATATTTAAACGACTAAATATGACCAACGTTAAACAAACTTCCTAAAAACTAAAGTTTCTTACTTTTAAGGAACAATATTTAGTACCTCACGTTATTTTTCAAGATAAAAAGCTTCGCTTAAAATTGATCTCAATAGTTTCTCATTTTTTAAACAGTAAAGCCTAAATTTGGTTTTTTCAAAAAACAGCAAGAAATGAATCTATTATTAGAAAAATTTAACACACCATACAACACCGCTCCTTTTTCAAAAATTAAAAATGAGCACTACAAACCAGCTTTTGAAGTTGCTATTAAAATAGCGAAAACTGAGGTGAATGAAATTGTAAACAATCCCGATGAACCTTCGTTTGAAAATACGATTGTTGCACTTGATTTTAGTGGTGATTTATTGGGTACTGTTTCTAGCATATTTTTCAATTTAAACTCTGCTGAAACATCTGATGAGATTCAAGAAATTGCATTAGAGGTATCTCCTCTTCTATCTGAATTTAGTAATGATATTGGATTAAATCAGAATTTATTTAAACGAGTAAAAGCTGTTTACGATAAAAAAGATGAACTTAAATTAACGACTGAACAAAATACCCTATTAGAAAAAAACTATAAGAGCTTTGTTAGAAATGGAGCGAACCTTAATGCTGTTGACAAGAAGATTTTAAGAGGAATTGATAAAGAACTTTCTCAGACTTCTTTAAACTTTGGAGAAAATGTGTTAGCTGCAACTAACAATTACGAAATGCACATTACCAAACAAGAAGATTTAGTTGGTTTACCTGATGGAATAATTGAAGCTGCTGAAATGACAGCAAAAGATAATGAAAAAAAAGGTTGGATTTTTACATTAGATTTTCCAAGCTATTTTCCATTCATGACGTATTCTGCCAACAGAAAATTGAGAAAAGAAATCTCTCTTGCTTTTGGTTCTAAAAACTCTAATGGAGATGATTTAGACAATCAAAATAACGTTTTAAAGATTGTTGAATTACGTTACCAAAGAGCAAATTTGTTAGGGTATAAAAACCATGGCGATTTTGTATTGGAAGAGCAAATGGCTAGAGCTCCTAAAAAAGTAATTGACTTTTTAGATAACCTTATTCTAAAATCTAAACCAACAGCATTAAAAGAAAAAGATGAACTAACAGCTTTTGCAAAAGACCTTGATGGTTTAAGAGCATTAGAAGGTTTTGATACTAACTACTACACTGAAAAACTAAAGCAAAAATTATTTGATTTAAATGATGAACAGTTGAAGCCATATTTTAAATTAGAAAATGTAATTAATGGTGCTTTTACAGTTGCCAATCAATTATATGACTTAAATTTTGAAGAAGTTTTTGACATTGATAAATACCATGAGGATGTTATCACCTACAAAGTAACTGACAACAACAATGAGTTTGTAGCTGTTTTTTATGCTGATTTTCACCCAAGACCAGGTAAAAGAGATGGAGCTTGGATGACATCGTTTAACGATCAGTTTATTAAAAACGGAGTAAATAATAGACCTCATATTGTAAACGTTTGCAACTTTACGAAGCCTACAGAAACAAAACCATCACTCTTAACCTTTAATGAGGTTACTACACTTTTTCATGAGTTTGGACATGGTTTACATGGCATGTTAGCCAATACAACTTACCCAAGCTTATCTGGAACTAATGTTTTTAGAGATTTTGTAGAGCTTCCTTCTCAAATGTTAGAGAATTGGTGTTATGAAAAAGAAGCCCTAGAATTATTTGCTTTTCATTATGAAACTGGAGAAGTAATTCCGTTAGAGTTGATTGAAAAGATAAAAGATTCTGCCAATTTTATGGAAGCAACCAGAATGATGCGTCAATTAAGTTTCGGATCTGTTGATATGGCTTGGCACTCTACCAACCCCTCTGAAATAAAAAATGTTAAGGATTTTGAAACAACAGCTATGGAAGATACAAGACTCTACCCTAGTTCAAAAGACACGTGTTTTAGTACTGCTTTTTCTCATATTTTTCAAGGAGGTTACTCCGCAGGATATTATTCTTACAAATGGGCTGAAGTATTAGATGCTGATGCATTTGAATACTTTTCTAAAAATGGAATTTTCAATAAAGAAATTGGAGCAAAATTTAAAGAGCACATCTTATCTAAAGGAGGTTCTGAACATCCAATGAAATTATACAAGGAATTTAGAGGACAAGAACCTGATAATGATGCGTTATTAAGAAGATCGGGACTTTTGGTTTAGTGTAAAATAAATACTCCATAACTATACACCATCAACCAATAACTATCTCAATCTATCAGCTGACTTTACTAAAGCTTCATCCTTTTTTATAAATCGGATAGCCAAATACGTTAGAATTAAAGATAGTACAGGAATAATTACGCCTAATTTAAGGCTTACAATTACTTCTTCTGGATTAGTACCAATAGCCGATTTTGTAAGGTCGCTATACATTACAATTGCAGCAATTTCTAAGGAAATTAATAAAATATTTAGTTTCCCTAATTTAATTTGAAGAGAACGATTTTTAAATATTACAATCATCCCTATCGCAACAATCAATACCAAACCTTGTAATACGCCTACGCCCATATTCTTTGTAAGAATGCTAGCATCTATTACTGATATAGTTTTGTAATGATTCATTATAAAATCACCTTCTAAACCTGATAGCCCCATAATAGGTAGAAAAGAAGAAACTATTCCTATAATTACTACTAGTGCTAAAAATATAGTTTGAATTCGCTGTATCATAATATTATTTTTTATACAAATGTAATTACTTCTTTTTGAAAAATAATACTCCGAATTAAAAGATTGGTTCGTCACTTTAAATCACGTCATTGCGAAAAACGAAGTAATCTCAACAATAAACTGTTCATTAGTTTAATTAATTAGATAATACCAAGCTACATCTTAGTCCTAATTTCACACTATGATTAGTAAAATCACATATTGGTTAAAAAACAAGTATGCGTATACCCTATTATTTTTTATAATATGGGTTTGCTTTATTGATCAGAACAATATTATGACCGCATACACCTATAATGTTGAGTTAAAAAAGTTAGAAACAGAAAAGACCTACTTTAACGAAGCCATTGAAAAAACAAGTAAAGAATTATTTGATTTAACTGAAAACCCTGCTACGCTAGAAAAATTTGCGAGAGAAAACTACTTCATGAAAAAAGAAGGCGAAGAAGTCTTTGTCTTTACAACTGAATAATATTGATGATTTCTAATCATTTTGCTTATCTTCGCAAGAAGCAAAATAGAACTATAAATGGGATTATTTGAAGATTTTGATAAGGTAAGTCAACAAGACTGGATTGATAAAATTAATACAGACCTTAAAGGAAAAGATTACCAAGAAACATTAGTTTGGAATTCCGAAGAAGGAATAGATGTGCAACCATTTTACAATGGCGTAGATAAGATCTCAAATACGCCTCTTAAATCATATAACGATTGGAAAATAAGAGAGACTGTTGTTATTCATAATCTTGAGACAGCTAATAAAAATGCATTACTTGCATTAAAAGGTGGCGCAAATGCTATTTTATTTAGTGGAGATATCAAGAGCCAAGCAGAAATGGATATACTATTAAAAGATATTCAAACTGATATTATTGAACTTCATTTTTACAATTCAAACCCTAAACAGACTTCAAATTTTATAGCTCTAAATCAAGGAAGTATTAGTAATGATATTCTTGAGAAGTTTACTGATGTTGATATTGAAGAACTAGTCGCTTTAACAAATTCGGACACTCGTTTTAGAACAATTACAGTTAAGAGCAATCCCAACGAATTAATAATTAAGGAACTAGCTCTGAGTTTAAGTAAAGGAGTTGAATACCTTAACCTACTAACTGACAAAGGTATTAACGCTCAATTAATTGCTTCTAAAATGCAATTTACATTTGGTATTAGTACTAACTATTTTTTCGAAATTGCAAAGCTTAGAGCTGCACGAAAACTATGGCAAGTAATCTTAGAACACTATAAAATTCAGGATACAACAATGGTTATCCACTCTGAAACATCAATTGAAGCATCATCTGTAGAAGATGAAAACTTTGATATTTTAAGAAATACAACCAAAGCAATGTCAGCAATTATTGGTGGCTGCGACAGTTTAACTGTTCGTCCTCACGATAGTGAAAAAATGAATTTTTCGAACCGAATTGCGAGGAATGTACAGAACATCCTTAAAGAGGAAGCCTTTTTTGATAAAGTAATCAATCCTGCTGACGGCTCTTATTATATTGAACACTTAACTGAAGAGATTGCCAGCAAGGTTTGGGCATCTTTCCAAGAAATAGAGAATAAAGGTGGATTTTTAGCTCATATTAAATAATGGTTGAGAATATTGAAATATTAAAATCGGTGAAATTTGACTATGGAATCATAGAATTACGCTCTGATGATATCCTAACTTATTTGCCGAATAAGGATGTTAAGAGTTTTACTATCCCTCAACTAAAATTGGCTATCGATATATTCTTAGACATTACGAATGGAAATCCTAAATTATATTTTTGCGACATTTCTCATTTTACAGACAGTACAAGCGCTGAAACTAAAACATATATGAAAAGTACTTTGCACTTGTTTGCTAAAGCCTTTGCGGTAACAGAAAAATCTGCTTTTATAGCTTATTTAGCACATATCTTTTTATACCTATATAAACCCGAAGTCCCTGTAAAATTATTTAAAACGAAATTAGAAGCCATTACTTGGATGAAATCATTAGAAATCAAATGAAACCAAATTTTTCAAACATAGCATATAACTCTAGTGATAGCATTACTACAAAGAATGCCCATTCAGATTTTAATACTGCCGAAAAAATAACTGTAAAAAATGTTTACAGCATTAAAGATATAGAAGGATTAGATCACCTTGAATTTGCTGCTGGTTTAGCGCCAAATTTAAGAGGACCCTACTCTACAATGTATGTTATGCGTCCTTGGACAATCAGGCAATACGCTGGGTTTAGTACTGCAGAAGAGTCTAATGCGTTTTATAGAAGAAACTTAGCTGCTGGTCAAAAAGGACTTTCAGTAGCATTTGATTTAGCTACACATAGAGGTTATGATTCTGACCATGAGCGTGTTGTTGGTGATGTTGGGAAAGCTGGAGTTGCCATTGATTCTGTAGAGGATATGAAAATACTCTTTGCTCAGATTCCATTGGATAAAATGTCTGTTTCCATGACTATGAATGGAGCCGTTTTACCAATTTTAGCTTTTTATATTGTAGCTGCAGAAGAACAAGGAGTTAAACCAGAATTATTAGCAGGAACAATACAAAACGATATTTTAAAGGAGTTTATGGTAAGGAATACTTACATCTACCCTCCTCAGGCATCGATGCAAATTATTGCAGATATCTTTAAATACACGGCTAATAATATGCCTAAATATAATTCAATAAGTATTTCTGGTTATCACATACAAGAAGCTGGAGGAACAAACGATATTGAGTTAGCATACACTTTAGCTGATGGATTAGAATACATTAGAACTGGTATTGCATCTGGAATGGATATTGACACCTTTGCTCCACGTTTATCTTTTTTCTGGGGAATAGGAATGAACCATTTTATGGAGATTGCTAAACTACGTGCAGCACGAATGCTATGGGCAAAAATTGTAAAAGAATTTAATCCTAAAAATCCAAAATCATTAGCATTGAGAACACATTCCCAAACATCGGGATGGAGTTTAACAGAGCAAGATCCTTATAACAATTTGGCCCGTACAACTATTGAAGCAATGGCTGCTACTTTAGGCGGAACACAATCCTTACATACCAATGCACTGGATGAAGCAATTGCTTTACCTACTGATTTTTCTGCCAAAATAGCTAGAGATACTCAAAAGTACATTCAACAAGAAACAGAAATTTGTAGAACTGTTGATCCTTGGGGAGGTTCTTATTATGTTGAGAAACTAACCCACGAAATTGCTAATCGTGCTTGGAAATTAATTGAAGAAGTAGAAGTTCTTGGAGGAATGACTAAAGCCATAGAGAAAGGAATTCCTAAACTACGAATTGAAGAAGCTGCAGCACGTAAACAAGCCAAAATTGATTCCGGTAAAGAAATTATTGTTGGTGTAAACGAATATATAGTTGATGAAGAACAACTATTAGATATTTTAGATGTTGATAATGATGCTGTTAGAGAAAGTCAGATTGCTAGATTAAACCAAATTAAAGCAGATAGAGATATCAATAAAGTTGTTGCTGCATTAAATAATATTACCGAAATTGCTAAATCTAAGAATGGAAACTTATTAGAAGCAGCAGTTGTTGCAGCAAGAGAAAGAGCAACGTTAGGTGAAATTTCTGATGCTATGGAAAAAGTATTTGGAAGGTACCAAGCTCAAATTCGTTCAATAAGTGGTGTATATAGTTCTGAAGCTATGGAAGATAAAGATTTTATACAAGCAAAAGTATTGGCCAATCAATTTGCTGAATTGGAAGGTAGAAGACCTCGTATAATGGTTGCCAAAATGGGACAAGATGGACATGATAGAGGAGCGAAAATTATCTCTACCTCTTTTGCTGATTTAGGTTTTGATGTTGATATCGGACCTTTATTTCAAACCCCTGCTGAAGCAGCAAAACAAGCCGTAGAAAATGATGTACACATTTTAGGTGTTTCGTCTTTAGCTGCCGGACATAAAACCTTAGTTCCTCAAGTAATTGCTGAACTAAAAAAATTAGAACGAGAAGATATTATGGTAATTGTTGGTGGCGTTATTCCACAACAAGATTATGATTACCTTTTTGATACTGGTGCTGTCGGAGTTTTTGGCCCTGGAACAAAAATTAGTAAAGCTGCTCAAGAAATTTTAGAAATAATGATTGAAAGTGTTCAATAATTTATTTGAAATGAAAAAAATCGCCTTACTCCTATCATTTATTTTAATAGTTTGTGCTATCAACGCTCAAAGCATTATAGGTAAATGGAAAACTATTGATGATGAAACCAATGAAGCAAAATCAATTATAGAAATATTTAAGCGTGGTGATAAATTCTATGGGAAAATCATAGATATTATTGATGCCTCAAAAAGAAATAATAAATGTGACCTATGCCTTGACTCAAGAAAAGATCAGCCAATACTTGGTATGGAAATCATAAAAGATTTAAAACAAGATGGTGATGAATTTGAGGATGGAAAAATACTAGATCCTAAAAATGGCAAAATTTACGATTGTAAAATATGGCTAGAAGATAAAAACATACTCAATGTTAGAGGCTATATGGCTTTCTTTTTTAGAACTCAAGAATGGATTAGATGTGACTAATCAACTCTATACTAATAGATTACAAGTTAAATACTAGCGCTAATCCCATTTAATAACTGCCTTTTTATTCTTACTTTTACACCTATGAAATCAATTATTCTCTTAGCCCTTCTAGCATTCAGTTCTATCGTTAATGGCCAGACATACAAACCAATATTAAACAATATTAACGAATGGCAATTTACCCTTTGTAATTCTGCGGGTTGCCGTGAAGATATCTACTTTACAGATGGTGATACTACTAGCTATGGCTATAACTATAAGGTTCTAAATGGTTTTCATTTTATTTCAAGAACATTTTGGTTAAGAGAAGATTCTTTAAATCAAAAAGTATACCTTTCTTATATTACTGGCACCAGAAAAGAAGCTCTTCTTTATGATTTTTCACTGCAAGTTGGTGATTCAATGGATATAAAAAATCCCATTAGTCCTTTTGTGAGTAATGCGGGATACTATATGGTTGATTCTATCAACATGGATCAACTTCAAGATGGAAATAATTATAGGCATTTCTATTTATCTCCAACTAGTTCAAATATTTTAAGTACAAATGTCGCTGAATGGGTTGAAGGTGTTGGATCATTATCCCTCATTAATGCCCCCGGTGGAAACCCCGATGTTAACGATATTGGGAAACTAAGTTGTTTTTTTAAAGATGAAATTATTTTTTATACTAATCTTGATTCTACTTCTGGTTGCATTCCGACTATCACTAATGTTTTTGAAGAAAATAGCAATTACACACCGATTAATGTATTTCCTTCATTAATTGATAATGTATGCCACATTACAGGAATTAATACCATGAAAGCTATACTTATTTATGATATAAATGGTAAAAAACTAATGAGCAAGTCAATAGAAAATAAATCTCAATTAGATCTACCTATGCAGGAGTTTAATTCTGGTATCTATTTTATAGTATTGTCCGATCTCAAACAAGATCGTTCTTCCTTTAAAATTATAAAAAAATAGAGCCTATCATTCATCGGAATTGATTTCGATTAAAATTTTACCAGCGCAATATCTTAGTCGCAGCTCAACTTTAGAACTATCTACATATCATAAATAAGGATTTCATTTTACAATTGTAAAATATGGTTAGAAGATAAAAACATACTCAATGTTAGAGGCTATGTGACTTTCTTTGTTAGAATGCAAACCTGGTTAAGAGTTGATTAACTTAACTTTTTTCGCTTCAATCGTATAGAATTCCCAATAACAATTACATCAGAAAAAGCCATTGCTAAAGCAGCTACCATAGGATTTAAAAATCCAAAAGCGGCTATTGGTATGGCAACAATATTATAAGCAAATGCCCAAAACAGATTTTGTTTAATTGTTTTTAAAGTATGTTTACTTATTAAATAAGCTTCGTACACCTGACTCAAATCCTTATCGTTTAGTAACACAATTTGTGCGGTTTGCACAGCTATTTGTGTGGCATTACTTAAAGAAATACCTACTGAAGCTTTTGCTAAAGCTGGAGCATCATTAATTCCATCTCCAACCATTACTGCAGGAGATATTTTTTGTAGTGCATCAATTTTACTTAATTTCTCATTAGGAAATTGCTGACTATAAACCGTTTTTATTCCTATTTCTGCAGCCAATGCATTACACTTCTCTTCACTATCTCCACTCAACATAACTGTATTTAAGTTTTGTTGATTTAATAGTGTAATTGTTGCTGCAACATTTTCTTTTAATTCATCTTGAATGTCAACACCAGCAATTAGTTCTTTGTTTTTAAGAATGTAAATTGAATGCTCTTCAACTTCAGATAAACCTTCTACTAAACGATACGAACCTAATTGATACTGATTCCCTGCTGCATCTTTAGCTTCTAACCCTCTTCCTTTTATTTCTTTAACATCTACCAATTCAAAAGGAGTAGCATCTGCACTTAAATAGTTAACAATAGATTTTGCTATGGGATGCGATGAATGTTGCTCTAAGCTAAATAATATGTTTTTTAATTCTTGCTCTGAAACCAAGGCATACAATTTTGTCTTTTCTATAATAAAATTTCCGGTGGTAAGTGTTCCTGTTTTATCAAAAACAATATTTTTAGCCACAGCCAATTGTTCTAAAGTACTTCCTCCTTTAATAAGGATTCCTTTTTTTGCTGCCCTACCAATACCAACCATAACTGCAGTTGGTGTTGCTAAGCCCATTGCGCAAGGACAAGAAATAACCAACACAGCTATACTCTGCATCATAGATTGTTGCAAAGCATAATCTAACACAAAATAAGTAATAATAAATGTTAAACTCGCTATTCCAATAACAACTGGAACAAAAACACCACTCACTTTATCTCCTAATTTCTGAATTTCTGGCTGATCTTGTTGAGCATTTTTTACCAGCTCAATTATTTTAGAAAGTACTGTCTCATTCCCTACTTTTTCTGCTTTAATTCGAATAGAGCCATCCTCTATTATCGTTCCTCCAATAACTTTGTGTGCAATCGTTTTACTTAAAGGTTTGCTTTCGCCAGAAATCATTGCCTCATTAATAATGGCATCTCCCCATATAATTTCACCATCAACAGCAACTTTATCACCGGCATTAAACTGAAGAACATCCCCCTCCTTTAAATCGTTATAATCCACCAATTCAATTTCTCCATTAGGAAGTAAGCGTTTAGCCTCTGTTTTTTGTAATTGATTAAGCTCTTTAATAGCTGTTGTCGTTTGTTTTACTGAGCGGTGTTCCAAAACATTTCCCAACAATACCAATGTGGTAATTGTTGCTGCAGTTTCATAAAACAAAAAGTTATGCGCTTCTGGCATTCCCAAATAAGCCATTGTACCATATAAACTATAGCCAAAAGCCGAGGTTATTCCAATAACGATAAGCACATCCATATTTGGAACACCTGTTTTCAATGATCCAAAAGCGCTTTTTCCAAAATGGGACAAGCCAACTAAAAATACAGGAGTACATAGCGCCAATTGAACCCATACATTATTTAGAATAAAATCATGTCCGAAAAACATGTGTAAAAACAAGGGAATAGTAAAGATGAGAGAAAAATAGAACTTCTTTTCTATCAAAGACAATCCTTCCTCTTCTACAATTTCATCAACAACTTTAAATCCTAGACTATTAATACTAGCCCTTACTTCTTCTACATTTACTTTAGGAGTATTTACATAAGAAGCTTCTCCCGTAGAAAAATTAACAATAACCCCTTCCAACCCTTTCTTTTCTAACTGCTTCTTTATCCCTAAAGCACAATTAGCACAAGTCATTCCCTCAACATTTAATGTTATTTTATTTGATTCAGACATTATACAAAATTACGAATTCTACAAGAGAGAGACTCTATTAAGCTCATTTTCAATGCTTTTATTTAGCTAAAATATTGATCTATAGCGGTCTCTTTTGATAAAATCATTTTTTTATAATAATTTTATTAGAAAGGTGTCATTTTTTGAAAAAAGCAGTATATTTGCCGTCCCTTAACGGGAAAAATGGTGGTTGTAGCTCAGTTGGTTAGAGCGCTGGTTTGTGGTGCCGGAAGTCGTGGGTTCGAATCCCATCTTCCACCCTTTTAAATGAAAAGTCCTGATAGCAATATCAGGACTTTTTTTGTTTTTAATTAAATGCATTCAAAAACATCATTCCAAATTTATTGGAAAGTGAATCTCTTAATCTTTCTGGATGGAACTGAACCCCCATTGTAAATGGATGAATGCTTTTATCTCTAATAGAAATAGCTTCTATAACACTATCAGGAGCATAAGCAACAACTTCAAAACCTTCGGCTAACTCATCTATAGATTGATGATGCGTACTATTTACCCAAAAGGAATCTTCTTGGAAGTTTTCTGTCAACCAAGTATCATCAACTGGCAAAATAATATGCGCACTATCTTTATTGATTCTATGTGTATTAAATCCGTCTACATAAGTGGGTATGTCAGGTATTAAAGTACCTCCATGAGCAACATTTATTATTTGTTGACCTCTACATATTCCTATAATTGGTAGTTTGTTATCCGATGCATAATAAATCATTTTCAGTTCTAAACTATCTCTATAGTTATTTATCTTCCCACAAACACCTATATAATCTGGTCTTTTATATAAATTAGGGTTAACATCTTCTCCTCCTCCAATTATAATCGCAGCTGCAATTTCTAAATAATAAGCTAATGAGTCTTCCGATAAACCATAACATTCCTTAATGGTGATATTACTATCTAATGACTTCATCCATGAATAAATATTACCCTTGTTATCATCTTTTGAAATCAATAATATATGAGGTTGTTTTTCTTCAACTACCGTTGTTGTTTCAATTTGTTCTTCCGAATCACATCCTGTAATTAACAGAACAAATAAAAATCCTAAGTATTTTAATGATTTCATTATCTTTTATATTTCATCAACAAGTTGGGGTAATCAGAAATAATTCCATCCACCCCTCTTTCTACCAATAATTCAATCGTTTCAGCATCATTAACAGTCCACACGTGTAATTCCTTACCCATTGCATGCACTCGCTCTATAATCTTGGTTGTAGCATGGGTGTGCTTTACAATTATTTCATCAACAAAATGGTATCTCCTTAATGGTTTAATGTTTACTCCTTTATCCCATGACAATGGTAAGTTAGCATGTTTACCAACAAACAATTTACCGGTTCTAATTTCATTATCCAATTTATACACTCTAAATAAAGCTCTATCGTTAAAAGAAATTACTTTACACCAAGCCTTAGCATGGTTCTGCTTAATTACATTAATAATGTGTCGTTCTATGTTCGGATAATACATAAAACTATACTTGGTTTCAATTAACAACTCGGCTTTACCGTTAATGAGTTGAATAACTTGTTCTAGCGTTGGAACCTTTTCTTTAGCGTAGTATTTATTAAACTTAAAACCGGCACTCAATTTTAGAATGTCAGCATAATTTTTAGTTTTCACAAAACCAATTCCTGTGGTTGTTCTTCGCAATGACCTATCGTGCAAAACAATAATGACATTATCTTTTGTTTGCTGTACATCAATTTCTATTCTATCAACACCTAAATCTAAAGCGAGCTGAATAGATGCTAAGGTATTCTCTGGAGCTAACCCTGCTGCTCCACGATGACCTGTTACGGTTATTTTTTTAGTTGTTGTCAATTACTTTATAGGAAAATAAATAACTGTTTTTCTTACATTCTCTTCAACTTCTCCGGGATCATCAACATACTCTTCCCAGCTGTATCCGTTTCTTTCGTAACCGTTTGCTTCAATATATGCCAACAGTCCATCATAAGTAGCTTTCAACTTAACATAAGATCCTATATGCATCGTTTTAATCACTTTTCCTGCATAGGTTTCACCCTTTTGTATTCTGCCATCTAATATTAATTCTTCAGGTAAATCAACAACGGGTACTGCTGCATCAAACTCACACGACATACCCAATAAAGAGTAATTTTTAGTAATAGCTATAGGTGCCGAAGTTATCTCTAATTTTGCTATTCCCATTAATGCCATTATCTCGCCATAAGCTCCACCCATTTTCTTACTAATTTCACTTGGTATTATACTAGAGCTTTCTGAAATAAATAAAATTGATTTACTCTCAACGATCTCTTCAGTAATTCCAATACCTGATTCAGTTTTCAAATTGACAGCTTCTTCTTCTAAAACAGGTTCAGAACCTTCTCCACCACAAGAAAATAGTGTTACAACAAGAGGAAGTAAGAATACGTATTTCACTATTTTCATGAGATATTTTTTTTAGTTAAGTGAATCAAATATAATATTTTTTAAACCAATTCAACTTTACTGTAATCATGCAACTCATTGTACACACTATCACGCTCAATTGGCTGTCTATTAACATCTTGTATTAAAGCTATCATTTGTTCGGTAGTCATTGCTGGTTTCTGTTCTTCGGCACCAGCCATGGTATATATCTTGGTAGAATCATCAACTGTACCATCAATATCATTTACTCCAAAAGAAAGTAACAACTGTGTTGTTTTTCGTCCAATCATAGGCCAGTAAGCTTTAATGTGATTAAAGTTATCTAAAAATATTCGCGCAACAGCGTACATTTTTAAATCATCAATAATACTAACCTCTTCAATATCTGACATTTGATTGTTTCCATTTCTAAACTTTAATGGAATAAAGGCATTAAATCCTCCTGTTCTATCCTGTAATTCCCTTAGTCGGTTCATGTGATCAACAAGATGTACAGCTTCTTCAATATGTCCATAAAGAATTGTTGCATTTGATGGCATCCCTACACTATGTGCTGCTTCATGCATCTCTAACCATTCTTCACCAGAACACTTATCTTTGCAAATTTGATCTCTAATTGATTTATCAAAAATTTCTGCACCACCACCAGGTAAAGAACCCTGTCCGGCATCCTTTAAAACTTGTAAACACTCTTTGTAGCTTACTTTTGCTTTACGCGCCATATAATCTAACTCAACAGCAGTAAATGCTTTTACATGTAAGTCTGGTCTAATTTCTTTAATCTTACTAATTAAGTTTTTAAAATACTCCAGCCCCATTTTAGGATGAACTCCTCCTACAATATGAACTTCTGTAATATCTTTTCCTTCGTAAGCTTTAATTGCTTCAAAAATATCCTCTTCACTTAATTCCCAAGCATCATAATCATCTTTGTTTCTTAAAAACTTTGAGTAAGCACAAAACTTACAATCAAACACACAAATATTTGTTGGTTCGATATGGAAATTCTTATTAAAATAAGTTTTGTTTCCGTGCCTTTTCTCTCTTATATAATTTGAAAGAACCCCCAAATAACTAACATCAGCATTATTAAAGAGATAGATCCCTTCATCTGTTGTAATTCTTTCTTGGGTACTAACTTTATCTATAATAGATAATAAAGTATTGTCGGTAACCGTTTCTTTTAAAAATTCTAATGACATTTATTCTTCTTTTTATTTTAAGCAAATGTACTTATTAAAGCTAAAACCTTTTTAGAAATACTAAAGAGAAGATAGAATTTTAATAGCAACAAAGGCAACCATTTCCTCTCTCCTACCGTCTTTTATATGGAGACTGTTTTTTAAAGTTAATTAGATAGGTAGTTAAAATGTAAGCAAATCTCCAACCTTTTAAATATTAAAGCCCCATTAGTTTGGGGCTTTTTTCATACAAATACTTTACTGGGGTTCATAATCCCTTTAGGATCAAATAGTTTTTTTATATTTTTCTGTAGCTCTAACTCCACAGTACTAAAAGGAATATCCATATAATTTTTTTGAACATATCCAATACCATGCTCACCAGAAATTGTTCCTTTTAAATGAACACATAAATTAAAAATTTCTCGAATACCTTTGGTTAATTCATCATTCCAAGCAATATCACTCATATTATCTTTTATAATATTAATGTGAAGATTTCCATCACCAGCATGCCCATAACAAACAGATTTAAATCCATATTTAGATCCAATTTCTTTCACTCCCTTTAATAAGATGGGTAATTCTGCTCTTGGCACTACCGTATCTTCCTCTTTATATATTGATTTAGCTTTTACTGCCTCTCCAACAACTCTTCTAATTTTCCAAAGCTTATCTTTTTGAGCTGCATCTTCAGCAAATAAAATTTCATCACACTTAAAGTTTCCTAGCACTTCATAAATCGTTTCACATTCTTTGTAAAGCACTTCTTTATCATTCCCATCAACCTCAATTAATAAATGAGCTTGTATATCTTCAGGTATAACAATAGAATCATCACCAATATATTCTGCGCCCCCAATTAATGCCTCACGTTCCATAAATTCCATTCCTGAAGGTATTATTCCAGCTCTAAAAATTGCAGAAACAGCCTCACAAGCTTCTTCTGAAGAATAAAATGGTACTAATAATAACAAATCATTTTTAGGATGTGGTAGTAATTTAAAAACTGCTTTAGTAATGATTCCTAACGTTCCTTCGCTACCCACTAACAACTGTGTTAGGTTATAACCCGTTGAATTTTTTAATGTATTGGCTCCTGTCCAAATAATTTCTCCAGTTGGTAAAACCACTTCGAGATTTAGCACATAATCACTTGTTACTCCATACTTTACAGCCTTAGGGCCACCAGAATTCTCAGCTAAATTTCCACCAATAAAACAACTTCCTTTACTTGCTGGGTCTGGTGGATAAAACAATCCTTTTTCTTGCACTGCCTCTTGAAAAACTTGTGTTATTACTCCCGGCTCGATAGTCGCTTGTAAATTTCTTTCATCTATTTCTAAAATAGAATTAAACCTTTCCATTGAAAGCAATACTCCTTTATTAACAGGTAAAGCTCCTCCACTCAAGCCTGTTCCTGCACCTCTAGGTGTTAAAGGAATGTTCTTTTGATTACACAGTTTTAAAATTCCACCTATTTCCTCTGGAGTTCTTGGCAATACAACTACTTCAGGGTGAAAAACTAAATCTTCTGTTTCATCTTTCCCATATTTTTCGAAAGCCTCATTATCAAAAAAAACATATTGTTCTCCAACAATATCTACTAGGCTTTGTATTGTAATTTTATCAACAGTATTAAAACTCATCATTCAGTTAAATTGAATTTAAAATTACTAATTAATAGGAATAAACCTTAAATATATTTTATATTTGCAAACTTAAATTTTGGCCTTGTAGCATAACTGGATACTGCACCTCGTTACGGCCGAGGAGATTTGGGGTTCGAATCCCTACAGGGTCACCATTGAAATCAGCAAAAGCCTTTCCTGTAAAGGCTTTTGCTTTTTTATGAAATAAATACATCCATGAAAAAAATCATTCACAACTTCACCAAAAATCCTAAAAACGATATTTTAGCAGGATTAACAGTTGCTTTAGCATTAGTTCCTGAAGCTATTGCTTTTTCATTTGTGGCGGGTATCGATCCTTTAGTTGGTTTATACGGAGCATTTATGATGGGTATAGTTACTGCTATTTTCGGAGGAAGACCAGGCATGATATCTGGAGCTACTGGAGCAATGGCTGTTATTATGGTTCATATGATTCAACAAGGGAATGACGTTGGTTTAACTCTTACTGACCCTATTGAAAACCTTGGCTTGCAATGGTTATTTATCACCTTACTATTTGTAGGTGGAATTCAAATTTTAGCGGGTGTTTTCAAATTAGGAAAGTTTGTTCGATTAATCCCTCATCCAGTAATGATGGGCTTTGTAAATGGATTAGCTATTGTTATCTTTTTATCTCAACTAGGATTATTTAAAGAAAAAGTTGGTGGAGAAATACAATGGTTAAATGGTCAGGATTTATTAACCATGTTGGGCCTAGTAGCATTAACTATGGGTATCATGTTTGGTCTACCTAAACTTACAAAAAAAGTTCCTGCTGCGTTAACAGCAATTGTTATTGTAGGAGCAATTACAATTTTTGGTGGTATTGAAGTTGGTACTGTTGGTTCATTTATTAAAGAAGGTGGAGGAACTGGTTTGGAAGGCTCTTTACCTACTTTTCAAATGCAAATATTTGGATTATTTGACACCTTAAATGGGCATTGGAGCTTAATACTTTCTACTGCGTTTCTATTAGCTGCTGTCGGATTAATTGAATCATTAATGACATTAAATCTTATTGACGACCTAACAGAAACTAGAGGAAGTGGAAATAGAGAGTGTATTGCTCAAGGTGGAGCAAATATTCTAAATGGACTATTTGGCGGTATGGGTGGCTGTGCAATGATTGGTCAATCACTAATTAATGTTGATTCTGGTGGTAGAGGAAGACTTTCTGGAATAATTGCCGCATTAGCTTTATTAGCATTTATATTATTTGGAGCACCCTTAATTGAACAAGTTCCTTTAGCTGCTTTAGTTGGAGTAATGTTTATGGTAGTTATTGGCACGTTTGCTTGGAGTAGCTTTAGAATTCTAAACAAAATACCAATCGCTGATGCCTTTGTGTTAATTGCCGTTTCTGCCATTACTGTCTGGCAAGATTTAGCAATAGCAGTTATTGCTGGTGTAATTATTTCAGCTTTAGTTTTTGCTTGGAAAAACGCAACTATGATTAGAGCTCGAAAAAGAACTAAAGAAGATGGAACATTAGTTTATGAAATTTGGGGACCATTATTTTTTGGTTCTACACAAAACTTCGCTTCAAAATTTAATGCTAAAAATGATCCTGAAAAAGTAGAAATAGATTTCATAGAATCTAAGGTTAACGATCATTCTGGTATTGAAGCATTAAGAAATCTAATTCACAAATATATTGATTTAGAAAAATCTATTAAGCTAACCCACTTAAGTCCTGAATGTATTGACTTACTTCTTAAGGCTGAGCCCGACTTAGAAAACCACATTGAAAGATCTATTGAAGACCCTAGATATCATGTAGTGACTGACATGATGGATAGTGAAATTTAAGACACTTCTTACTTAAATGAAATATTGAGCTACAAATATATAGTAGCATTTAATTTAAATAGGTGTCAGGGAATTTTGACTAAGCGTTTACTATTATTCTAAGGAGTAATCTATTAATAACATATTTATTAACGACATTAAAATCTTTAGATTTTAACATTTACTAACTCAATCGTAAATTATTTAATCCTTAGTTTTGCAACCTTATTTATATTTTACTAGCAGACAATGACTAAAAGGTTTTTAATCTTCTTCTTTTTTACTACACTATTTATTAATGCTATAGATGCTCAAAAACTTACTAAAGTAAAAGGTACTGTAATTGATTCCAAAACAAAAGAACCTTTACCTTTTGTAAATGTTGTTTTTAAAGGTAAAAACATTGGAACTACTACCGATTTTGATGGGAAATTTCTTCTTGAAACTCAATGGGGAACACCTACTATTCAAGCCTCTTTTGTTGGCTATAAAACAGCTTCTAAAAAAATAACCCTAGGCGAGACAAATATTATAAACATCTTATTAAAAAATGATGCTATTGATATGGAAACGTTTGTTGTAAAAGCAGATAAAAGAAGATATAAGAACAAAGAAAACCCAGCTGTAGTTTTAATTAAAAAGGTTATTGAACATAAAAAGGACAACCGTAAAGAAGCTCAAGATTACTATGAATATAAAAAATATGAAAAAATTGAGATCGATTTAAATAACATCACAGAAGAATTTATTACTCAGGGATGGCTTAAAAAGAATTTTCAAATCGTTTTAGAACATATTGATACTTCTGAAGTAAACGGAAAGCCATACCTCCCTATTTTCTTAAGGGAAACTGCTTCGAAAATGTACTACAGAAAAAAAACAAAAACCTTAAAAGAAGTACAATATGGTTCTAAAATGACTGGTTTTGATGGCTATATTGATGATAGTGGTATTTCTTTCCTTTTAGATAAAATTTACCAAGATATTGATATTTACGACAACAATATTGACTTATTATCAAATCAGTTCACCAGTCCAATATCTCCTTTAGGCCCTACAGTATATAAGTATTTTATAATTGATACTGTAGATGTGAATGGTCAAGAATGTGTCAACTTAGCATTTACACCAAGAAACAAGGCTGACTTTGCTTTTGTTGGTAATATGTATATCCTAAATGATTCTTTAACCTATGCAGTAACCAAAGTTTCAATGAATGTTTCAAAAGACATCAACTTAAACTTTGTTAAGGACTTACAATTAGATCAAGAATTTACACAATACCATGATAGTATTTGGATGCTTTCTAAAGATAAATTAGTTATCGATTATAACTTAACAAAAAAAGGAAGAGGAATGTTTGGGAAGAAAACCATTCATTATGATGATTTTATATTTAATAAACCAGCCGATGAAAAAATATATAAAAGAGTTGAAAAAATAATTAAAGAAGAAGACTTAAAGGAAAAAACTGACTCTTTTTGGGTTGAATCAAGACCTGACACTTTAACCGAACAAGAAGCTGGCGTTTATTCTATGATTGATAGTATTCAAAGAATACCAACATTTAAAAGGTTTATGAATGTCGCATCTCTCTTAATTTCAGGTTGGAAAACTGTTGGACCAGTTGAATTTGGACCTTTACCAGCGTTGTTTAGTTTTAATGATGTAGAAGGGTTCCGTTTAAGAATGGGGTTTAGAACTGTTCCTGCTTTCAATAAGAAAAATATGTTTGAGACATATGGTGCTTATGGGTTTAAAGATAAAGAATGGAAATATATATTTGCTTTTACACACTCATTCAATAAAAATTTTTTAACGAATCCTCAAAACCGAATTATATTTTCTTACCAACACGAAACTATTTTTCCTGGGCAAGATCTACAATTCTTAAATGACGACAATTTCTTATTATCATTTAAAAGAGGCTCTTCAGATCAAATGATTTTCTTTGATTCTTATAAAATTGATTACAACAAAGAATTCCATAGCGGTCTTGCTTTTAATATTATTGCAGAAAACAAAAAACAAGTGCCTTTAGGAAGACTAAAATTTGTTACAAATAACCTTGGACAAACTGAAGTTAGCTCAATTAATACTGATGCGGTTGATGTTAACCTAAGATTTGCTCCTAATGAGCAATTTTACCAAGGTAAAAACTTTAGAATTCCAATACCTAACAAATACCCTATTTTCAAATTAAACTACCGTCAAGGATTAAAAAATGTAGTTAATGGAGAGTATCAATTTTCTAGAGTTGCAGGACAAATTTTTAAACGATTTTATTTAGCACAATTAGGGTTTACTGATATGGAATTAGAAGGTGGTAAAATATTAGGAAGTGTTCCCTACCCTCTTTTAAACTTACCACAAGCCAACCAGTCTTTCTTTTTGCAAGAAACATCATTTAACATGATGAACTTTATGGAGTTTATTAGTGACGAATACGCTAGTGTAAAATTGACACATTATTTTAACGGATTTATTTTTAATAAAGTACCCTTATTTAAACGTTTAAAATGGAGAGAAGTTTTATCTGTAAAAGCACTTTATGGGAACTTAACTGACGAGAACAATCCAGACATCAATAATGAACTATATAAATTTCCTGTTGACATAAACGGGGGACCTTCGACATTTGCATTTAAAAATGGAGTTCCTTATGTTGAAGCAAGTATTGGAATAATGAACTTTTTTAAAGTGTTTAGAATTGAATTCTTACAGCGATTAACTTATTTAGATAATCCTGGTGTACCAACAATGTTTGGAGTTAAAGGATTAGGCATTAGAGCAAAAGGAAAAGTAGACTTTTAAGCATATGAAATTTATATTTACACTCATCGCTATTTTAACCTTTGTATTTGGAGTAATCTATCTGATTGGAGCTATAAGAACAAAAGATAAATCCCCCGCCTATATAGGTATTGCAATGCTCCTTATCTGTATCATCTGTTTATTCAGCTTATCTTTTAGATAAATTAGATTTAATAAAGAAATTCTTTCGATTAAAAAACAAAAAGGGAGTTCAGTAACTGAACTCCCTTTTTATTATCTGTGAAGTAGTCAGATTATAAACACTTTATTTTCTAAAAAAAACACTAATTTAGCTTAATGACAATGTAAGTCGCATTTCACGCGACTAAATAGTACATTGGTAAACATAAAACTAAATATTATGAAACTAAATAAACTCGCTATATCTCTTTTTTTTATTGGCATATTGTTTACTTCAATATTTAAAGCACAATCAAACAAAATAATTGGTTCATATTGGACAGGAGCAGAAGAAATTTTCACTTCAATGGATATAACAAACGGAACATTCAATGACATCGATACCTTGACAGGAGTTCAAACGCTAAATGTTGGCCAAACTACATTCGATCCAAACAATGGAAATTATATTAATTTAACAAATCTTGGTG
>JASJIW010000038.1:0-4992 GCA_037624665.1 Flavobacteriales bacterium
ATTTAATGAAGTTCTTGACAAGTTAGATTCTTGATTTGATGTTTCGTCTAATTCTATACCCATACGTTTATAAGCCGGTTGCTTTTCAATTTCATCAATATGAGAAGGCTTGTTATTAAACTTATAATTAAACTCTTTCATTTGTCTTTTTCTAATTTCGGTACGTTCACTTAACAATTTAGAAATTGGTGTATTTAAAGGATCTTCTGGTTCGTTTTCTTCTTTATTAATTTGTTCCGGAACAGCTATAATTCTAGTTTCGAAAACAATTTCTTCATCACTAATTTCATCTTCAAGCGCTAATGGTTTAGCTTCATTTAAATGATCTTCTACTTCTTGATAGTTATCTAAACTATAGGTGATGGTTTGCTCTTTAGTAACTTCGGTAATAGGAGCCACTTCTATATGATCATTCACTTCAATTTCTTCAATACTAGAAGTCATTGTTTCCACTTTTCTTCCAGCTTTATGATGTTGTTTTTTTGTTTCAAAAGTCTCTTCAGAAGCAGTGTTCACTTCTAAATCAAACATTAATATTTGCTCCTCAGGAGTCTCAATATTTCTATTTACTTCCGTAAATTTATCTTCAATAGTTTCTTCTAATTTTGAATCTACTATAATAAAATCTTCAACATTAATCTCATTAATAGTTACTTCTTCAAATTCAGCTAAATGATGAATGTCAATTTCTTCACAATTAACTTCAATGTTTTTTAATAAATCAGATGTTTCAATGTAATCCTTAAATGGAATGGAATTTTTTGGAATAGCAACTTCTTTAACTTCTTCAAAAAGAGAATGTCTAATTATTGGCTCTTCCATTTTATTTGTAATTGGTTCATTAGAAATTAAACCAATATTAGATTCATTTTTATCAGAAACTAAAACTTGTTCTGCTCGCTGTTCATCCTCAAGAATATGAATTACTTTTTTAGACTCTGTATTTACAATATCATTTTGTTGTTCTACATTAAATCCTGTAGCAATAACTGTAATAGCAATACTATCTTCCAAAGATTCATCATCACCAACACCCATAATAATATTAGCACCATGTCCAGCCTCACTCTGGATAAAGTCACTAATTTCACCAATCTCATCAATAGTAATTTCTTCTAGCCCAGAAACAATTAACAACAACACATTTGTAGCTCCTTTAATTTTGTTGTC
Organism: Flavobacteriales bacterium; assembly: GCA_037624665.1. GTDB lineage: Bacteria > Bacteroidota > Bacteroidia > Flavobacteriales_E > Vicingaceae. Next base: position 1,171 of record JASJIW010000038.1, read on the forward strand.
ATTTAATAATGGAGAATCCAATGCTTTTGAAATAGCTTCGGAAGCTCTATTAGTTCCGCTTGCACTAGCACTACCCATAATCGCAGTTCCACTATTTGAAAGTACTGTTTTCGCGTCACGTAAATCAATATTTTGTGTATAATGATGCGTAATTACTTCTGCAATTCCTCTAGCCGCAGTTGCTAACACTTCATCTGCTTTAGAGAATCCAGCTTTAAAACCTAGGTTCCCATAAACATCCCGTAACTTATTGTTATTAATCACTATAAGAGAATCAACATTATCCCTTAACCTTTCCACCCCAATATTTGCTTGTTGGTTTCTCATTTTACCTTCAAACTCAAAAGGTATGGTTACAATCCCAACAGTTAGGATATTTAAATCCTTTGCCATTTTAGCAATAATAGGTGCTGCACCTGTTCCGGTACCACCACCCATTCCAGCTGTTATAAACAACATTTTAGTATTTGTTGTAAGCATCGCTTTAATATCTTCCATACTTTCAACAGCAGACTGCTCTCCTATTTCAGGGTTTGCACCAGCTCCTAAACCTTCGGTTAATGTAACACCCAATTGAATTTTATTAGGTACAGGGCTGCTATCTAAAGCTTGAGAGTCTGTGTTACAAATAACAAAATCTACACCGTTTATTCCTTGACTAAACATGTGATTGATTGCATTGCTGCCACCTCCACCAACTCCAATGACTTTGATTACATTGGATTGGTTTTTTGGCATATCGAACTGAAAACTGTCCATTTGTTTGTTACTGCTCATAATTTCATTTTTTGTGAGGTTGTGTTAGTTTGTTTTATTATGATGTCTTAATACTTATTATTCTGCGTTATCTAAAAAATCTTTTAGATTTTCTACCCATTTATCGAAAAATCCTTGCCGTTTTGATTTTTGTTTTTCTTCAATCTCTTTATCTATTTCTTCATTAGTTAGATGTTCCAATTCTTCATCCTCAACTTCATTTATTTTGTTATTCTCCAATCCATTTAAAACCAATCCAACTGCAGTTGCATACATCGGACTTGTAACTTCACTATCACTATCGCCTGCCATATGTTCATTAGGAAAACCAACACGAGTATCCATTCCTGTAATATACTCCACTAATTGTTTTAAATGTTTTAATTGAGCTCCTCCTCCTGTTAATACAATCCCCGCTATTAGTTTTTTCTTTTGATCTTCGTGACCATAATTTTTAATTTCTAGATAAACTTGTTCAACGATCTCAATTACTCTAGCATGAATTATTTTGGAAAGGTTTTTAAGCGAAATTTCTTTAGGTTCTCTTCCTCTTAATCCAGGTATAGAAACAATTTCATTGTCTTTATTTTCTCCTGGCCAAGCTGATCCAAATTTAATTTTAAGCAATTCTGCTTGCTTTTCAATGATGGAGCAACCCTCTTTAATATCTTCAGTTATAACATTTCCTCCAAAAGGGATTACTGCAGTATGTCTAATAAGTCCATCTTTAAATATGGCCAAATCTGTTGTTCCACCACCAATATCTATCAATGCAACACCTGCCTCTTTTTCTTCAATTCCCAATACTGCATTTGCGGAAGCTAATGGCTCTAAGGTGATCCCAGAAAGGCTTAAACCGGAACTCTTAATACACCTCCCAATATTTCTAATGGAAGTCACTTGGCCCACTACTACATGAAAATTAGCTTCTAATCTTCCTCCATACATTCCAATCGGTTCTGTAATTTCATTTTGCCCATCAACTTTAAAATCTTGTGGCAGTACATGAATTATTTCCTCTCCAGGTAACATCACTAATTTATGAACTTGATTACACAGGTTTTCAATATCAAGCTCATCAATTACAATATCACTGTCTTTTCTAGTGATGTAATCGCTATGTTGTAAACTTCTAATATGTTGTCCTGCAATTCCAACTATTACATCAGAAATTTTCATTCCCGAAGAAGTCTCTGCATCTTGAACTGCTTGTTGAATTGACTGAATAGTTTGTGTTATATTATTTACAACACCACGATGAACCCCTAAACTTTTAGATTTTCCAAGACCTAAAATTTCGAGTTTATCATATTCATTGTATTTACCAATCATAGCAACAATCTTGGTAGTACCAATATCTAATCCAACTGCTATTTTATTATCCTCCATGTGTTTCCTTTTTTGTAGCTACAACTTGATCTTTAAATTTTAAATTAATCAAACTATACGTATCAAGTAAACTATCCTTCTTAGTTAGTTTATAAAAAGCTTTAAATTTTTGAAACTTAGTTTCTATATCTTTAGATTTTCCAAAAAGCACTTTAAATTCATTCTTTCGAATCCTTAAAAATACATCTCCTTCAGGCGTAACATCCAAACCAATAACGTATTCCTTCATAAATTCATCATTAGTTATTTTTTTAACTAATTCTGTTACTTCTGCGAATTGATTTCCTGAAATTCCAGTAACAATTGGAACTCTTGCTGAATGTACTGTTGACAAAGGCATGTTCTTTCCGTCTTCATCTAAATAAAAATTTGGAATTCCCTCAACTCTAGCTATAGGTCTTCTTTGTATAACGTTCGCGCCTAAAACCCCATCAACTGTAATGTAAACATCTGCAGTTTTAATCATAGGGTTTTCCAACAATCTTTTTTCCATCTTATTCAAATCTAAAGTTTCTTTACCTATGCTCGTAACACTGTCTTTATTTTGTATTAACAATTTATTAACCGTATTTTCAGTGATAAATATTCGATATTCATCTTTAAATTCTATATCAATTTTAGTGATTTTTCTGACTTCATTTCTTTGCTTACTGAAACCAAACATAAAAACGATTAAACTCGCAATAACTAAAAATTTTATAATGCCCCAATTAATCTTCATCTTTCAAATATTTTGTTATAGATTCCACTTCAACTCCAATATCTCCAGCACCAACCATTAATTTAATTTTGCAATTAGACTTTTTAACTTCTGTTAAAAGATCTTCTTTAGCAACTATTTTTTTATTCACATTGTCTATTTTATCAAGCAGCCATTGCGATGAAACTCCTTCAATTGGTTCTTCTCTTGCAGGATATATTTCTAACAATATTACTTCATCAAAACAAGATAAACTTTTTGCAAATTCATTTCCAAAATCCTTGGTACGAGAAAACAAATGCGGCTGAAAAACAATTAACTTTTTATTTTGAGGATACATTTCAGTAACCGCTTGATGTAGGGCATTGATTTCGGTAGGATGATGTGCATAATCATCAATTAATACTAAATTTTCAGTTCTTATTTTATAAGAAAATCTTCTTTTTACTCCTTTAAAATCCTGTAAAGCTTTGGGCAGGCAATCGGTTGGGGAACCTACTAAAATTGCCATACCTAAAGCGGTAACAGCATTAAACATATTATGACGACCCGGCAAATGGAATCGTAAATCTTTAATTTCTTCAGAGGGAGTTTTTAAATCAAAAACATAACTCCCATCTTCTATCCTAACATTTCTAGCTTCAAAATCTGCATTTTCAGTTGCAGAAACTGTTTTCCCTTCTAATGGAAGTCCCTTTTTAAACAATAAATTATTAGAATCTGGGACTAATTTTGAAAATTCAACAAAAGTATTTTCTAATGCTGAAGTGGTACCATAAATATCTAAATGATCCGCATCCATTGAGGTAATACAAGCTATGGTCGGTTTTAAATGGAGAAAAGAGCGATCAAATTCATCCGCTTCTACTACCATTATTTCACTTCCTTTATAAATAAGATTTGAGTTGTAATTTTCAGTCACACCTCCTAAAAATGCAGTTACCGGCATATTGCAACTTGCAAGTAAATGACCTAAA
>JASJIW010000039.1:0-4304 GCA_037624665.1 Flavobacteriales bacterium
AAGATCATCAATGTCCCAGGATAACATAAAATATTTAATTTTTGCTTCGTCTGGAATATTCGTTACGTCAATTACTAGGTTTGGATTGTAACGAAAATTTTCAGGAAGCTCTTTTTTATCAATATTGATAAAAATATCACTGTCTTTTAAAAAGAGAACCACCGTGCTTAATGTTGTTTCAATGTTGGTAATTTCATAATTAGCTTTTACATCTTTAAAAGTGCTATTTAAGTTTAATCCCTTATCGGTTTTATAACGAGGATCGTAAAATTGAAAATTAGAGATGAATGCATCAGGATCGTTAGTTCCTCTAGGTGAGATCAGCATTAATTTAGCTCCTCCTTTTTCAAAGATCTCAACTTCACCTTGAGCAGGAAAAGCATTATTTCTAGCATACAGTTTTACTATAGAGTCTTTCGCAAAGATTGAATCTACTTGCTTTATTTTCATTCCAATGGTCAATTCACCTACAGAAGTGTTTGATATTAAAAATGGATCTTTTTCTTTAGCACATTGAACAAACAAAAAAGCTGCTATTCCTATAAAAAATATCTTTTTAATCATTTTAATTTGTTGTTTTATTTGGATGTCAAAACTACTAAAATTGAAATTGTATTTTATCAATTATCAGTTAAAATATTTTGGTGTCAATTTCCCTAAGGTTTCTAAAACACCTCTTATTCTCGTTGCGCTAGCAATAAAAAAAATACCATTAAAAATCTAGCTTTTAATTTCTACCTTTGCCCCAATGCAAAAAGAAATTAAAGATTTAGTTCGAAAAGGTGAAATGCTTCCTTTAATGGAAGAGTTTTATACCATACAAGGAGAAGGATATCATAAAGGTACTGCAGCTTATTTTGTAAGAATTGGCGGTTGCGATGTGGGTTGTCATTGGTGTGATGTTAAAGAAAGCTGGAATGCAGATTTACATCCACCAACAACTACACAACTGATTGCAGATAATGCAGCGATTTATTCTAATACAGTAGTAGTAACTGGAGGAGAGCCTTTAACTTGGAATATGAATCATTTAACTTCCTTGTTTAAGGAAAAGGAAATGCAAGTGCATATTGAAACTTCTGGAGCTTATAAATTATCAGGTACTTGGGATTGGATTTGCTTATCTCCTAAAAGAATAAAACTTCCAAAAGAAGAAATCTATCAAGTTGCTAATGAGCTAAAAATGATTGTTTATAATAAAGCAGATTTTAAATTTGCCGAAGAACAAGCGGCTAAAGTAAATGGCGATTGTATATTGTATTTGCAACCAGAGTGGAGTAAAAGAGATCAGATGATTCCTATAATTGTTGACTATGTAATGAAGAACCCTAAATGGAAAGTTTCATTACAAACTCATAAATACCTAAATATACCATAAAATAAAAGCCTTGAGAAATCAAGGCTTTTATTTAGTTCTAAAAAGATATGTTATTTTGTGAATGGTACAGCAACTCTAAGGGTGTCCCATCCCATATATAAGGTGACGTTACCGTCTTCACCGTCAAGAACAATAGAAAAAGCTTCTAAAGAATCACTTGCATAAGTAGTAGGAACTATAATGCGAGCTACATCGTTTTCCTCATTATAATAATAAGATCCCCAAGTATTTAAGTCAGAATTTAAAATAATTGTCCATTCTTTTTCACCTGGTATTGTTAGTAAGGCATAGCTACCTGCTTTTATCTTGGTTCCGTTTAAGTTAAAGTCTTTGTATAAAACTAATTCAGGAGCTTCATTGGCACCTGTTCTCCAAACTTCTCCATTTGGAGCTAGTTTGCTTAACTTTCTATCTTTTAGCTGAGGTCTACTATAAATCACCTTCATTTGTTTGTTAGCATCTTTGTAACTAGCTGGAAAAGCAGCTATATCCATAGGACTTTTGTCTAATTTGCTAAATTCTTGTGCGTTTACTGCACTTCCTATTGCCATTAATAATGCAAATAAGAAAATAGAGATTGTGTTACTTTTTTTCATGTGATATGTTTTTGTTTTGTCGTTAAAAATACTTTTCATTTTTTTAAATTTTGAAAATTATTTGTTAAAATAATGATGGCTAAGTCGCAAATAAATTTAAAACGTACGTTTTTTATAAGAAAATCTCTAAAAGGTGGAGCTTGAAATTTCGTTTTAGAGCACTCTTTTTGGTTTTTAAAAATCACAACACTTTTAAAAATCACAAAATGTTATTTAAGACCTTTTTTAAGCGTTTTAAGCGGGTTTTGGGAAATTAACAAAAAGTTAATAAGTACCTATAAAATGGCTTTAGAAGCTTTAAATAAAGAAGCGGAAAGAGTATATTTGTTTTTAATCGATCAGGGTTTTATGTTCTAATTGATTTTTAAAATTAACATTATTGAATTAATATTTATGAGCGAAGAACAGAAGAAAAGTAGCTATGGTGCTGATAGTATTCAGGCTTTAGAAGGAATGGAGCATGTGCGCATGCGTCCTTCCATGTATATTGGTGACATTGGAGTACGAGGTTTGCATCATTTGGTGTATGAAGTAGTAGATAACTCCATTGACGAAGCTATGGGAGGTTATTGTGATGAAATAGATGTTATCATTAATGAAGATAATTCCATTTCAGTAAAAGATAATGGTCGTGGTATCCCTGTTGATATTCATAAAAAAGAGGGAGTTTCTGCCTTAGAGGTAGTAATGACTAAAATTGGTGCAGGTGGAAAGTTTGATAAAGATTCATATAAAGTTTCTGGTGGTCTTCACGGAGTAGGTGTTTCGGTGGTAAATGCACTTTCTGTACATTTAAAAGCAGTAGTTCACAGAGATGGAAAAATTTATGAGCAGGAATATGAACGTGGAAAAACGATGTATCCTGTTAAGCATGTTGGCGAATCAGATTTTAGAGGAACGATTGTCACCTTTAGTGCAGATCCAGATATATTTAAGCAAACTACAGCGTATAGTTATGAAACCCTATCTAATAGATTGCGAGAATTATCATTTCTTAACAAAGGGGTTACGCTTACGATAATCGATAAAAGAGAGAAAGATGAAAAAGGAGAATTTGTTGCAGATACATTTAAAAGTGAAGAAGGTCTTAAAGAATTTATTCGCTTTTTAGACGAAACACGTGAGCCAGTAATTGGTAATGTAATTCATATGGAAGGAGAAAAAAATGGTATCCCTGTTGAAGTTGCCATGATATACAATACTTCTTACAGCGAAAATTTACATTCTTATGTAAATAACATTAATACCCATGAAGGAGGGACACATCTTTCTGGGTTTAGACGAGGGCTAACCCATACACTTAAAAAGTATGCCGATGCCTCAGGAATGTTAACTAAGCTAAAGTTTGATATTGCCGGTGATGATTTTAGAGAAGGCTTAACAGCTATTATTTCAGTAAAAGTTGGGGAACCTCAATTTGAAGGACAAACAAAAACCAAGTTAGGAAATAGAGAGGTTTCTGCTGCGGTAAGTCAATCGGTTTCCGAAATGTTAGAAAATTACCTTGAAGAAAACCCTAACGATGCCAAAACTATTGTACAGAAAGTAATTCTTGCAGCACAGGCTAGACATGCCGCCAATAAAGCTCGAGATATGGTACAGCGTAAAACCGTTATGAGTATTGGAGGTTTGCCAGGAAAATTATCTGATTGTTCTGAACAAGATCCAGCTATTTGTGAAGTGTTTCTTGTTGAGGGAGATTCAGCGGGTGGTACAGCAAAGCAAGGTCGTGACCGTAATTTTCAAGCAATTTTACCTTTAAGAGGTAAGATTTTAAATGTTGAAAAAGCAATGCAACATAAGGTTTTTGAAAACGAAGAGATTCGAAATATATTCACAGCCTTAGGAGTGACAATTGGGACAGAAGAAGATAGCAAAGCATTAAATATAGAGAAATTAAGATATCATAAAGTAGTTATCATGTGTGATGCCGATGTAGATGGTAGTCATATTGAAACTTTAATTCTTACTTTTTTCTTTAGGTACATGAAAGAATTAATTGAAAATGGTCATATTTATATAGCGACTCCCCCCTTGTACTTAGTTAGAAAAGGAGCAAAGAAAAAGTATGCCTGGAGTGATGAAGAACGAGAAGAAATACAAAAAGATTTTGGAGATGGTTGTAAAATACAGCGTTATAAAGGTCTTGGAGAATTGAATGCTATTCAACTTTGGGATACTACTATGAAACCAGAATCTAGAACACTCAGGCAAATAGTTATTGAAAATGGTGCAGAAGCAGATCGTGTATTTTCTATGTTAATGGGAGATGAGGTGCCGCCTCGTAGAGAGTTTATTGAAAAAAATGCAAAATACGCAAATATTGATGC
>JASJIW010000040.1:0-63899 GCA_037624665.1 Flavobacteriales bacterium
AATATAACAAAATTTCAAATCCCAAGCAGTATAATTATACCAGCAGGAGGTTATGTTATGGTTGTTGGTTCTGGTAGAGCATTGGTTGCAGGAGGGAGTGAAATTCACACAAGTTTTAAGTGGACACAAACAAGGTTCGAAAAAATTATATTATCAGATGGACTTGCGAATGTTTTAGATAGTTTGACAATTATTCCGAATCAGCATCTGCATTCGAGAGGAAGAACAGCCAGTGGCGCAGCAACATGGAATGTTTTTACAAGTCCAACACCAAATGCTTCCAATGTAGGGGCGCAACAAGAATATGCAACAACTCCAACTATAAGCTTAGCAGCAGGTTTTTATTCAGCTGCACAATCTGTTGTAATTACAACTCCAGATCCAAATGTTACCATTAGATATACCACGAATGGTTCTGAACCTACGGGGGTATCGTTCGTCTATTCGGGACCAATAAATATTGCAGCAACTACAGTGCTGCGTGCGAAATGTTTCAGTACTACAGCAAATATTCCACCTAGTTTTATTGAAACGAATACATATTTCATTAATTCATCACATACTATTCCTGTTGTTTCTATTTGTGGTACTGAAATTCCAGGATTAATTACTGCTCCTCCTCCTGCTCCTAATGGATCTTTCCTTGGAGCAATAGAATATTTTGACGCTTCTGGAGTCATGACAACTGAAGGGCAAGGAAATTTTGATAAACATGGAAATGACTCTTGGGTCTACCCTCAAAAAGGTTTAGACTTTATAATGAAGGATCAGTATGGTTATAATCATGCATTAAAAGATCAACTTTTTGCAAATAAAACTAGGGATGAATTTCAGCGAATTATTTTAAAAGCTGGAGCAAGCGATAATTATCCTTTTGAAGGAACACCTGGACATAATTACCCTGGGGAGCTAGGAGGTGCGCATATTAGAGATTCTTATGTGCAAGCATTGTCTCAAAATGGAGACTTGCATTTAGATGAAAGAACACATCAGTCTTGTATTCTGTATATGAATGGACAATATTGGGGAGTTTACGAAATAAGAGAAAAAGTTGATGATAGTGATTTTCTAGATTATTATTATGGTCAAGATGAGGAATGGACTGATAGTCCTAACCACATTCAGTATTTAAAAACTTGGGGAGCAACCTGGGAGAAATATGGAGCACCTAACGCTCAAAACGATTGGAATGCGCTTTTGAATTTTGTCCAAACAAATAACATGGCAATTCCGGCTAATTTCACTTATGTGTCTAGTCAGTACAAATGGAAAAGTTTAGTCGATTATTTTGTGTTAAATTCATATATCCTTAATCAAGATATGTTAAATTGGAACACCTCATGGTGGAGAGGTTTGGACACTGCTGGAAGTAAATTAAAGTGGAGATATTCTTTATGGGATATGGATGCGACATTTAACCATTACACCAATTATACAGGGATACCAAGTTCATCACCTACTGCCGACCCTTGTAATATTGATAATTTACCTAATCCTGGAGGGCAAGGGCATACAGTTATTCTAAATGCATTAATGAATAACCCAACATTTGAACAGTATTATATTTCAAGATATATTGATTTGAGTAATACTACTTTTAAGTGTTCTAACATGATAGCGGTATTAGATAGTTTAGTAAATATTATTACCCCTGAAATGCCTGGTCAAGTTGCGCGTTGGGGAGGAACAGTGACTCAGTGGCAGCAAAATGTACAGGGTCTGAGGGATTTTATAAATGCTCGTTGTGCAGGTGTTAGTTCAGGATTAGGGCCGTGTTATAGTTTAACAGGGCCTTATCCAATGCAAGTCAATGTTAATCCTTTAGGAGCTGGAGATGTCCAAGTCAATTCTATAACACCTGCTAGTTATTCTTATACTGGAAGTTATTTTGGAGGTGTTGCTGTTTTAGTTACAGCATCAGAAAATCCGGGATATATATTTGATTATTGGGAAGTGTTTAATCATACAATGGATTCTGCAATTACCAATCCTAACAATTCATTAAGCATTACTCAAACAGATAGTGTTGTCGCTCATTATGTTTTATCAGGAGATACCATTGGGTTAACTTTTGATGTGGACCCTGTTTCGGGCGGTGATATTTCTATTAGTGGATTTACTCCGCCAGCTTATAGTTATTCCGATTTTTATCCAAATACAAGTCTTCAAACACTTGTAGCTATTCCGTTACCTGGGCATGTTTTTTTAAATTGGACATCTAATAGTACGGCATTTGCAACAAGTCCAAATGATTCTATTGTTACGATTACGGTTGGGTTATCAGACACTATAATTGCTCATTTTCTGAAGATAGATACGTTTGCAGTCGTGTTTAATGTTGATCCCGTTATTGGGGGGGATATTTCGATAGATGGGTTTACACCTCCAGCTTATAGTTATACTGACAATGTTGTGGAAAGTTCAGTGTTAAACTTAGTTGCGACACCATTCTCTGGTTATTTGTTTAGCAATTGGACATCAAACAATGCAGCTTTTATTGTGAATGCTAACAGCCCATCTGTGCAAGTTGTGATAGATGATGTAGACTCAATTGTTGCTCATTTTATTCCAATAGATTCTTTTGATATTGAATTTAGGGTAACCCCTATTGATATGGGTCAGATAGATATAGATACAAACTTTATTTATGATGATTTTACGACAACTTCAGTAACTAAAAAATATATGACTGGTGTAACCGTTGATTTAACAGAAACGCCAATAAGTAATTTCTTATTTGATCACTGGTCTTCAAATTTTCATATTTTAGCACCGTCAACTACGAGTTCAAATGTAAGTTTTGTTGCTTCTGGAGATGATATAATTACAGCACATTATGCTGCAGAGGTGTTTCCTCCGCCAAATTTCGCAGGATTACCAGGTGCATTCTCTCCGAATGAAGATGGAAATAATGATGTTCTATATGTTTACGGAAATCAGATAGTTACGTTAAGTGTGTCTGTTTATAATCGTTGGGGTGAGCGTGTTTTTTCGAGCACTTCAAAAAGTAATGGATGGAATGGTTTTTATAATGGTGAAAAAGCTAGTTCAGGAATTTATATGTATAAGCTTGAAGCTAAATTTGTGGATGGAGAATTAGTGAAAAAATCAGGTGATATAACATTGATAAGATGATGCGAGCGGTTAAGTTAATAGGTAGTTTAATATTTTTGATTGGTGTAGTTTTTACGACTGCTTCAGCTCAAGATGTTCATTTTTCTCAATTTGGACAAACACCTCAATTAATAAATCCTGGCGCAACGGGTGTTTTTGATGGGAATGTAAGAGCATTTTTAAATTATAGAACACAATGGACCGGTATTGGCAAAGGATTTAGAACCTATGCAGCTTCTTTTGATGCTCCCTTGCTTAAAGGGAAAGGGCTAAAGCACGGGAAGAAGGCTTATTTGGGAGTTGGTCTAAATTTTTATAATGATGTAGCTGGTTCCTCAAGTTTTAGGACCTCTCAAGCGAACATTTCAATATCAGGTATTTTACCAATAGCTAAACAACATAAATTGTCATTAGGTATTCAAGGAGGTTTAGGGCAGAATTCCGTTGATCTAAATACGGTAACTTGGGGAAGTCAATTTGATGGAGAGGCATTTGATACACAGTTAGGTTCAAATGAATTGTTTGGGTTAAGATCGTCTCAGTATTTTGATTTAGGAGCAGGAGTTTTTTATGAATTTAAAATGGAGGAGCAATCATTTTTAAGCTCAAATGTGTCCAGTTTTAACTTAGGAATTGCTGGGTATCATTTAAATCAGCCAAAGCAAGAGTTCTTGACTCATACCGCAGATAAATTACCTATGAAAATTGTTGCTCAATTTTCTGGGACATTTGATTTAGGAACCATACCTTTTTCTTTGGTTCCTTCTATGTTTTATGTAATACAAGGTGCTAATCAAGAAATTACTCCCGGTATGTTGTTGAAATTAAGGAGGGGGCATGAAACAAAGTATTCAGGAATGTTTAAAGAGGCGGCTTTATACTTTGGAGCTCATTATAGAGTTGGAGATGCTATAATTCCTGAAATATATTTAGAGTTTACTGATTATATGATTGGTTTTTCATACGATTTTAGCAACTCCGATTTGGCTAGTGCTATTGGTAGTGCTGGGGGTGTAGAATTTTCTATCCGATACATACACCAAAAGAAAGCTCTAAAAAGAGCTTTCTTTTAATGATGGATTTATGTTAGTTTGTTCTGAACTCAAATTTATGAGCAGACAAATCTTCATTTGCTTTCGCAATTTTTACTTTTAAGTTTTCTTTATAGGCAACAGTTTTGTTGAAGGTAGCTTCGTCACCAGAACCAATAATTTGTGCTGCTAAAATCCCAGCATTTAAGGATCCGTTAATTCCAACAGTTGCAACTGGTATTCCAGGAGGCATTTGAACGATTGCTAACAAAGCATCTAAACCATCCAAAGAGGCTTTAATTGGCACTCCAATTACAGGAAGTGGCGTCATAGCCGCAATTACACCAGGTAAATGCGCAGCCATACCAGCAGCAGCAATAATTACCTTAATACCATTTCCTTTTGCGTTTTTAGCAAATTTCTCTACCTGCTCAGGTGTTCTGTGTGCAGATAATGCATTTACCTCAAAAGGAATTTGCATTTCATTTAAAAAATCTGCTGTTTTTTGCATTACGGGCCAGTCTGAAGTACTGCCCATTATTATACTTACTTGTGCTCTCATAGTTTTAAAAAATAGATTACAAATGTAGTTATTATCGTTACTATTTTGTTATCTAAATTTTAAATTAATTACATTTGTCCTGAATTATCGATATGGAAATAATTACAGTTAAAGACAAGGCTTTTAAGCCGTATATTTCTGAAGAGGATCTTCAATCTTCTGTAGAGAAAGTAGCAGCACAAATTAATACTGATTATGAAGGTTCTGAGCCTTTGTTTATAGGAGTGTTGAATGGATCCTTTATGTTTTTTTCGGATCTATTAAAGTTAGTTGACTTGGAGTGTAAAGTTTCTTTTGTGAAGTTAGCTTCATATGAAGGAACGAGTTCAACAGGAAAGGTGAATGAGCTTATTGGTTTAAGTGAATCAATAGAAGGGCAAGATGTTATTATTGTTGAAGATATTGTAGACACTGGAAATACCTTAGTAAAGTTACATGATATACTTTCTAAAGGGAATCCTAAAAGTATTAAAACTGCAACGTTATTATATAAGCCGGAAGCTTACAAAAAAGACCATCCAATTGATTATGTAGGGTTAGAAATACCCAATGCATTTGTTTTAGGGTATGGTTTAGATTATGATGGATTAGGAAGAAATTTAAGTTCAATATACGTATTAAACGAATAGAAATAAGATGTTAAACATTGTATTGTTTGGCCCACCAGGGGCTGGAAAAGGAACGCAGGCAGAAAAATTAGTTAGTAAGTATAATCTAGTTCATTTATCTACCGGAGATATTTTTAGAGCAAACATTAAAGGCGAAACTGAATTAGGGAAACTCGCAAAAAGTTATATGGATGACGGAAACTTAGTTCCTGATGAAGTAACGATTCAAATGTTAGAATCTGAAGTAGATAAAAACCCTAATTCAGAAGGATTTATTTTTGATGGATTTCCTAGAACTACTCATCAGGCAGAAGCCTTAGAGTTATTTTTAGAAGGGAAAAATACTGCTATTTCTGTTATGCTAGCACTAAATGTTTCTGAACAAGAATTGATTAAAAGATTATTGTTGAGAGGTAAAGATAGTGGTAGAGCAGATGATGCGAATGAAGAAGTTATATCAAACAGAATAAATGTTTATAACAAACAAACTGCAGTTGTTGCAGACTTTTATAATGTACAAAAAAAGTTTGAAAAAGTTGACGGCATAGGATCTATTGAAGAAATTTTTGATAGACTAAGTTTTGCTATTGATAATCATAAAATTGCTATTTAAGCAACATTTACAAAAAGAACAGACATGTCAGGAACTAACTTTATAGATTATGTAAAAATACATTGTCGTTCTGGTAAAGGAGGCGCAGGATCTAAGCACTTTAGAAGAGAAAAATATATTTCCAAAGGAGGACCAGATGGTGGTGATGGCGGAAGAGGTGGTCACGTAATTATAAGAGGAAATTCACAAATGTGGACGCTCTTACATTTAAAACATCAAAGACACGTTAAAGCTGGACATGGTGCTGGAGGAAGTAAGAGTACGAGTACTGGTGCTGAAGGTGATGACGTTTATGTTCAAGTTCCATTAGGAACTGTAGCAAAAGATGCGGAAACTGGTGAAACACTCTTTGAAATTACAGAAGATGGTGAAGAGCAAATCTTAGTTAAAGGAGGAAGAGGGGGATTAGGAAATAATCACTTTAAGAATTCTATTAACCAAGCACCAAGATATGCTCAGCCTGGAGAAGATTTTGAAGAATCATGGAAAATACTTGAATTAAAAGTATTGGCTGATGTTGGTTTAGTTGGTTTTCCAAATGCTGGTAAATCTACTTTATTATCTGTTGTTTCTGCAGCAAAACCCGAAATAGCAAATTATCCTTTTACTACTTTAGTCCCTAATTTAGGGATTGTAGCCTATAGAGATCATCAGTCGTTTGTAATGGCTGACATCCCTGGTATTATTGAAGGCGCGCATGAAGGTAAAGGATTAGGATTGCGTTTTTTAAGACATATAGAGCGTAATTCGGTACTATTATTCTTGGTGCCTGCAGATAGTGATAATATTACCAAAGAGTTTGAAACACTCTTGAATGAATTGAAGCAGTTTAATCCAGAATTACTGGATAAAGATAGAATTTTGGCCATCTCTAAATCTGATATGTTAGATGATGAGCTTAAAGCAGAAATTGAAAAAGAACTCCCTAAAGTTCCATACATTTTTATGTCCTCTGTGGCTCAACAAGGTTTAGTTGAGCTAAAGGATATGTTATGGAACAGTATCAATAATTAATTACTTAGAAAACAAACACCATGGAAAATACAGCACCATACACAATGTACCCGGAAATGACTCCGAATCCAAATACAATGAAATTTGTAGCAAACAAGTGGTTGGTTACTAACGATAAATCTTATGAGATTTTAGCGGAAGAGCGTGTTGGCAGTCCTTCTCCTTTGGCAGAAGCGTTGTTTAACTTTCCTTTTGTAAATGGTGTTTTTATTGCAGGTAATTTTGTTACCGTTACAAAGAGTGAAGCAATAGGGTGGGAAGATATTATGACAGAATTGAGAGATTTTATTTCTGAATTCTTGAATACAGAAGGTAATATTATTATTCGTGAGGAATTTTTAACTGGAGAAGTTGAAGTGCCTGTAGCTAGTGGTAATGATAATTCAGAAGCCGCTACACCTAAAGCAGATTTAACTGATTTTGACAAGAAAATTATCGAAATATTAGATGAACACATTAAGCCAGCAGTAGAGTCTGATGGTGGAGCAATTGAGTTTCATTCTTTTGAAGATGGTATTGTAAAAGTGGTTTTAAAAGGAGCCTGTAGTGGTTGTCCTTCATCTACAGCAACACTTAAAGGCGGAATAGAGTCTTTATTGAAGAGTATGCTTCCAGAAGTAAAAGAAGTAGAAGCTATTAATGGGTAATAAGTTTTTAAGAGTTTCGTTTAACGGTTCGTATAAGAAACTTAGGGCAGTTAAAAAGCACTTTCGTTTCAGTTTATCACTTAGCTAAATATAAATATTTTGCTTTTATTTTTTCTTTCTATAAATGCCAAATTTTATATTTAGCGGACTTTATTAATAATCACAGACCTTTCGATTTAGCACAAGCGCCCTATGTTTTTTCTACATTGTTGTAAAACGTTCATATACAATGATTACTTATAATAACTTTAATATTAATCCATTCAATTATAACATTGGTGCCTTTAACTGTTTTTTTAAAATGAAAAGTTTAAACTAGCAAAGGCAAAATGGAGTTGAATAAAATTATACTGATTAGTTCCGTCTGCTCCACCTTCAAGCAGTCTATAGCCAATGTTTCCTTGTAGGCTTTTAGTGAAACTATATCTTCCGGATAAGGATAGGTCAATGGCTCTGCCTTTACTTGCAATTATGCCTTCTCCAAAAAAATCAATACTCATTTTTTGAGAAATATCCCAATTCGCTAAAATGTTTATTAGAGGCACGAAACCAATACTAAAATTTTCGCTTAACAGTTCTTTATTCTTCAAAGAGGTTCCTGCATCTCTAATTTTTGCAGAAAAGCCAAGACCGAATTTAAAATTGTTATTACTTATGATTCTTCGATTATAGGTAAGGCGATAAGAGTTAAACTTATAAACAGCTTCTATTGTTAGGTTAGCTACAAAATTTTTTCCAGCAAAAAGGATATCCCTATCTATTGTTCCATTTACTACAATTTTTAAAGGTGCATAAAGAATTGAAAAGTGGTGTTTATCATTTAATAAAAACCCAGCGCGAAGTCTGAAAAATGGACTTACTGGAGTCGAAAAATCATTTTTCAGAGAAAATAGAGTTCCATTATTGCCATTACGAATATTATTAGAGCCCGTAAATAATACTCCTGATTCGATATTAACGAAAGTCTGAGCATTTATAGATAAATTCAAGTTCAAACAAATAAAAACAATCCAAAAAATTGGTTTGAAAATAAGCTTAGAAGCTAAATGGTTCATATTAAGTGTTTGTTTTTTTTGAACGGTGTTATTTAATGTTTTACAACGCTGTTTTATGTCACGTTTTAATGTGATATAAAATCTGTTGTTAAACGAAGTTAGCGTTTTTTTACGAGAAAGTCAAGTCTAATTGGTTAACGATAAGCTTACTTCACTTTTCTCATCCCCATTAATTACCACAGTAATTTTATGTTCTCCAGGATAGTGTTTTCTGGTAGAAAGCTCTTTAAACCATTGTTTACGTTTAAAGTGTTTTTGAGCGTTTGCTGCTAGTGTAAATTCAGAAAGTTGAAATACTTTATTTGATGTAGTTCCATTCGCTTTCACAAAAGCTACTTTATATTCTAACCGAATGTTTCTTTCTAAGTTAGAGTTGTTGAGCACATTAAACTCAAAATGAAGAAAATCACCAATACTTATCCCGTTTTTAGAGAGAACTAAATTAGTTGTTTCCAGATTTTTTGAATCATCTAAACCAAAAATAGCGAGAGCATTTTTATTACCTTTTTTGAGTAAGGTTCTTAGTGCATGTTTAACAATCCAGTTAGTATGAGTTGTTACTCCATGCCATTTTTTGGTAAGGGTTAAAACTAATTCAGGATGATCTTTAGAAATATCATTGATATGGTTGGCAACACTTTTTCGAACATATAAAGAGCTATCATTTTTTAGTTGTTCTAGTATGGGCAGGATTGGTGTGGGATCTGTTATAAAATCACTCAGTTTTGGCGCCCAAGGTAATCTTGGCCTGCAACCTTCACTAGCCAATCTTCTTAAGTGATGATTTTCGTGGGTACTCCAAAGCATCATTTGGGGCATCGCTTCAGTTGGGTATTTTTCAATAAATGGACGAATAGCAAACTCTGCTGTTGAATACTGTGTAAACAACTCCATTGCGTTTAAAGAGATGGTTAAGTCATCTAATCCATAAACTTGAATAAAGTCAGGGAAAACCATTCCTTTTAAACCTCCATAATCAGTAACAATTTCACTTAAGAGTTCAATTTGTTTGGGGTAAGAATAGTTGAGGTGTGTATTTATATTGTTGGTAATAAAACGCAGTCTATCTTTTAATTCCCTTTGCTCCCAATCATTATTTATGATAGAGTTTACAAAAGAATCAGTATCAAAAGAGATTGATACAGCGTTTAGTTTGTTACCTAATTCTTGGATAAAGGCTTTGTTGTATTCGTATTTAAGGTTCATTTTTATTTTGCAAATGCACCTTGAGCGGAGCCGAAAGGAAATGACGCAAATTAATATTGCGACACTTCGGCTCCGCTCAGTGAGTAATATTAATTACCAGATAGTAACTTTTGAACTGTCAGGAGCTATCATTGCGCCATCTTTACATCCAAAAGCACTTTGGAATTCAGTCATGTTAGTTAACGGTCCGTTTGTTCTGTATCTTGTTGGAGAGTGAGGATCTGTTTTAACTTGGTTAATTAAATACTCATCTTTCGCATTAGAATGCCATACTTGCGCCCAGCTTAAAAAGAAACGTTGTTGGTAATCAAAACCATCAATCATTGGATCTTCTTTTCCTTCCATTGCTTTTTCTAAAGCATAGTAAGAAAGTGTGATTCCAGCAATATCAGCGATGTTTTCACCTAGCGTTAAGTTTCCATTTACATGGTTTCCTTCAGCAACTTCATACCCATCAAACTGATTCACCAATTTAGCAGTTCTTTCTCCGAAATTAGCTAAATCTTGTTCAGTCCACCAGTTGTTTAAGTTTCCTTCACCATCATATTTACATCCTTGATCATCAAAACCATGAGAAAATTCGTGTCCAATAACAGCACCAATTCCACCATAGTTGATTGCATCATCAGCATCAGCATTAAAAAATGGAGGCTGTAAAATTGCTGCAGGAAAAACAATCTCGTTCATTGTAGGATTGTAATATGCATTAATTGTTTGAGGACTCATTCCCCATTCATCTTTATCAATAGGTTGACCAATTCTGGTTACATTTTTCTTGTATTCAAAATAGTTCATGTTCATTACATTTTGAGCTAAAGTATTTGCCGAAATGTCAACAGAACTGTAATCTTCCCATTTGTCAGGATAACCAATTTTATAAGTGAATTTGCTTAGTTTTTCCATTGCTTTCGCTTTGGTATCTTCGCCCATCCATTCTAATTTCTGAACACGTTCTTTAAACACAGTGTTGATGTTTCCAATTAGATCCAATACTTTTTGTTTTGATTCTTCTGGGAAATGCTTTTCAACAAATAATTTTCCAATTTGCTCACCAACGTTTCCGTTAGATTTAGATAAAGCTCTTTTCCATCTAGGCTTCATTACTTTAGTACCCCTTAATGTAGTCGCATAAAAAGAAAAGCTTTGTTTTTCAAAAGCTTCACTTAAGTTTCCAGCCATATCATTAATTAAGTGCCATTTCATATACGTTTTCCAATTTTCAATAGGAAATTTAGTTAATGAACCATTTAATGCTTTCATAAAATCAAGTTGTCCAACAACTACATTGTCCACACCTTTTAATTCAGCAGCAGCAAAGAATGATGGCCAGTTAATTGCGCCACATAATTCTTGAAGCTCATCCATAGATAACTTGTTGTAAGTCAATTCAGGATTTCTTCTTTGTACTCTATCCATAGAGTTTAATGCTAATTCTGATTCAATCTCTACAACTTGTAAAGCAATTTCGTCAGCAGCAGCCTGTTCCTTTCCCGCCAATACAAATAAAGCCGCAATGTGCTTTTTGTATTCGTTTAAAATGTTCTCACCTCTTTCATCAGATGGCGTGTAATAAGACTTGTCAGGTAAACCTAAACCACCTTGAGATAAATGCATAATGTATTGAGAACTGTTTTTTGAATCAACTCCAACATAACCAGAAAACATTGAACCTGAACCTCTTTTTCTTGTTTCAGCCATTGTTTCAACTAAATCTTGAACGTTTGCTACTCCATCAATTTTGTCTAATAATGGTTGAATAGGTGTGATCCCTAATTCATTGGTTGTGTTAGAATCTAATGCAGAAGCATAAAAATCACCAACTTGTTGAAGTGCAGATCCTTTTTCTCCTTTAGCACTTACAGCACCTTCTACAATTGCACGTAGTTTTATTTCGTTCGCATCATGTACAATGTTAAAACTACCCCATCTACTTTCTGCTTCTGGTACCGGGTTGTCATTTAACCAATTACCAACAGCATATTTTTCAAAATCCTCACATGGCATAACCGTTGAGTCAATCTGACTTAAATCGAAAGCAGGTGTACTTACTTTATTTTCTTCTTGGTGAGTGTTATCTTCACCGTTTCCACAACCAACAGCAATTGCTATAGCAGTTAGTCCCAGTAGTGTTTTATTAATTTTATTCATTTGTATACATTTAATGTTAAGTTGCATCGAAATTAATTAAAAAATTAAATAGGTGGCATAGAAAATGATAAACGGTTGAATATAAGTTTAGAGTTGTTCTTGAATATTCATTAAATAGAGAAATAGTTAAGGAAGTAACTTATAATTGTTGTTTGGCTAATTTAAACCAAAACTAATTTCTTTCGGTACTTTTACCTGAAGTATGTTATCTGTATTAATTCCAGTATATAATTTTGAGGTTGTTTCGTTTGTTAAAGATTTAGCAAAGCAATGTTCGGTATGCAATATTTCTTTTGAAATTGTTTGTTTGGATGATTGTTCGGCTGAAGAATTTCGAATAAAAAATGCTGCTTTAAAGCACATTGATAATGTTGTTTATGAGGAACTGCCTAGCAATATTGGACGATCAAAAATTAGAAATCGATTAGCAGAACAAGCCAGTTTTGAAAACTTACTGTTTTTAGATTGCGATTCTAAAACCAATACGATCAATTTTATTGCGAATTACATTGCTAAGATAGATGGTGAAAGCGTTGTTTATGGTGGGCGGAATTATGATGCTCATAAACCTGCAAATAGTGCAGAGAATTTTAGATGGTGGTATGGTGTAAGTCGTGAAACGATTGATGCTGAGCAGCGCAAAAAAGGGATACACAATCATTTTATGACCAACAATTTTTGTATTCCGAAAGCTATTTTTCAGCGCATAAAATTAGATGAAACGATAGAGGGTTACGGGCATGAGGATACGTTTTTTGGAATTGAATTGAAACAAAAACAAGTTCCAATACTACACATTGAAAATCCATTGTGCCATATTGGGTTAGAAGATTTTGAGCTATTTATTGAGAAAACGGAAGAAGGAATTTTCAACCTAAATAAGTTGCTGAATGAGCAAAAAGTGGATGAATCGATAAAGCTTCTTAAAGGGTATAAAATGATTCGGAAATTTATGTTGGAAGCACTCATTCTCTCTTATTTTCAGAAAAATAAAAACACTATTTTAAAGAAACTACAAAAGGAAGAAGCCAATTTAATGTGGTTTGATTTTTACAAGTTAGGTTATTTGGTTTCTTTAAGAAAAGCGTAAAGAATTCACATCATTAAGGAAACCTTTAAGAAACTGCGTTTCTGTCTCCCAATTTAATTCTTGTGCAGCATTTTTACAGTTTGCTTTCCAAATGGCTATTTGCGGTTCATTCGCTAACATGCTTTTAATTTTAGAGGCAATGTGTTCTGGAGTATGATTCTCAATAATTTCTCCCACTTGGTACTGTTTTACCAGTTTTTCCATTTCAGGTAAATTGGCAACCAAAACAGGTATTTCTGCCTGTATGTAATCGAATAACTTGTTGGGCAAAGAAAAACGGTAGTTAAGTCCTTTGTCTTCTTCTAAACTTAGCCCTAAATCAGCCTGTAAAGTGTAATTGTGTAATTTCTCTAAAGGAATTCTTCCGAGCATGCTTACTTTTTGGGATAAATGATTTGTTTCAATCAGTTTTTTTATTTTATCAGAAATATCTCCAGCACCGACAATATATAAAATAGCGTTCTCTAAATGTAACATGGACAACACCATTTGTTCAATTCCTCGGTTTACATTTATAGCTCCCTGATAGATAATTATTTTTTTACCAACTACTTTTATGTTTTCAACTTCAGTTGTTTTTTTGTTTAACAACGGAACGTTTCTTAAAAGTTGAACGTTTATGTTGTATTCCTTTTCATACAAATTGGCAATAGACTGACTAACCGTTAACACCTTTTTAAGTTTAGGGAGCATAAAGCGTTCTAGTGCTTTCCAACAACGTTGCTTTAATGGGCTGTTAATTAGTTCAGGGACTTCTGTAAAATACTCGTGACTATCAAATATTAATTTTACGGGCTTTAGTTTAGCATAAAGAAAATTGCAAGGCAATACATCTAAATCGTTACTCCAAAGTATATTTGGTTTGTACCAAAACATAAAAATAAATAGCCGAATGTTATAATTGGCATAAAATAAAGGGCCTTTATTAAACCACAATTGAAACCGTTTTGTTTCGTAATTGCGCTGAATAGGACTGCTGTTTTTTAAGTATCGACCAACAAGAAGCACCTCATAACCCAATTCGGTTAAGGTGTTACAAATCTTATCTGCTCTTTGGTCAGTAGTAAGATCGTTGGTTACGGAAACTATTATTTTTTGTTTTGACATAGTAAGCTAGTCTCAAAAATAGATTTTTTTTAACTCATCCCGTGATTTTAACGCATTGGATGAGTTTTTTTTGGCTTAGGGATGGGAATGGCATCTCCCGATTTTTTTCGGGAATATAATGGACAGCCCGTAAAAGCCCCAAATAATAATTAACAATAGCTTATGGATATTATTTTATAAATGTGAAGGGATATGGTTCTTCTTTAAAATATATTTGGGATAGATTAAAATAGAGTTATGAAAAATGTTGCAATAATAGAAGGTGGGTACAGTCATGAAAAAATAATTTCATTACAAAGTGCAGAAACCGTATTTCAAAATATTGATAGAACGCTTTATAATCCGATTAAAGTTAGGATAGATGAAGAGGGTTGGTTTGCTTTTGTTGATGGAGAGAAATATGAGATGGATAGAGCTGATTTTTCATTTAACGCTATAAAGTTTGACATTGCTTTTATAGTAATACATGGAACGCCTGGTGAGGATGGAAAATTGCAAGCATATTTTGATATGTTAGAAATGTCTTATAGTACGTGTAGTCATTTAGCGGCAACGCTTACTTTTAATAAATTTGTTTGCAACCGTTATTTAAAAACATTCGGAATTAAGGTGGCTAATGCTGTTTTAATAAGAAAGCAGGATATTGTAAATAGTGCTGAGGTAATTGCTAAAGTAGGGTTACCTTGTTTTGTAAAACCGAATGATGGAGGAAGTAGTTTCGGAATAACAAAAGTAGCCGCAGAAAGCGAGCTGAAAGCAGCTTTAGAATTGGCTTTGTTACACGGAACACAAGCCATTGTAGAAAGTTTTATGAGTGGGAGAGAGGTTACCAATGGAATTTACAAAGGGTTGGAAGGTGTGGTTTCGCTGCCCGTAACAGAAATAATTACGGAGAATGATTTCTTTGATTTTGATGCGAAATATAAAGGGGAATCGAATGAAATTACACCAGCAGATTTACCGCTTGAATTGTCCAATAAGATTAAAGCAGTTACCAAAGAAATATTTGAATTGTTAGATTTGAAAGGAATTGCTCGTGCAGATTATATTATACAAGATGGTACGCCTTATTTAATAGAAATAAATACTGTGCCGGGAATGTCTGGCGCGAGTTTAATCCCTCAAATGGCAAAATGTGCTGGAATTGCTTTAACAGATTTATTGAATGATGTTATTGATGTAGCACTACAAAATGATATCACGTAACAATTGTCTAGCGGTGTAATTCAGAACAATGATTTAACCAATTTTTATTGGCTTTAAATCGCAGTGAAGAATCTATGTGACGGTAGCTTAATTAATCAAGAAATCACTCAATTTTCTAATGGCTTTACCTCTGTGACTAATTCCATTCTTTTCATCTAAATTCATTTCAGAAAAAGTAGTGGCATATCCTAGAGGTTTAAAAATAGGATCATAACCAAATCCTTCAGCACCACTTTTTGTTGCAGTAATTTCTCCTTTAGCAATGCCTTCAAATAAGGATTCCTTTCCATCAATAATTAATGCGATAACGGTTTTAAAATGAGCGTTTCTGTTTGTTTGGTCTTTTAAGTTTGTTAAAACTTTATCCATGTTATCATTCGCATCTCTTTGCGCTCCAGCATAGCGAGCAGAATAAATTCCGGGTTCACCATTTAAACTTTCAATCTCCAAACCAGTATCATCAGCAAAACAGTTGAACCCATACTTATCAAAAACATACTGTGCCTTTTGTAAAGCATTACCCG
Organism: Flavobacteriales bacterium; assembly: GCA_037624665.1. Classification (GTDB taxonomy): domain Bacteria; phylum Bacteroidota; class Bacteroidia; order Flavobacteriales_E; family Vicingaceae. The sequence continues at coordinate 15,926 of JASJIW010000040.1, forward strand.
CTATGGTGTCTGCTGTTTCAGGAATATCTTCATGGCAATTAATATCGGCTAAGCTTAATAGTTCTATACTATTGCCCAAAAGGTTTTTAATTTCTTTAATTTTATTTTTGTTGTTTGTTGCGAAGACTAATTTCATAGCTAAAATTTTATGTTCCCAAAAATAGGTTTGTTTGACTTGTCGTTGGCACCGATGTATAGCAGGAGAAAAATTAAAATTAATAAAGTATAAATAACAATACTTATTGCTTTTAACACAAAAAAAGACCTTAGGTAAGCACTAAATTCTCTTTTTTAAGATCTATTAAATACACCATTAATAAATTTACACTTCTAAAGATAGTATAGCAATTATAAATCGAGTAGTAGTGTTAAATGTTTTGTTAAGATGGGTAATAACAAAAATGATATTCGTTTTAATATATTCATCTGTTATAGACATGATTCAAAAGAGGAAATAGTGCTTCTGAATTATTATTGTTAAGTTTTTGAGGTTTACTTTGTAATATTTTATAGCGAAAGTAAGTTTTTATAGGGTGCCTGTGAATTTATAATCCTTATTTTTGATTAAATAAAGTTGATTATGAAAATACTAATTACAGGAGGTGCTGGGTATATTGGATCTCATACCATTATAGAGATTTTACAACATACCGATTGGGAAATCATTTCGTTGGATAATTATTCTAATTCATCAGAAGAAACATACGACAGGATTGAAAAAATTACAGGAAAAAGAGTTCAATACTATAATGTAGACTTAAAAAATTTGGCGGAAACGCAGCGAGTATTTGATGAGAATTTAGATATTGAGGGCATAATACATTTTGCTGCTTTTAAGGCAGTGGGAGAGTCTGTAGAACAACCGTTAATGTATTACGATAATAACATTAATGGTCTCACGAATATATTAAGGTGTCAAGAAAAATATAAGGTGCCTAATTTAATCTTCTCATCTTCTTGTTCTGTTTATGGAAATACAACAGAATTACCGGTAACTGAAGAATCGCCATTAGAAAAAACTGAATCGCCTTATGCCTATACTAAGAGGATAGGAGAGATGATGGTGGATGATTTTATAAAAGCAAATAAGGGTCTAAGAGCAATGTCGTTGAGGTATTTTAATCCCGTTGGCGCTCATATTACAGGGTTTAATGGAGAGTTATCGATTGTAAGACCAAATAATTTAGTGCCCTTTATTACGCAAACAGCTATTGGTAAGATTAAAAGTTTAACTGTTTATGGTAGTGATTATGCGACCAAAGATGGAACTTGCGTTAGAGACTATATACATGTAAGTGATATTGCAAATGCGCATGTGTTGGCATTAGATTATCTTCTTAATGAGGATGTAACTTTAAACCATGATATTATTAATTTAGGTACTGGTGTTGGGGTAACCGTTTTAGAAGCGATTCATGCATTTGAAAAAGTGAGTGGCGTAAAATTAAAGTACACTATTGGAGAGAGGCGAGACGGAGATGTTGCTGCAATTTATGCAAATAATGAAAAAGCACGTAAATTATTAGGGTGGACACCTCAATATAACTTAGAAGATATGATGCTATCTGCTTGGAAATGGGAGCAGTACATTTTTTAATATTTTTTTCAAAAAAAAATGCTTGTATTAATATATAAGTAGTGTATATTTGCAGCCGCTTAACCGCGATTAATAAAAGAAAAAAACTTTAAATTGAAAATTAGGGCAATTAGCTCAGTTGGTTCAGAGCACCTCGTTTACACCGAGGGGGTCAGGGGTTCGAATCCCTTATTGCCCACAAAGCTTCTTCATTTATGAAGGAGCTTTTTTGATTTATAGCATTATGTGTTCACTATGTATTCTTTATTCTGAAAAGCGGGATAAATATTACGTTGGTTATTAAGATCTAAACCACTTCTTGTCAGCATAAAAAGTCCCAAACGGAATAAATGAAGCAATAAATGCACCGAAGGTAACTCCAAGACTCCATTTAAGTTTTATGTGTACGATTAATAAGTTAATGGTGTAAAGAACAAACAGTACTCCGTGTGCCATTCCTACAATTTTAACAGCATCTGGCTTGTCCAAATAATACTTAAGAGGCATTGCAATTCCTAGTAAAACTAAAAACGAAATTCCTTCTAAAAGAGCAAGAAGTCTTAGTGTGTTCAGTGATTTTTTCATAAGTTTTTTGTTTTTGTTACTGATTAGTTTCTCAATAATCATCTCAGGCATGGCCTGTTGATGTGTATAAATATAATTATTTTTTACGTGCAATCATTAACCCATCTCTTATTGGAAAAAGCACGTTTTGTACACGATCATCATTGTGTATTTTTTCAGAATAAGCAATGAGTGTTTGCGTATCGTTGTCTTGGTTTTTTTTACCATCAGCAACTTTTCCGCTCCATAAAACATTGTCGGCAATAATGTAGCCTCCTTTATTTACTCGGTCAAAAACTAAATCGTAATAATTAGCATAGTTTGTTTTGTCAGCATCAATAAATACTAAGTCAAAAGTATCTGGTAATTTTGGTATTATGTCCATAGCGTTACCAACATGGTTGATAATGGTGTCTTGTAATCCAGCTTTTACAATGTACTTTTTCACCATAGACTCTAACTCTTCATTAATATCAATGGTGTGTATTTTACCTCCCTTTTCAAGCCCTTCGGCCATACATATAGCAGAATATCCAGTATAAGTTCCAATTTCTAAGATAGTCTTAGGGGTTATCATGTGTGTTAGCATACTGAGTACGCGTCCCTGTAAGTGTCCTGATAACATTCTTGGAATCAATACTTTTTCCCAAGTTTCATGATTCAGTTCATTTAGAATATCTGGTTCGTTTTCTGTGTTTTTAGTCACAAAATTGTCTACTTCTTCAGGTAAAAAATCCATAATAATTTTAGTCTTTTGGGGTAAATAGTAAGCTGCTTAATTGGTCTTTATTAAAAACTTCATTGGCAACAGCTTGTAGAGCTTCTGGTGTAATTGCATTTATCGTACTAAATGTTTCATCAAGACTCTCAACTTTATTGTATAAAAGCATGCTTTTTCCCATACCTAACATCGTGTTACAATTGTTTTCTTCAGAAAGGGTTATTTGTCCAATAATTTGCTTTTTTGCTTTTAATAATTGCGTTGGACTCATTTTTTTATCTCGTAAATTTTTGAGTTCACGATGTACTAATTTTACGCTTTTATCAATGTGTTTAATGTCTGTACCTAAGTAAATGTAAAATAGTCCGATATCAGAAAAAGTAGTGTAAGAAGACTCTATGTTGTAGGTAATTCCATACTTTTCTCTAATTCCAAAATTTAACCTGCTGTTCATTGCAGGCCCCCCTAAAATGTTATTTAGTAATATAAAGTTGGTCTTATTTTTATCGTATGCACCATAAGCAGTATTACCAATAATGCAGTGTGTTTGATAAATGTCTTTTCTTATCTCTTTTTGGATTGGCGTGTATTTAGTAAAAGGAACCCGTTTATTGCTGATTGTTTTTTCAGGAATGGCGTTAAGGTGTTTTTTGCAGAGTCTCTCCAGTTTTTTGAAAGGAAAATCGCCTACGATACTAAATACTATTTGATCAGTTCGGTAGTTGGTTTTTATAAAATCTAGAATTTTTTTTCTGTCAATCTTTTTAACGCTATCTACAGTTCCAAGAATGTTCATTCCAAGCGGATGGTCTTTGAATATGAGTTCTTCAAAGTCATCATAAATTTGCTCATAAGGACTATCTAAATAAGAGTTTATTTCATCAATAATAACATCTTTTTCTTTATGGAGTTCATTTTCTGGATAGGTAGAATTGAAGAGGATATCAGTAAGCAGTTCTAGTGCTCTTTCTATATATTCTTTTGTAAAAGAAGCGTAAATACTTGTTTCTTCTTTTGTTGTGAACGCATTTATTTCACCACCAACATTATCAATTCTGTTAAGAATGTGGTATGCTTTACGGTTTTTGGTGCCTTTAAAAATAGCGTGTTCTATAAAGTGGGTTATACCAGTCTGATCCAGAGTTTCATCTCTAGAGCCTGTTTTTATTGTAAAACCACAATGAGCTACTTCGCTTTTCGCGGGTTTATGAATTATTCTAATCCCGTTTTTTAATTCTAAAAAATTGTAATTCGTCCCTTGCATATCAACAGTTATTCGGTAAATATAAGTTACTAAATCCAATCCACGTGTTAATAGCGATGTTGAAAGCTGTAAATAAATACGAATAACTCAGGCCTATATTTAGCTTGATTTGGCACTTTTTACTGCATGTGTTACTTTTCTTTAAAGGGGGTTGTTGAAATAAATGAGATTTTGTTGATAATATTGGTTGTAGGTCCAGCGTTTTTTTTCTCTGAAATAATTATCGAGTTAAGATGAAAATAAGATACTTGAAAAAATAAGTTTTGATTCTTGTGATGAATATGCGGGGAATATTCATAAGTCATTAAACCTATTTTAGAGCTTTTCTAAAAGTAAGTCAAAGATTCATGCTGCAATTTTATGGTTGAAAAATTATTAGTAATAGTTTTGTTTTGAAATGATTTTGAGATGATTTTTTTTGATTGGTATAAAATTGATAAATTTGTCAAAAGGAGAAGATCTAATTAAAGTATTTAATTTGTAGTTCGATTACTCAGAATAATATTAAAATTTAAAAAATAAATATGAAAAATAGATTGATAATTGCATTTTCTTTAATCGTAACTGTAGGCTTTTCACAAACTAACTTAGTTCCAAATCCTACTTTTGAAAAGATTGAGAAAAAAGTAAAATTAAAAGGAGAACTTAAAGGTGCTACTCCATGGGTTTCTCCAACATTGGCGAAAGCAGATTTGTATATTCCAAAAACCAAAAACTTTAATATTTCTATACCAGAAAATGATTACGGTAAAGAAAAGCCGATGGAAGGTAGTGGCTATGCAGGATTTGTTGGCTATAGTTATAAGGGTAAAGAGCCAAGAACATATTTGCAGGTTAAATTGACGGAGAAGATGAAGGCAGGGGAGGGTTATTGCGTGAAATATCATGTTAGTTTGGCTGATTTGTCAAAGTATGCGACCAATCATTTAGGTGCTGCGCTTACAGAGAAAGCAATGACGGCCAATAATTCGGATGTTTTAAAATTTAAAAATTTCATAGAGAGTAAGCGTTTGGCTATTTATGATAAGCAATACTATTGGACTCCAATGTGTGGAGTTTATAACGCTAAAGGTGGTGAGGAGTATTTAACGATAGGAAACTTTACTGAAGATGCAAAGTTAAAAACCTTGAAAGTAAAAAGACCGCGAGGGTTTAATAAACCTCAAAAGTATACCGCTTACTATTATATAGATAACGTATCAATTACTCCAATTAAAGAGGCTGAAAAATGTAATTGCGATGTTGTAGAAGGAATGGAAAATGCTGAGGTTGTAAAGTCTGGGTTCGGAAGTGCTGATAGGGAAAAGGCTACAACTATTAAGATTGTAAATACGGATGGGTCTGCGGCAAGTGTTGGCGGTTCTTTAGATGTTGGTGCTAAAGGCAAAGTTGATGGGATGAAAATCATGTTTGAGTCTGGCGCGTTTTCAGTTGTTAAGTCTGCGAATAATTTAGACAAAGTTGCTGCTTATTTAAAAGAAAACATTGACGAAAAAGTAATCGTCTCTGGATTTATTGATGCTTCTGAAGCGGATGTTGAAAAATTAGCGGGGAAAAGAGCTACTTCAGTTTATAACTACTTAGTCTCAAAGGGAGTTAAAAAAGAACGTGTTGTTAGAAAAATAAGAGGAGCAGCATTTCCTGTAGACGTTAAAGATAAATCTAAAAATAGAAGAGTGGAAATTAAAGTTATAGCAATTTAAAAAGTTATTATCGTCAATAACGATCCCGTAAGATTTAGTTCTTACGGGATTTTTTCATTTAACTTTTAAAAACCTTCTAAAAATTAAGGGTGTTGATAAATAAAAGTAATTTATTTATGATTTGCCCCCTATTTTAAAATACATTTGCACTGAATTTTATATTTATTTAACAAAAACTATAAAAAATGTCATCATTTAGATTTAAAGCCTTGGGAGATGTATTGGATAGAAAGCCAAAGCACGTTGAGTTTCCTTCGGATAGAGCCTCAAATTATTATGCAACTAATGTTTTTACGGAAGAAACAATGCGAGAGTATCTTCCAAGAGAAGCATACAAAAGTGTTATGAGTTCTATTAATAAAGGAACTCGTTTAGATAGAGGTATGGCAAATCAGGTTGCGTCTTCTATGAAAGATTGGGCTTTAACTAAAGGTGCTTCACATTATACGCATTGGTTTCAGCCATTAACTGGAGCTACTGCAGAAAAACACGATTCATTTTTCAGTCCTATTAGTGGAGGGAGAGCGATAGAAAAGTTTGATGGAGAAAATTTAGTTCAACAAGAGCCTGATGCTTCTAGTTTTCCGAATGGAGGAATTAGAAACACATTTGAGGCAAGAGGTTATACTGCTTGGGATCCAACTTCGCCAGCTTTCGTAATGGGAAAAACATTGTGTATTCCAACGGTGTTTATTGCATATACAGGAGAAGCGTTAGATTTTAAAATACCGTTATTAAAAGCATTGAATGCTGTTGATGAGGCATCTGTAGCCGTTTGTCAGTATTTTGATAAGAATGTAAATAAAATAAGCGCTAGTTTAGGATGGGAGCAAGAATACTTCTTAATTGATAAAGCCTTATATAATGCTCGTCCAGATATTATGATGACTGGAAGAGCATTGGTTGGTCATAATCCTGCAAAAGGACAGCAATTAGATGATCATTATTTTGGTTCTATTCCTGGAAGAGCAGAAGCGTTCATGAAAGAATATGAAATTGAAGCATTAAAGCTAGGAATACCTGTAACTACTAGGCATAACGAGGTTGCACCAAATCAATTTGAATGTGCGCCAATGTTTGAAGAAACAAATTTGGCAAATGATCACAATCTATTGTTGATGGATTTGATGGAGAAAATAGCACGTAAACATGATTTTAGAGTGTTGTTTCACGAAAAACCTTTTGGAAGCTTAAATGGTTCAGGAAAACATAACAACTGGTCATTATCTACAAATACAGGGATTAATTTATTAGCTCCGGGTAAGAATCCAAAATCAAACCTTCAGTTTTTAACATTTTTAATAAACACGGTTAAAGCAATTCATGATAATGCAGATATTTTAAGAGCGAGTATTGCTTCTGCAGGAAATGATCATAGATTAGGAGCGAACGAAGCTCCACCTGCTATTATTTCTGTGTTTCTAGGTTCTCAATTAACAGAAATGTTAGATAAATTAGAGAAAAATGTGAAAGCAGGAAAAATGACACCAGAAGATAAAACGGAATTAAAGTTAAGTATTGGTAAAATCCCTCAAATTATGTTGGATAATACGGATAGAAACAGAACTTCTCCATTTGCTTTTACGGGAAATAAATTTGAATTTAGAGCGGTAGGTTCTACTGCAAATTGTGCACACTCAATGACTGCTTTAAATGTTATTGTTGCAAAGCAATTAAAAGAATTTAAAGTATCTGTTGATGCGCGTATCGATAAAGGATTGAAGAAAGATGAAGCTATTTTACAAGAACTTCAAAAACTAATTAAAGAATCAAAATCTATTCGTTTTGAAGGGAATGGTTATGGTGAAGAATGGGTGAAAGAAGCAGCAAAAAGAGGATTGTCTAATCTAAAAGATACACCGAGTGCTTTAAAGGTGATGGTTAAAAAAGAGACCAAGAAGTTGTATAAGGATATGGGAGTTTTATCTGAAGTTGAGTTAGATGCTCGCTATGAGATAGAGTTAGAGAACTATATTCTTAAATTACAAATTGAATCAAGAACTCTAGGAGATATTGCTCAAAATCATATTATCCCAACAGCAATAAAATATCAAAATGTATTGATTGAAAATGTTAAGGGTATGACTGATGTTTTTGGAGAAGAAGCAAAGGTGATGGCAGCTACACAAATCCAAGTATTAAGACAGCTTTCAATACATACGAATAGCATTAGAGAGAAATCAGAAGAGATGCTTAAAGAACGTAAAATAGCCAATAAGATTATTAGTTCAGAAGAGAAGGCTCGAGCTTACTGTGATAAAGTGAGGCCATACTTTGAAGAGGTTAAATATCATTCAGATAAGTTAGAAATATTAATTGATGACGAGTTGTGGCCATTGCCAAAATTGAGAGAATTATTGTTTACAAGATAGTCAAAGCATTTCCTTCGGATTAAATAATCCCTCTAGAATTCCTTTTTAGATGGATTTTTGTTTCAATTTAGACTGAATAAGTTAAAAGATTTTTCTACTTTAGCAACTATTCAAAAAAAGAAATTAAATTATTACTATGAATATAATAAGAATTATTACAGTTTTTACGTTATTAGGAGTTTTTGGTTTAACCGTAAATGCTCAAAAGAATTATAAGAAAGAAGCTGATGTTGCTTTTAGTGGAGGCAAGTACTATAAGGCGATTGATATGTATAAGAAGGCTTATACCAAAACCTCTAAAAGCGAAGTTAAAGCAGAAATTCTATTTCAAATTGCAGAATGTTACCGTGGTAAAAATGATGGTAAACAAGCCGTAGTTTGGTATAATAAATCTATAAAAGCTAAATATGATAACCCTATCGCTATTTACTATGTTGCAAATATTTACAAATCGGAAGGTAAATATGAAGATGCAATTGTAGCGTTTGATAAATATAAAGCTGCAAACCCTAGTGATAAAAGAGCCGAGGAAGGCGTGGAATCATCTGAGTTGGCAAAGAAATGGAAAGATGAGCCAACAAGATTTGTAGTAAATCCTATGCCTTTAATAAACTCTGAAGACTATGATTTTTCACCTGTATTTGCAGACAAGAAAAATATGGAAATCTATTTCACCTCTACACGAAAAGGTTCGGCTGGAGAAGATGTTTCAGATGTGACAGGAATGAATTTTTCTGATATATATAGAACAAAGGTTGATAAAAAAGGAAAATGGAGTGAGCCGGTAGTTTTGGAAGGTGGCGTTAATTCCCCAGCAAGTGAAGGAGCATCTTGTTTAAATAAGAAAAAGAATGCCATGTATTTTACCATTTGTGGTGTAGAAAATAAAGGTGTTATGGGATGTGGATTGTTTTGGTCAAAGAAACAAGGGACAAACTGGAGTGAGCCTGAAATTATCCCAATAACAGCAGATACATTTACTGTTGGTCATCCTGCTATTTCTGTAGATGATAAAGTATTGGTTTTTGCTTCTAATATGCCAGGAGGTCAAGGAGGAAAAGATTTGTGGTATATTACGTACAACAAAAAAATGAAAGAATGGTCTAAGCCAACAAACTTAGGTGCTGAAATTAATACTATAGGAGATGAAATGTTTCCGTATATTAGAGAGAATGGAGAATTATATTTTGCTTCAACAGGTCATAAAGGTATGGGAGGTTTAGATATCTTTAAAGCAGCAACGACTGGAATAAACCAATGGGGAGGAGTAGAAAATCTTCAAAGCCCAATGAATTCTGAAGCAAATGATTTTGGAATTATTTTTGACGGAGCTAAAGAAAGAGGTTTCTTTACTACAGATAGAGAAGGCGGTAGAGGCGGAGATGATATCTGGTCGTTTAAATTACCTGCACTTATGTTTGAATTAGATGGAAGTGTAAAGAATGTTGAGACTGGAAAATCAATCGCGGGTGCAAAAATTAAATTACTTGGAACGGACGGAAGTTCGGCGTCTACTACAACAGATGAGAATGGGAATTTCTTTTTTGTAGAAAATGGACCAAATAGATATGTTAATAAAGAAACATCTTATTCTATAGTAGTTGAAAAGGAAAAGTATTTAAATGCTCAAGGAAAAGAAACAACTGTTGGTTTAGATAAATCAAGAAAATTCTTTCATGAATATACATTGCAACCTTTCCAAGATGTAATTATTAAATTACCGTTAATTGAGTATAAAACTGCCTCAGCGGATTTACAGCCTCAGTATAAAGATTCGTTAAATTTCTTGTATGATATTATGTCGAATAATCCTACATTAATTATACAATTAAGATCACATACAGATCACAGAGGTTCTACTCCAGCAAATCAAAAGCTGTCTCAACGTAGAGCTCAATCTTGTGTAGATTATTTAGTGAAAGAAAAAGGGATTAATTCAGCTAGAATTAAAGCAATCGGAATGGGAGAAAACGAACCGATTAAAAGTGTTGGAGGTATTTCATTGACAAAAAAGTATATCGACACATTAAAGTCTAAAGAAGAAAAGGATGCAGCATTGCAAAGAAATAGACGAACAGACTTTAAGGTTATGGGGGATGACTTTGTTCCGCCTGTAGCAAATAATTAGATTATTAACACTTATTTAAAAACATCCTGATAACTTTCAGGATGTTTTTTTTATATCTATATATTAACAAATTTGATAGTGTTAAATTTGTGAAAAATTGAGAAGAATGGATAAATCTGAAAGATACCTACAGAGAGGTGTTTCTGCCGATAAAGAAGATGTGCACAACGCTATAAAAAATATTGGTAAAGGCCTTTATCCAAAAGCTTTTTGTAAAATAATTCCAGATTATTTAACTGGAGATGAGGCTTACTGTGTTATTATGCATGCTGATGGAGCAGGGACTAAATCATCTTTAGCTTATGCTTATTGGAAAGAAACTGGAGATATTTCAGTTTGGAAAGGAATTGCACAAGATGCTTTAATCATGAATATTGATGATTTATTGTGTGTTGGTGCGGTAGATAACATATTGTTATCATCTACAATAGGTAGAAATAAAAACTTAATTCCAGGAGAAGTATTAGCACAGCTTATAAATGGAACAGAAGAATTATTAGAAGATTTAAGAACTCAAGGTATTGGAATTTATTCTACAGGTGGAGAAACAGCTGATGTTGGTGATTTAGTGAGAACTATAATTGTTGATTCTACAGTTACTTGTCGGATGAAAAGAACTGATGTGGTTGATAACGCGAATATTTCAGTAGGAGATGTAATTGTAGGGTTGGAGTCTTTTGGACAAGCATCTTATGAAACTGAATATAACGGAGGAATGGGGAGCAATGGTTTGACCTCTGCAAGACATGACGTTTTTAATAAATCTGTTGCAGAAAAATACCCACAAACATTTGATCCAAGCGTGCCAAGTGATTTAGTTTATTCTGGAAGTTATGGGTTAACTGATAAAGTAGAAGGAGCACCTTTAAATGCAGGTAAAATGGTTTTATCTCCTACAAGAACTTACGCTCCAATTATTAAAAAGATATTAGATAATCATTTAGGAGAGATCCACGGAATGGTTCATTGTAGTGGAGGAGCACAAACTAAAATTTTACATTTTGTTGATGATTTACAAATTGTGAAAGATAATATGTTTGCTGTACCACCATTATTTAAAATGATACATGAACAATCGGGGACAGATTGGAAAGAAATGTACAAGGTTTTTAATATGGGTCACAGAATGGAAGTTTATGTTCCTCAAGCGATAGCAGAAAGTATTATTGCTATTTCAAAATCATTTAATGTAGACGCCAAAATTGTTGGTAGAGTTGAAGCTCAAGGCGAAAAGAAATTGACGATTAAAAGTGAATTTGGAGAGTTTGTATATAACTAAGATAAGATGAGTAGTTTATTAAAGAAATTAGAGCAGATTAGTATTCGTTATGACCAGGTTAGCGAACAGATTGTAGATCCGGAAATTATTTCGGATATGAAACGATATGTTAATATAAATCGTGAATATAAGGAGCTAGGAGCTATTGTAGAGGTTTATAATCGCTATAGAGATGTTATTGATAATATAACAGCCAATAAAGAAATAATAGAAACAGAAACAGACAAAGAGTTTGTGGATATGGCTAAAATGGAATTAGATGAATTACTTTCTGAAAAGTCCAAAATGGATGAGGAAGTAAAAATAATGCTGATTCCAAAAGATGAAGAAGATTCTAAGAATGTTATTATAGAGATTAGAGCAGGTGCTGGTGGAGATGAAGCCAGTATTTTTGTTGGAGATTTATATCGAATGTACATTAAGTGGTTAGAGCGAAAAGGTTGGAAAACTGAAACGATGACCATGCAAGAAGGTACTTCTGGAGGTTTTAAAGAAGTTTCATTTAGTGTTGAAGGAGATAATGTTTATGGTGTTTTAAAGTTTGAATCTGGTGTGCATCGCGTACAAAGAGTTCCTAAAACAGAAACACAAGGTAGAGTTCATACTTCTGCAGTTACAGTTGCAGTTTTACCGGAGGCCGAAGAGGTTGATATCGTAGTAAGAAAAGAAGATATTAGGAAAGATACGTATCGTTCTTCTGGAGCAGGTGGTCAGCACGTGAATAAGACAGAATCGGCAGTTCGTTTAACACACATTCCAACAAATACTGTTGTAGAATGTCAAGATGGAAGATCTCAAATTAAAAATTATGCTCAGGCATTGAAAGTTTTGAGGGCTCGACTTTATGAAGCGGAATTAATTAAAAAAGAATTAGAACGAGCAACGAATAGAAAATCACAAGTATCTACAGGAGATAGATCTGCAAAAATTAGAACATATAATTATCCGCAAGGAAGGGTAACCGATCATAGAATTGGATTGACTTTATATAGTTTAGATAATATTATTGCAGGAGATATTGATGAGATTGTAGAAGGATTAAAAATTGCTGAGAACTCTGAAAAGCTTGCAGCTGGACTAGATGATTAATTGCTCTCTAGGCTGTTAAAAATATATAATATTGAGCTGTTTCATACGTTAAATGCATTGTTTTACAATCAGTTGTAGATTACAATTAATTAATTTGAAATGGTAAAACGGTATGTATTACTTCTATTTGGTGTGTTACTCATACTTATAAGTAACGCTCAAAATCAGAAGGAAGAAACGGTAGAATCAGTAAAATATACTGGTCGATTGTTAGATGGAGAAACTCAAGATCCATTAGCCTTTGCTCATGTTGCTATTTTGGGTACTAAAAGTGGTGCTGTAACAAACGAAAACGGGAGTTTTACTATCATAAGCAGCCAGCTAAGAGAGAATGATACCTTAAGTTTTTATTTTGTAGGATATCGCACAAAAAAAATCAGTATAGGAAACCTTCTATCTAAATCAACCATTTATTTAACTTCAGAAACGTTTAGTCTGAATGAGTTTTTCGTTTTTGCAGACAATAAAAATCCAGAAGGGATTGTAAAGTTAGTTCTTTTAAATATGGCAGCCAATTATAAAAAAACGTATGCAAAAAATCAAGTATTTACTCGGAACAGATCTGTATCTGATATCAATAGCATAGACATTAAGTTTAAGAAAAGTTCGTTTGAGCAGTTGAGTGAAAAAATGACGAAGCTTATTGAGAAAAGACTGCCTAAACATTCAATATCCTATACCGATTTTTTAGGAGATGCTTATTTATCGGCTAACCTTAAAGACACTTTAAAACTAGATCTAATTAAGAAGGTCCGTTTAAAGGATAAGAACTTAGCTGATGTCAATCAGCTTGAGAAAATGTTTGAGAAAATGTTTAAGAACACGAATGAAAATGAATACTGGAAAATAAAGTCAGGTATTATTGGAGGTAAAGTAGACCTAGAAGAAGATGCTAAAGACACAAAAGATTCTCTAGTAAAGTATAATGCAGAGAGTAGTAGAAAGATCTATTATTATGCAAAGAGATTAAACAACTTGTTCGAAAATCGATTTTCGAATAAGAAGATGTGGGAGTTTTTACACCATACAAACAGATATGATTATGAGCTGGTATTTGGCACTCAAATTAATGGAGAAAAGGTTTATGTAATTGATTTTACCCCTATAAATAAAGGAGAATATAAAGGTCGATTATATATTGCAATGGATACTTATGCATTGGTAAAAGCTAACTATAGTTATGCTGATGGAAAAACCGGAACCAATATTAATTTGTTTGGAGTAGGTTATACTAAAAATGTATCGGATGTAAATATCTATTTTGAGAAAAGAGAAGGTACTTATCAGTTAAAATATTATGCGAAAAAGGCAGGAAGTAAAGTTTCTTTCGATAGAAATGTATCATTACTTAAAAAGAAAAAAAGGTTTTTAGTAGATAAAAAATTGAATGAAATAAAAGTAAAGTTATCAATGAAGGTGACTGAATTAAAATCATTTGAAATACTTGTTGTTAGTAGCGAAAAAATACAGGCAAAAGAGTTTAATAAATTTAAACAAAAGCCTAATTTTAAAACGGTTTATGTGGATCAGTTTAGTGATGATTTGTGGAAGGACTTCACGATTATTGAACCAAGCAAAGAAATGCGAGAGTATAAAAAAACAGAATAAAAGATGAATAAAAGACAGCTAATTGATCAGATAAAACAAAAACAATCTTTTTTATGTATTGGCTTGGACGCTGACATTACAAAAATTCCAAAACACTTATTAAAAAAAGAAGATCCAATATTTGAATTTAACAAGCAAATTATTGATGCGACTAAAGATGTTTGTGTGGCTTATAAACCCAATACGGCTTTTTATGAAAGTTTGGGTGCAAAGGGATGGAAATCACTTGAAAAAACGATTGATTACATTCCTAAAGATATTTTTACCATTGCAGATGCAAAGCGTGGAGATATCGGGAATACCTCTAAAATGTATGCAAAAGCATTTTTAGAAACCTTAAATTTTGATTCTGTTACTGTTGCTCCTTATATGGGTAGTGATTCTATAGAGCCATTTTTAGAGATTGAAAATAAATGGGTTATATTATTAGCACTTACATCTAATAAAGGAGCAGATGATTTTCAATTTTTTGATAATGGAACAGATAAGCTATTTGAAAAAGTGTTGAAGCAATCAAAAAAATGGGGTAATGATAAGAATCTCATGTATGTTGTTGGAGCTACCAGACCAGAAATGTTTAAAGAAATCAGGAGTATTGTCCCAAATAGCTTTTTATTGGTGCCAGGAGTAGGTGCTCAAGGAGGTTCTTTGTCTGAGGTTTGTAAATATGGCATGAATAAAGATTGTGGTTTATTGGTTAATTCATCACGAGGAATTATTTATGCAGGAAATGACGAAAACTTTGCTGATGCAGCTAAAGGTTCAGCCTTGCAAATTCAAAAAGAAATGGCTATCTTGTTAGGAGAATTCTTAAAATAGAATTTAATACTATTAATCACTTAAAACACTTTTAAAACATGGGACCAGATTTCGTATTTAAATTAATAATTGGAGTAATTGTAATTCTATTTGTAATGGGATTATTTTTTATCGTTAAACAAAAAACAGCAGTAGTCATTGAACGTTTAGGAAAGTTTAATAGAATAGCAGGTGCTGGATTTAATCTTAAAATTCCAATTATAGATAAAAAAGCAGGTACCGTTAATTTAAGGGTAATGGAATTACCTGTAGAGGTAGAAACAAAAACAAAAGATGATGTATTTGTTCGGATGATAGTTTCTGTTCAATATTATGTGGTTGAAAGTGATGAAGGTATAAGACAGTCATTTTATAAGTTTGATAATCCTGCTCGTCAGATTCAATCCTATGTGTTTGATTCTATTCGTTCTGAGGTCCCAAATATGTTGTTGGATGATGTCTTTAGTGAAAAAGATAAAATTGCACAAGCTGTTCAAAAAGAATTGTCTGAAACTATTGCAGAATATGGTTTTGAGATTATAAAAGCGTTGATTACAGATATTGATCCTGATGCTAAAGTTAAGCATGCAATGAATGAGATTAATGCTGCAAAACGAATGAAAGAAGCAGCTAAAGAATATGCTGAGGCAGATAAGATTAAAGTAGTAGCAGCAGCCGAAGCTGAAGCAACAAGTAAAAAGTTACAAGGCCAGGGTATTGCTGATCAACGTGTAGCTATTGCAAATGGGTTAAAGAACTCTGTTGAAGAAGTTAGAGGAGCAATGGAAGATGGTGTTACTGGCCGTGAGGTGATGAATATGTTATTTATGACGCAACATTATGATACAATTAGTCGTTTAGCTGAAGATGGGGTAAACACTATTTTTATGCCGTACTCTCCAAGTAGTGTTGGTGATTTACAGATGCAAATTCAATCAAGTTTATTGTCAGCCGATACAATAACGAAGACTACAAAAGCTACTGATGTTTCAAAAGCTAGTATGAAAAGTAAGCAAGCTCGAAGACCTTCACCTGGAGATTCAGTTGATGAAGATGATTTTTCTTAAAAATTGAAAGAAGACTTTTTACATTACATCTGGAAGTATAAACTGTTTAATACTGCAAATCTAACCACGCATAATGGTATTGCTATTACTGTGTTAAATTTTGGATTGCACAATACTGACGCTGGTCCTGATTTTTTTAACGGGAAAGTAAAGATTGGAGCAACAACTTGGGCTGGGAATATTGAGCTTCACATTAACTCATCTGATTGGATAAAACACAAACACCAAGATGATAAAGCGTATGATAACGTTGTGCTGCATGTGGTTTACAATAATGATAAAGATATTTTAGATAAGGAAGGAAATGTCATTCCAACGCTTGAATTAAAAGACTTAATCGATCTACAGATAATAAAAAAATACGAACAACTTGTTCTTCTACCCGATTCTGGTATTCCGTGTGGTAAGCAAATTAAAACGGTTGATGAGTTTACCATTAATTCTTGGCTCAATCGCTTGGCAATAGAAAGGTTAGAACGAAAATCGGCAGAAATAGAAGGAATGCTTAAATTGAATAAAAACAATTGGGAAGAGACCTTTTACCAATATATGTTTAAGTACTTCGGACTTAAAGTGAATGCTTTACCGTTCGAATTGTTGGCTCAAAACTCACCACTAAAAATTATTGAAAAACACCATACTATTTCTTCAATTGAAGCTTTATTATACGGACAAGCAGGCTATTTAGAAAGTGATATTGAAGATGAATATTATGTTAAACTCAAAAAAGAATACCAATTCTTAAAAGCAAAATTCGAGTTAGTGTCTTTGGATAAAACTATTTGGAAGATGTTAAGATTGCGTCCGGGTAATTTTCCAACGATTAGAATATCACAATTAGCTAATTTATTGAGTATTAAAACCAGATTATTTTCTAAGGTTTTGGCCGCAGAAACAGTTGTAGAGCTCCAAAACTTATTTAACGCAAAAACCTCAGACTATTGGAAAACACATTACCAATTTAATGAAACGGTTGAAAACGATACAGAGAAGAAATTAGGAATAGCTACAATTAACAGTATAATAATAAATGTAATTGTACCATTTACTTTTGTTTATGGAAAGGCAAAACAGAACGAAAAATTAGTTGATAAATCATTAAATCTATTGGAAAGTATAAAGGCAGAAAACAATATAATTATTAAAAACTGGAAGGCGCTCGGTGTTAAGTCAAGCAATGCTATGCAAACTCAATCACTGATTGAATTAAAAAATAATTACTGTTCTCAAAAAAAATGTTTAAATTGCAGTATTGGGAATAAAATTCTACAATTGTGATTCATAAAATTCAAACATATTTTGAGAGACAGGCCTTTGGTGTCTGTTCTTGGTGGGGAGAAAAGCTTCAGCTTAAGACGAGTAGAATTCGTGTGTCCTTTATTTATCTTTCTTTTTTAACTTTTGGTTCGCCAATTTTTATTTATTTAATAATGGCATTCGTGCTGGAACACAAAGAATATTTTCAGTTTCAAAAAAGAAAATCGGTTTGGGATATTTAACACATACATTAATCAATTTCAAACATTTTAGAAAAGTTTATATTGCATTACTTCTTCTAATTACTATTATATTCATTGGTATAGCTGGGTTTATAATTATTGAAGGTTATACTCTCGGAGAAGCTTTTTACATGACTGTAATTACTGTTTCAACCGTAGGTTTTAATGAAGTTAGACCATTGTCTGATGTAGGTCGAATTTTTACAGCTTTTTTGATTATCTTTAGCTTTAGTACATTTGTATTTGCGGTTACATCAATTTCTAATTACATTTTAAATGGGGAGTATAAAATTTATTTTAGAGATTTAAGAATAAGTAAAAAAATGAGTAAAGTTTCAAATCATACAATTATTTGCGGTTACGGTAGAAACGGTAAGCAAGCTTGTGCAGAGCTTAAATCTCACCATATAGCATATGTAGTGATAGAGGAGGATAAAGAGCTGAGTGAAGAATTGAGAGAGGAGCATGAAATACCCTTTGTACAAGGGGATGCTACCTTAGAAAAAACGTTGGAACGAGCAGGAATAATGACGGCAAAGGCTTTGATAACTACTTTGCCTAAAGATGCAGATAACCTTTTTGTAGTATTAACTGCAAGAGAAATGAATCCAGGTTTATTGATTATTAGTAGAGCTTCGAAAGAGAATACTGATAAAAAATTAAAACGAGCTGGAGCTGATAATGTTATTATGCCTGATAAAATTGGGGGAGCCCATATGGCATCTTTGGTTATTAAACCAAATGTAATTGAGTTTATGGATTATGTGATGGGACAAGGATCTAGCTCTGTTAATTTAGAAGAAATTTCATTTGAGAATTTGCCGGATGACTTAAAAAATAAATCTATTAAAGAACTTGGTATAAGAGATAAGTCAGGAGCTAATATAGTTGGGTTAAGAACAAAAGATGGAGAATATTTAATTAACCCTTCTCTAGATACTGAGATTACTGCACATACAAAAATATTTGTTTTAGGAACAGTAGATCAAATAGCTGTTTTTCGAAATTTTGCAACGCAGCAAGCCGTCCTGAAAAAATAGACAATCTTAATGAAAACCCTACTTACAGCAAGTACTTGTTTTCTTGGTAAAAACCAAGAGAACAACATTATAGAGACTTACAAAATAGAAAAAGAATTTTGTTGGGATATGCATGTTACAGCTATTAATAATTCTATTAAACAGTTAAATTCTAGCAGATAAATGGAGAAATTCTGTTATACTACTTCTGATAGATTACAACTAGAGAGACGACTCTTAACCTATTTTAAGGAGATGAGGAATGTTGTTTTTTTAAATAGTAATAATAAAGATAAAATAAATTTATTCGCGGTTTCTAATTCTAATAAAGTAAACGTTAAAGAGTGGAAGTTTGGATTTATTACCTATGATTATAAAAATCAAATAGAGGCGCTGAGCTCTAAACATTTTGATGGAATAAAATTTCCGGAAAGACACTTCTTTACACCTCAAATTCTATTTAAAATTAGCCAAAAAGAGGTAGAGGTTTTGTATGATAAAGTGTTGCTATCATATTCAGAAATTGAAAGAATAGTAAGTGAAATTGACGCGGTTTCAGTTTTAGAGAGTAAACTTGAAACAGTTAAAGTCGTATCTAGAATTACAAAAGAGGCATACCTTAAAAATGTTGAAATTTTAAAACAACATATACAATTAGGAGATATTTATGAGGTTAATTTTTGTCAAGAATATTTTGCAGAAGATGTAGCAATTAACCCTATTGATATTTATTTAGCCTTAAATAAAAAATCACCAACACCGTTTTCATGTTTTGTGAAGAACGATGATAAATATTTAATGTCTGCCACACCCGAAAGATTTATTCACAAGTTTGGAGATAAAATTATTTCACAACCCATAAAAGGAACGATAAAAAGAGGTGAGAATGAAAATGAAGATGAAGAATTAAAAAAAGAATTGTTTAACGATGTAAAAGAGCGTAGTGAAAATGTGATGATTGTTGATTTGGTTCGGAATGATTTATCTAAAATTGCCAATAGAGGAAGTGTAAATGTTGATGAATTATGCGGTATTTATACTTTCCCACAAGTACATCAAATGATTTCTACAGTATCAGGAAAAGTTAAAAACAACGTTAGTTTTGATGAAATAATTAAAGCAACATTTCCGATGGGATCAATGACTGGTGCTCCTAAAATTAAGGCAATGGAACTGGTTGAACAATATGAAGAAACAAAACGTGGATTATATGCAGGTACTGTTGGATATATTAATCCACAAGGTGATTTTGATTTTAATGTCGTGATAAGAAGTCTTCAATATAAGAAGAATGATAAGTACCTCTCGTTTATTGTTGGAGGAGCTATTACTGCTTTATCTGATCCAGAAAAAGAATATGATGAATGCTTGTTGAAAGCTAAAGCAATGCTAGAAGTATTAGGGAATTAATGATTGATAAATTTGAAAAATATTACCAAGTAAACGAACTATTTAATAAAGCCGATAAGATTTTATTGACTGTTAGTGGAGGTAAAGATTCCATGACGATGTTACATCTTTTTAGATCGGCTAATTTGTTTTTTGAAGTAGCACATTGTAACTTTAAGTTAAGGGGAGAAGAAGCCAATAAAGACGAAGCGTTTATTCGTCAATATTGTACTAATAATAATATTGAATTTCATTCAGTAGCATTTAATACTAATGAAAATGCTCAAGAAAATGGTGTTTCAATACAGATGGCAGCAAGAGATTTACGTTACACATGGTTTGAGGAAATTAGAAAAGAGAACAATTTTAATTTCATAGCAACAGCACATCATAAAAATGATATTGCGGAAACCATGCTAATAAATTTAACCAAAGGAACTGGTATAGCTGGGCTACATGGAATTAGGAATAAGAGAGATAGTATTATTAGGCCTTTGTTGTGTTTTGATTCTGTTGAAATAGATAGTTACGTAAAAGAGAATGAGATTCAATTCAGACAAGATCAATCTAATTCTGATACGAAGTATACCCGAAATTCAATTCGACATAATGTAATTCCTGAGTTAGAAAAGATTAATCCATCCTTTATTGAGACTGTTGTTACCGCTTCAGTTCAATTTTCAGAATTAGAAGAAATAGTATCTCAAAAAATTGAAGAGGAAAAAAGGCAACTGTTTGTACAAGATGGTGAGGGGTTTAAAATTGACATTAATTTATTAAAAGAATTAAGTCCATTAAAAACATACCTCTATTATTTCTTAAAAGTTTTTAACTTTAATGCTGCAGATGTTTCAGACGTTATAAATGGATTTGAAGGGCAATCAGGGCAAGTTTTCTATTCTTCATCACATCAAATAGTAAAAGATCGGACTCATTTATTATTGAATAAAATTGTTAAAGTAGAAACAGAAGAGTTGGAGATACATTCAATAAAAGATTTCCCTTTTGATTGTGATATAGTGAATATTACTTCGGATTTTAAGATTGAAAAATCTAGTAGTTTTGCTTATTTAGATGCAGATAAGGTTAAGTTTCCGATGCGTTTAAGAACTTGGACTGAAGGAGATTTTTTTCGACCTCTAGGTATGAAAGGAAATAAGAAAGTAAGTGACTTTTTAATTGATCAAAAGGTTTCTGTTGTGGCTAAGAAAACTGTTAAAGTACTTGTTCAGGCTGAAGAGATTGTTTGGTTAGTAGGGCATCGGATTAGTGACAAATACAGTGTTTCCAGTTCAACAAAAAGAGTTCTAAAATTATCGATATGAAGGCGAGTAAGATTGTAATAGATCAAATAGGTTATCAATTTGAGTTATATTCTACGCCCAAAAGAATTATTTCATTAGTACCTTCTCAAACAGAATTGTTATATGATTTAGGCTTGGATAAAGAAGTTGTTGGAATTACTAAGTTTTGCATTCATCCAAATGATTGGGTTACATCTAAACAGAGAGTAGGAGGTACTAAAACTGTTAGTTTAGAGAAGATAGTAGCATTGAATCCAGATTTTATTATTGCAAATAAGGAAGAAAATACGGAGTCAGAAATTAAAGCATTACAAAAGCTGTATCCGGTTTATACTAGTAACATATCTAACTTATCCGAGAGTCTGAAAATGATTCAAGAAATAGGAACAATAACGGAAAAAGAGGTTGAAGCAACCAAAATGATTGAAAAAATTGAAGAAGGGTTTAATGGATTAGCTTCATTTTCAGGTGAAAAGAGCAAAGCTTTATACCTTATCTGGAAAGATCCATATATGAGTATAAATCAACACACATTTATTAATGATATGATAATTCGTTCTGGATTTCAGAATGTAATTGAGACTGATAATCTATACCCAATAATTACTGAAGACCAAATTGAAGCATTGAGCCCTGATTTTATTTTTCTATCCTCAGAACCTTACCCTTTTAAAGAAAAACACGTATTAGATTTTCAAAATAAATTTCCAAATACCAAAATTATTTTAGTTGATGGTGAATATTTCTCATGGTATGGATCGAGACTATTAGGTTCGCCTAATTATTTTTCAGACTTATTAAAGCAGATTTGAGAACAAAAAGGGGGGTAAAACTGACCGTTAAATAAAAAACAAGACATTATTAATCACATCAATAAAAAACGGTATTTTCATTGTTTCATTTAAGGAAATAAATCTTAATAAAATTGGTAATTTTCGTGATTATGGTAAATTAGAACTTGATTATTAGCTATTTATATAAAATATTATCCATTCTCATTTTGATGCTTTTTGTATCGGATTCATTTGCTCAAAATGTTGGGCTGGTATTGAGTGGTGGGGGAGCTAATGCTGTATCACATATTGGTGTATTAAAAGCACTAGAAGAAAATAATATTCCAATAGACTATATTACAGGGACATCTATGGGAGCCTTAGTTGGCGGGATGTATGCTACAGGATACTCTCCTCAAGAAATTGAAAAAGTTTTTCTTTCTCAACAGTTTAAAGATTGGGCAGAAGGAAATTTAGATGAAAAATATATCTATTACTTAAGAGAGAAGGTTGAGAATCCATCCATGATTACCTTTAAACTTGATTTAGATAAATTATTAGAAACAAGTATACCCACTAATTTAATATCTCCTACCGCCTTAGATTATGGTTTAATGAAGTATTTTGCTCCCTCAACAGCTGCTGCAGATAACAATTTTGATAAATTGTTTATCCCTTTTCGATGTGTGGCTTCGGATATCGTTTCTAAAATTCCATATGTATTTAATGAAGGTAAATTAGCAACAGCAATTAGAGCTTCAATGTCTTATCCATTTTATTTAACTCCAGTATCTCATCAAAACAAACTATTGTTTGATGGAGGGTTATATAATAATTTTCCTGCAGATGTTATGATTGATGATTTTAGTCCAGATTATATTATTGGATGTAATGTGTCATCTAATTTTGAAATTCCAGAAGAAGATAATATCCTTTCACAACTTAAGAGAATGGCTGCAAATAATACGGAATATAGTATTCCTGATAGTGTTCCTTCAATGTTAATCGAGCCTGAAGCTTCAGAATTTTCATTGTTTGATTTTGATAATAACCAAGCACTAATTGCAATTGGTTATAACGCAACAATAAAGCAGATAGATAAAATAAAGGGTGCTATTACAAGGAGAATTGATCAAGAAGAATTAAACTCTAGAAGAAAAAATTATAGGAACACTTTACCTGAGTTAATTTTTGATGGAGTTGAGGTGGAAGGAATGAAACCTAATCAGAATAAATATTTAATGAAATCAATTAGAATCAAGAAAGATAGTGTTAGTGCTGATGATATTGAACCAGAATATATAAAGGTATCTTCAGATGATAAAATCAAGAGACTTTATCCCGAAGCCGAATTGAATAAAGAAACAGAAAAATTTACCTTAAAATTAAAAGCAAAAAAGGGGAAAGATCTGTTTCTTTCTTTTGGAGGTGTATTTTCTTCACGACCAATTAATGAAGCATATATTGGTTTACAATATAATATCCTTAGTAAAACAGCTGTATCACTTTTAGCAGAAAGCTATTTTGGAAAGCTACATAATTCTGCTTCAGGGGGATTTAGATTGGACTTTCCATTCTCGATTCCGTTTTACTGGAAAACAACCTTTACCATTGATGGATGGGATTATTTTAAAAGTCATTCAACATTTTTTGAGGATACAAAACCTTCCTTTTTAGTGATTAATGATCAGTATCTTAAATCTGAATTAGCTTTTCCAGTAGCTTATAAAGGCAAATTAATTATTGATGGGACGGCTGGCGAGATAGAAAATAAATACTATCAAACTCGACAATTCTTATCTACTGACACTACTGATAAAACAATATTTAGAAATTTTTCTACAGGATTAAGCTTTGAGAGAAATTCTCTTGATTTAAAACAATATGCTAGCAAAGGAAGCTATTTTTCAATTGGTGCTAGATATATTAATGGAGAAGAGCGAACCAAACCAGGCTCAACTTCTATAATTAAAAATCAATTTGACACCGTATTGGATTGGATTCAGTTTAAAATTAAATATGATAATTACATAAAGATTTCCGAAAAAGTAAGTTTTGGTTTGTTTGGAGAAGGGGTTTATAGTAATCAACCTTTCTTTAAGAACTATACAGGGTCATTATTGTCGGCTCCAGCATTTGAACCTTTACCAGAAAGCAAAACGTTGTTTCAAGAAAAATTCAGGGCACATTCATATATTGCTGTGGGGGTAAAAAATATTTATCACCCTTTCAATAGCTTTCAATTGAGATTTGAAGGCTATGTTTATAAGCCACATCAACAAATTGAACAAAACAGTCAGAATCAAGCCTTTTATGGCTCTGTATGGAAAGAAACTCAGTTTATTTTTAGTGCATCAGCAGTGTATATTACACCTTTAGGTCCACTAGCTTTTAATGCAAACTATTATGATAAGTTTGATGAAAATTGGAGCTTTATGTTCCATTTTGGATACGTTCTGTTTAACAAGAAGAGTTTAGAATAATTACTTTCCTAAAGAAGGAAAAGAACTAGCAAGGAGGCTCAATAGAATTGAGTTAATAATTACAAAAAGATGTATAATAAATACAGTAGACTTCTTGTGTCGATAAAATTTTGCACAAATAATTGAGCCTATAGGAATTGAAATAAAACTAGCTGTTAAAAAAGCAAGACCCCAAACGCCAAAAATGTGTTTTGTTTTAACAATTAATTTGTTAGTTTTCGTCATTATTTTTTGGGCAGATTTACCTTCACTAACTAATTTATTGATTTTTTTTAATCTTTTTTTCTGGCTGATTGAAATGAGTTTGTTACCTAAAAAATAAAATACTGTGGTTCCAACTACTCCTCCTAAACAGATCGTTATGAAGGTTTCTAGTATATTTAGTCCAAATCCATTTATACCAACAAATGCTGATGCTAAAAATTTAGTACATGCAGTTAAAAAAACGATTATATATGCTTCCCAATTCATAGTTTATTCTTTTGTTCCATAAGCTAAATCACCAGCATCTCCTAAGCCAGGCACTATGTATGATTGAGCATTAAGTTCATTATCAATTGCGCCAACCCAAACAGTAGTATTTTTAGGTAAATATTTTTCTACAAAATCTAACCCTTCCTTACTGGCAATAAGTATGGCTAAGTGTAATTTTTTAGGCGTTCCTTTCTGAACTAATAATTTATAAATTTCTAAAATTGAAGCACCTGAAGCTAGCATAGGGTCAGACAGTATAACTATCCGATTTTGCAAATTAGGACTAGCTATATATTCTGCTTCAATAACAAAACTTCCATCTTCATGATGTTTTCTATAGGCCGAAACTAATGTGTTATCAGCATTATCAAAATAATTTAATAACCCTTGATGAAGCGTTAAACCAGCTCTTAATATTGTTGATAAAACGGGTTGTTCATTCATCAAATTAATTTGAGCTGTTCCCAGTGGCGTTGTTATGTCTTGAGCGTTATAAGTAAATGTTTTACTTATCTCATAAGCCATAATTTCACCCATACGTTCACAATTTTTTCTAAAACGCATTCTATCATTTTGAACTGCAACATTTCTTATTTCAGAAATAAATTGATTAAAGATTGAATTGGTTTCTCCTAAATTGATAATCTCCATGCTGCTTAATTCTAATGTAAAATTATTGACTTATATTTTGTTAATCGATTCTTTTAACATTTTTTCATAAATTATTTTCCATCCTTTCCAAATTCCCTCATCAGAAAGAGACTCATTGTGCCATACACTAATAAATGTACCATCTACATCTTTCACTTTTTGCATTAAAGCAATAATATCTTTGAGTGCTTTTTCTGGAGCGGATTTTTTGTAATATTGAAAGGTTGCTTCCATTACAGTAAAAGGGAATATTTTCAATTCAGTTTCTCTTTCCTTTTCTAAATCGTAAAAATAAAATGCGCTACAAATACTGGCTCTGAAACCAGGTTGCTCAGCATAGCCCATCGTATAATCTTCTATAATTCCGTTAGTAATTAAGTTTTGATAAGTGTTTGGTAAATTGAGCTTTAAATAGTGTTGTCTGCTGCTCATTATTTCTTGCTTACTGACTTTTTGTAGCCTGTTTTTTTCTGTTGCTATTTTTTCTGGGTTCTTATTTGAAGCATAAGAAGGATGAATTCCAATTTTATTGTTTTCTGAAATAGATTGAATTAAGCGTTGAAATGTTTTATTTTTTACTGAAATGTTTTTATCATTTACTCCATAATCACCTAGTAAGAAAAAATAAATAGGGGTGATGTTATATTTTTTATGAACCTCTTTTTGATACTTAAAAGTATCGAAAGGATCTTTTTCATTTCCAAAAATGACTTTTAATCTACTTGAAAAATCACTTCCTTTTATGAACGATTTACCTAAAGCACCTAAAGTTCTAATAATACCTTTATGCTGATAAGCGTAAGCATTATCAATATCTAAAGTAGAAATATATTGATATTCTCTTGGAGGGATATCAAATTCAGGATAATTTAGTGTTATTAATCTAGTAATCTTTGTAGTCCATAGATTCACCAATGGTTCTTCTAAAAAATCATGTTGAAAGGCTAGGCTTTCGTTTGCTAAAAACCTTCTGTGTTCATCCTTTTTGTGCGGTAAATATTCTTCATACCTGCTGATTAGATAAAAACTAGCCGCAAAGGGGTCAAAAGGCAATATAGATTCATTGTCTACAGAATAGAAGCAGGGTTTATTTTCATATTCAGAAATAATAATATCTTGTTTCTGAATTTTAGTTTCAAAAAGGAGTGTTGTTGCTTGAAAAAATATACCAGAACTTAGTTTAGAGTCTGAGTAGTTAATCTTAACACCTTCATGATTCTCAAACTCTTTGCAATCAGATGTAAAAGAAATATTAACCTGAAGAACATCAGTAAAAATAGTTTTAAAGATATATTTTATGCGAGGTGTAAGCTTATGTACGTATATTAATATCATTCTACATTAGGTGTTCATCAGAAAAGCTAAAGTAGTCTTTTTCGCCAATTATTAAATGATCTAAAACTGGGATGTCTAACATTATCCCAGCTTCTTGTAGTTTTTTTGTAAGCTGGATGTCAGCATTACTTGGTTTTAAATTGCCTGACGGATGGTTGTGGCAAAGAATCATTGCGGAGGCTAATGACTCTATAGCACTTTTAAAAATTATTTTAGAATCGGCAATAGTTCCTGAAACGCCACCTTTACTTATGTTTTCTTGCTTTAAGATTTCATTATTTCGATTGAGGTAAATGACCCAAAATTCCTCATGTTGTAAATCACTTAATAGGGGGGATATAGAGTTGTAAGCATCTTTGCTCGAATTTACTT
Source organism: Flavobacteriales bacterium (assembly GCA_037624665.1). Lineage (GTDB taxonomy): Bacteria > Bacteroidota > Bacteroidia > Flavobacteriales_E > Vicingaceae. The sequence continues at coordinate 43,394 of JASJIW010000040.1, forward strand.
TGGGTCTTTTATCTACGTCTGCTGTTTTCCTTCTTCTTCCTAATTCTAATGCAGCAATTATACTAATGGCTTTAGCTTCTCCAATTCCATTAAATTTAATTAAATAGGCAATGGTCAACTTCCCTAATTGATTTAAATCATTATTAATCGATGTTAATATTTTTTTAGAGAGTTCAACTGCTGTTTCATTTTTGTTTCCTGAACCAATTAATATAGCTACCAATTCAGCATCAGATAAAGTACTTTTTCCTTTTAAGGCTAACTTTTCTCTTGGCCTATCTGCCTCTGCCCAAGCTTTAATATTTATGTTTTTGATGTATTCCATACAGTTATAAATATACAAAAAAAAGGGAGGCTAATTTAGCCTCCCCCATATAAGTAAGTTTTATATTAATTAAGCTTCAGCAGCTGGTCCTCCAAAGTTCATTGGGATTCCACCTTGTGGTCCAGGACCTAAATCCTTTATTTTACCATGCATAGCTTCATATTTTTGTATGTTATCATCTATGGCCAGCATTAATCTTTTAGCATGCTCAGGAGTCATTAAAATACGCGATTTAACCTTTGCTTTAGGCATGCCAGGCATTACCTTAATAAAGTCAATTACAAACTCGGAGGGGGAATGACTGATAATTGCTAGATTAGAATAAATTCCTTCAGCAATCTCTTCGCTTAATTCAATATTTAATTGGTTCTCGTTTTTATTGTTGTCGTTCATCGTTTTTACTTTTAATGGTTAGGATATAAAAAAAGAAAGCCTAAAGAATATTTCTTTAGGCTTTCAACTTTTTCAACTTATTTAGTTGTTATTCTTCAATAATAACTGATTCTTCTTTAGCAGCCAATAACTGCTCATATTCTTCTTTAGAACCAACTAATATATCACGGAACTCTCTAAATCCTGTTCCTGCTGGTATTAATTTACCAACAATAACATTTTCTTTAAGTCCCATTAAGTGATCTACTTTACCTTTAACGGCAGCTTCGTTTAACACTTTTGTTGTTTCTTGGAAAGAAGCAGCAGAAATGAAACTATCTGTTTGAAGTGAAGCTCTAGTAATACCTTGAAGTATTGGACTTGAAGTTGCAGGGATAGCTTCACGGGTTGTAGCCATTTTCTTATCCATACGTCTCAATTTAGAATTTTCATCTCTTAATTGACGAGGAGAAACAATTTGTCCAGCTTTTAAATCATCTGATTCACCAGCATCTTCAACAATCAACTTATCATAAATCCAATCATTTTCATCCATAAAATCTCTTTTATTTACGATAGATTTCTCTAAGTGTCTTGTATCTCCCGGATCTTCAATGTATACTTTACGCATCATTTGTCTAACGATAACCTCAAAGTGCTTATCATTAATCTTTACACCTTGTAACCGATATACATCTTGTACTTCGTTTACAATATATTCCTGAACCATTGTAGGTCCTTTAATTGCTAATATATCTTTTGGTGTAATAGAACCTTCTGATAAAGGTACTCCCGCTTTAACGAAATCATTTTCTTGTACCAAGATGTGTTTAGATAAGTTAACTAAGTATTTCTTAACTTCTCCAGATCTTGATTCAACAATAACCTCACGATTACCTCTTTTAATTTTCCCGAAAGAAACGATACCGTCAATTTCTGAAACTACTGCAGGATTAGATGGATTTCTTGCCTCAAATAACTCAGTTACTCTTGGTAAACCACCTGTAATATCCGCTGTACCACCAGAAACTCTAGGAATTTTAACTAAGATGTCTCCACCTTTCATTTTGTCTCCTTCGTTTACGATAATGTGAGCTCCTACTGGTAAGTTATAAGTTCTAAGAACTGTTTTCTTGCTATCAACAATAGTTAATACAGGAATCTTTTTCTTGTCCTTAATTTCTGAAATTACTTTTTCAGTAAATCCAGTTTGCTCATCAGACTCTTCTTTATAAGTAAGACCTAATTCAAAGTTTTCAAAAGCAACGGTACCATCAACCTCTGTAAGAATTACAGCATTGTACGGATCCCAATCACAAATTAAATCACCTTTTTTAATCTTAGCATCGTTATTCGCATGGAAATGAGAACCGTAAGGTATATTTCCAGTTGTTAAAACAACGTTAGTTTTAGGATCAATAATTTTCATCTCAGCAGCTCTACCTACAACTACTTCAATGTCTTCACCTTTCTCATTCTTCGTAGCAATGGTTCTTAATTCAGCAATTTCTAATTTACCATCATATTTAGCTTCAACGCTAGATATACCTGTAATTTTCGATGCTGTACCACCAATATGGAACGTTCTTAATGTTAATTGTGTTCCTGGCTCTCCAATCGATTGAGCTGCAATAACTCCAATTGCTTCACCTTTTTGAACTTTTCTACCAGAAGCTAAGTTTCTACCATAACATTTAGCACAAACTCCTTTTTTCAACTCACAAGTTAATACTGATCTTATTTCTAATTCATCAATACCAGCTTCTTCAATTGCTTGAGCTATCTCTTCATTAATTAATGTACCAGATTCTATTATCAAATCTTCCGTTCCAGGAACGAATACATCATGAACAGATGTTCTACCTAAAATTCTATCTGATAATGGTTCAACAATATCATCATTGTTTTTAAGTGGAGTAGCTGTTAACCCTCTGAGTGTACCACAATCTTCGTCAGTAATAACTACATCTTGAGCAACATCAACTAATCTTCTAGTTAAATATCCTGCATCGGCAGTTTTAAGTGCTGTATCGGCAAGTCCTTTACGTGCACCGTGAGTAGATATAAAATACTCTAATACCGATAAACCTTCTTTAAAGTTGGCTAAAATCGGATTTTCAATAATTTCTTGACCACCTGCAGCACTAGATTTTTTTGGCTTAGCCATTAATCCCCTCATACCAGATAACTGACGAATTTGCTCCTTAGAACCCCTTGCACCAGAATCAAACATCATATAAATAGAGTTGAATCCTTGTTGGTCATTTTTAAGGTTGTTCATTAACGTATTCGTTAACCTTGTATTTGTGTGTGTCCAAATATCAATAATTTGATTGTAACGTTCATTGTTCGTTATGAATCCCATGTTATAGTTATTCATTACTTCATCAACTTCCTCGTTAGCTTTCTTAACCATTCCTACTTTCTCAGCAGGAATCATAATATCATCAAGATTAAAGGATAACCCTCCTTTAAATGCCATTGTGTAACCTAAAGTTTTAATTTCATCTAAGAACTCAACTGTTCTAGATGTACCAGTTACTTTAAGTATGTTACCAATAATATCTCTTAATGCTTTTTTCGTTAAAACATCATTTACATATCCTACTGCATCTGGAACCATCTCGTTAAAGATTACTCTTCCTGCTGTAGTGTCAATCATTATCTCAACTAATTCACCTTTTACAAGGTCCTTAGTCTTAACTTTGATTTTTGCATGAATATCTAAAACACCTTCGTTATTCGCAATAATAACTTCTTCCGGAGAATAGAATGTCATTCCTTCACCTTTTACAATTAGTTCTTTGGTCGATGTTCTTTCTTTCGAAATATAATAAAGGCCAAGGACCATATCCTGAGAAGGAAGTGTAAGTGGAGTGCCATTTGCAGGATTCAAAATGTTATGAGAAGCCAACATTAATAATTGAGCTTCTAATATTGCTGCGTTACCTAATGGTAAGTGAACAGCCATTTGGTCCCCATCAAAATCGGCATTAAATGCAGTACATACTAATGGGTGTAAACGAATTGCTTTTCCTTCAATTAATTTTGGTTGGAAAGCTTGAATACCTAGTCTGTGTAATGTAGGAGCCCTGTTCAATAAGATAGGGTGTCCTTTCAATATATTTTCTAAGATATCCCAAACGATAGGTTCTTTTTTATCAACTATTTTCTTAGCTGATTTTACCGTTTTAACAATTCCTCTTTCAATTAATTTACGAATTACAAAAGGTTTGTAAAGTTCAGCAGCCATATCTTTTGGCATACCACACTCATGTAATTTTAAATCTGGTCCAACAACAATTACAGAACGTGCAGAATAATCAACACGTTTTCCAAGTAAGTTTTGACGGAAACGTCCAGACTTACCTTTTAAACTATCAGATAAAGATTTTAAAGCTCTGTTCGCATCAGTTTTAACAGCACTAGATTTTCTAGAGTTATCAAATAATGCATCAACAGATTCTTGTAACATACGTTTTTCATTACGTAAAATTACATCTGGAGCTTTAATTCCCATTAACCTTTTTAATCGGTTATTTCTAATAATTACTCTTCTGTATAAATCATTTAAATCAGATGTAGCAAATCTACCTCCATCAAGTGGCACTAAAGGTCTTAATTCTGGTGGTATTACCGGAACTACTTTAATAATCATCCACTCTGGTCTATTTTCAATACGAGTTTGAGACTCTCTAAAAGATTCAACAACTTGAAGTCTCTTTAATGCTTCGTTTTTACGTTGTTGAGAAGTTTCGTTGTTTGCTTTGTGTCTTAAATCATAAGATAAAGCATCCAAATCTAATCTTTTTAACAAATCAAAAAGTGCTTCAGCACCCATTTTTGCTATAAATTTATCTGGATCGTTATCATTTAAAAATTGATTTTCTTTTGGAAGTGCATCTAGTATATCTAAATACTCTTCTTCAGTTAAAAAATCTAAATATTGAATCTCTTGACCTTCTGCATTTGTTGTTGCAGCACCAACATTAATTACCGCGTATCTTTCGTAGTAAATAATGGTATCCAATTTTTTAGTAGGTAACCCTAATAAATAACCAATTTTGTTTGGTAAAGATTTAAAATACCAAATATGTGCAACAGGAACCACTAATGAAATGTGACCCATTCTCTCTCTTCTTACTTTTTTCTCAGTAACCTCTACACCACATCTGTCACAGATAATTCCTTTATATCTGATTCTTTTGTATTTCCCACAGTGACATTCCCAATCCTTAATAGGACCAAAAATTCGCTCACAGAACAAACCATCTCTTTCTGGTTTGTAAGTTCTGTAGTTAATTGTCTCTGGTTTCAATACTTCTCCGCTAGATCTTTGTAAGATCTGTTCAGGAGATGACAAGCTAATTGTGATTTTAGAAAAATCACTGCTTGTTTGGTTGTTATCGCGTTTAAAAGCCATATTATTTTTGTATTTGAAAGTTCAAATTATAATATTAATTAATCCATTGTGATGTTAAGAGCTAATCCTTTTAACTCATGTAACAATACGTTAAATGATTCCGGAATACCAGGTTCTGGCATTGGGTCTCCTTTAACAATTGCTTCATAAGCTTTCGCTCTTCCTTTTACATCATCAGATTTGATAGTTAAGATTTCTCTTAAGATATTAGCTGCACCAAATGCCTCTAATGCCCAAACTTCCATCTCTCCAAATCTTTGTCCACCAAATTGTGCTTTACCACCTAATGGTTGTTGCGTAATTAACGAGTACGGTCCTATAGAACGCGCGTGCATTTTATCATCAACCATGTGTCCTAATTTTAACATGTAAATTACTCCAACAGTTGCTGGTTGATCAAATCGATCTCCAGTTCCACCATCGTATAAGTAAGTTTTACCATATTGTGGTACACCAGCTTTAATACAATACTCATTAATTTCTTCAACAGATGCTCCATCAAATATTGGCGTAGCAAACTTTTTATCTAGTTTTTGACCAGCCCAACCAAGTACAGTTTCATAAACTTGACCAAGGTTCATTCTAGATGGTACACCTAATGGATTTAATACGATATCAACAGGAGTTCCGTCATCTAAGTAAGGCATATCTTCCTCACGAACGATGTTAGCAACAATACCCTTGTTACCGTGACGACCGGCCATTTTATCACCAACTTTAAGTTTTCTTTTTTTAGCTAAATAAACTTTAGCTAATTTGATAATACCTTGTGGCAATTCATCTCCGACAGAGATAGCGTATTTTTCTCTTTTATAAGCTCCTAAATACTCATTAGATTTGATACTATAGTTATGTAAAATATCTCTTACTTGAGTATTTAATTCTTCTGAAGTAGTCCAGTTTTTAGAATCAATAAAGATAAAGTCACCGATTTTTTCTAATACTTTAACTGTAAATTTAGTTCCTTTAGGAATAATATCTTCATTGTAGTAATTTACTATACCTTGACATGTTTTTCCGTTAACAACTCTAAATAATTTATCAATTAAAACCTTTTTAAGATCAGCAAGTTCTTTTGCATAATCATCGTCAAGTTTAGCTATTAATTTTTTCTCTTCAGCTCTAACTTTTTTATCTTTTACAGCTCTCTGAAATAATTTTTTAGCTACAACCACACCTTTCACAGATGGTCTAACTTTTAATGACGCATCTTTAACATCTCCTGCTTTATCACCAAAAATTGCTCTTAATAATTTTTCTTCTGGTGTTGGGTCAGTTTCTCCTTTAGGAGTAATTTTTCCAATTAAGATATCTCCTTCTTCTACTACAGCACCAACTCTAATGATTCCGTTTTCATCTAAATCTTTAGTAGACTCCTCACTTACGTTAGGAATATCTGCTGTTAATTCTTCTAATCCTCGTTTTGTATCTCTAACCTCAGTAGAGAACTCTTCGATATGAACAGATGTAAAAATATCATCTTTAACAACTCTCTCAGAAATAACAATTGCATCCTCAAAGTTATAACCTTTCCAAGGCATAAATGCCACTTTAAGGTTTCTTCCTAATGCCAATTCACCATTTTGAGTAGCGTATCCTTCACATAAAACTTCTCCTTTAGTTACTTTTTGACCTTTAACCACGATAGGGGATAGGTTTAAGCATGTATTCTGGTTTGTCTTCTTGAAGTTTGCTAATATATAAGATTTAGCATCTTCATTAAAGCTTACTAATCGTTCGTTCTCAGTTCTATCGTATTTAATTGTAATTTTATTAGAATCGACATACGCTACAACACCGTCAGCTTCAGCATTGATTAACACTCTTGAATCTTGAGCAACCCTTGCCTCTAATCCTGTTCCAACAATTGGAGCTTCAGCATTTAAAAGTGGTACTGCTTGACGCATCATATTCGAGCCCATCAATGCTCTATTCGCATCATCATTCTCTAAGAAAGGAATTAATGAAGCTGCTATAGAAGCAATCTGGTTAGGCGCTACATCCATTAAAGCTAACTCTTTAGGTTCACTTACTGGAAACTCACCCTCTAACCTTGATTTAACTGTAAGCGTTAAGAAATTTCCTTTATCATCAACCTGAGCATTTGCTTGAGCAATGATTTTGCCATTTTCTTCTTCAGCACTTAAGTAAATAACGTCTTTTTTAAGGTTTACTTTACCATCTTCTACGTGACGATAAGGAGTCTCAATAAATCCTAATTTATTAACTTTTGCAAATACACATAATGAAGATATTAATCCAATATTCGGTCCCTCAGGAGTTTCAATTGGACAAAGTCTTCCGTAGTGTGTATAATGAACATCTCTTACCTCAAAACCAGCTCTTTCTCTCGATAAACCACCTGGTCCTAGGGCTGACATTCTTCTCTTGTGAGTAATCTCAGATAGTGGATTGGTTTGATCCATAAACTGAGATAGTTGGTTAGTACCAAAGAAAGAGTTAATTACTGATGATAATGTTTTCGCATTAATTAAATCAGAAGGTGTAAATACCTCATTATCTCTTACATTCATTCTCTCACGAATAGTTCTTGCCATTCTAGAAAGACCAACACCAAATTGGTTATACAATTGTTCTCCAACTGTTCTAACTCTTCTGTTACTTAAGTGATCAATATCATCAACTAAAGTTTTAGAATTAATTAACTCAATAAGATACTTAATAATAGAAATAATGTCTTCTTTCGTTAACGTTCTTTGATCATCAGAAGTATCTATATTTAACTTTTTGTTAATTCTAAACCTACCAACTTCTCCTAAATCATATCTCGTTTCAGAGAAAAATAATTTATCAATTACACCACGTGCTGTTTCTACATCAGGCGGTTCTGCATTACGTAGTTGTCTGTAAATATGTTCAACAGCTTCTTTTTCAGAATTGGAAGGATCTTTTTGCAATGTATTATAAATAATTGCGTAATCCGCTGAGTTTACATCTTCTTTATGAAGGATAATTGTTTTAGAACCTGATTCAATTATTTCGTCAACATGTTCTTTTTCAAGAATAGTTTCACGATCAATAATCACTTCATTTCTTTCAATAGATACAACTTCTCCTGTATCTTCATCAACGAAATCTTCTACCCAAGTTTTTAAAACTCTTGCAGCTAATTTTCGTCCTAATATTTTTTTAAGTCCTGATTTACTAACTTTAACTTCGTCAGCTAAATCAAATAACTCTAATATGTCTTTATCAGTTTCGTATCCAATAGCTCTAAAAAGAGTAGTTACAGGTAACTTTTTCTTTCTATCGATATAAGCATACATTACACTGTTAATGTCTGTTGCAAATTCTATCCAAGAACCTTTAAAAGGAATAACTCTTGCAGAATATAGTTTTGTTCCGTTAGCGTGACGGCTTTGTCCGAAAAATACACCTGGAGATCTGTGTAATTGAGAAACAATTACTCTTTCAGCACCGTTTATAACGAATGTACCTTTGTTAGTCATATAAGGAATAGTCCCTAAATATACATCTTGAACGATTGTTTCGAAATCTTCGTGTTCAGGATCAGTACAATATAACTTTAATTTTGCTTTTAAAGGGACACTGTGTGTTAAACCTCTATCAATACATTCGTCTATCGAATATCTTGGTGGGTCAACAAAGTAATCCTGAAATTCTAATACAAATTGGTTTCTTGCATCAGTAATTGGGAAGTTTTCGCTAAAAACATTAAAAAGTCCCTCAATAATTCTGTTTTCAGGTGTCGTTTCCAATTGGAAAAACTCTTGAAATGATTTTAATTGGATATCTAAAAAATCAGGGTAAGCCAACTGATTTTTAGAAGCAGCAAAGCTAATTCTTTCTGCTTTTTGTGTTTCAACTAACGGTTTGTTCATTCGTACAAATGAGTTAAGTTATTATTAAATTACCTGTAAAAGGCATTAATTCGTATTCATAAATACTATAACTCTTTGTAAATCAGCTCGCTATTGTTAACGGCCTCAGTTGTCTATTTACGAGGAGTGTATAAGCACAAAATGGTTTAGACATTATCCCCTTTAAAAAGAGATAATATCCAAACCGTATTTTTTAGAATGTAGAAATTATTTAACCTCTACTTCAGCTCCTGCTTCTTCTAATTGTGTTTTTAAAGCTTCAGCTTCGTCTTTAGAAATTCCTTCCTTTAATGCTTTTGGAGCAGCATCAACCAATCCTTTTGCTTCTTTAAGACCTAAACCAGTTAATTCTTTAACTAATTTAACTACAGCTAATTTAGAACCACCAGCAGCTTTCAAGATTACATCAAACTCAGTTTTCTCTTCAGCTCCACCAGCGTCACCACCAGCAGCAGGACCAGCAACAGCTACAGCAGCAGCAGGCTCAATTCCGTGATCGTCTTTTAATATTGTAGCTAATTCATTTACGTCTTTTACAGTTAAGTTTACTAACTCGTCTGCAAGTTTTTTTAAATCTGCCATTTTAATTTATTTTTATTTGTGTTATTTAAAATTATTAATTATTTGTGTTTGTTTTTATTCAGGTTTCTCTGAAAGTGTATTAACAATTCCTGCAATTTTACCACCGCTCGATTGAAGAGCAGAGATAACATTTTTAGCAGGAGATTGTAATAATGTGATAATATCTCCAAGTAACTCTTCTTTAGATTTAATTGCAACAAGTGCGTCTAAATGTTCGTCACCAATAAAAATAGCTTCTTCAATAAAAGCACCTTTCAAAAGAGGTCTTTCACTTTTCTTACGGAAATCTTTAATGATCTTAGCAGGTGAATTACCTACTGTAGAAAACATTATAGATGTATTCCCTTTTAAAGTGTCATATAGTTCAGTATACTCTCCTTCAGCTTTTTCTAAAGCTTTTCTTAATAGAGTGTTTTTTACAACTTCTAACTGTACGTTATCTTTAAAACAGCTTCTTCTTAAATTTGAAGACGTTTCAGCATCTAATCCATCAATATCAGCCAAATAAAATATATTGGCATCATTTAACTTCCCTGTTAAAACTTCTATCGCATCATTTTTTTCTTCTCTTGTCATAACTTAATTTGTTAGATTAGAAAATCTGTTAAACCATTAATGATTTAGATTCAACTTTAACTCCAGGGCTCATAGTACTTGATAAGCAAATGCTTTTCACATAAGTACCTTTTGCCGATGTTGGTTTTAATTTTACAATAGTTTGTAATAATTCATTTGCATTTTCTGCTAACTTTTCAGCGCTGAATGATGCTCTACCTACGGTAGTATGAATAATTCCAAATTTATCTACTTTAAAATCAATTTTACCTGCTTTGATTTCGGTAACAGCTTTTTTAATGTCCATTGTTACAGTACCTGATTTTGGGTTAGGCATTAAACCTCTTGGTCCTAAAACTCGACCTAGAGCTCCAACTTTACCCATTACACTTGGCATTGTAATAATAACATCAATGTCAGTCCATCCGCCTTTTATCTTTTCGATATATTCGTCTAAACCAACAAAGTCAGCACCGGCTTCTTCAGCTTCAGCTTGTTTGTCAGGAGTACATAATACTAATACTTTAACATCTTTACCTACACCGTTAGGTAAGGCAACAGTTCCACGAACCATTTGCTCAGCTTTTCTAGGATCAACTCCTAAACGTACACTAACATCAACAGATGCGTCAAATTTTGTAAATGTAATATCCTTAACAATTTTAGCTGCTTCATCTAAATTGTGTTCTTTTTCAAGATCAAACTTAGATAACGCTTGTTTCATATTTTTGGTCAACCTAGCCATTGTTAATTAATTTTATTTATTATTAAACTTCTGCAGGAAAATTACCTTTAACGGTAACTCCCATACTTCTTGCTGTTCCTGCAATCATTTTCATCGCAGATTCAATTTTAAAACAATTTAAATCGGGCATTTTGTCCTCAGCAATTGTTTTTATTTGATCCCATGATACAGAACCTACTTTTTGTCTATTTGATTCCGGAGAACCGCCTTTCAATTTAGCAGCTTCTAATAGTTGCACAGCAGCAGGAGGTGTTTTAATTACAAAATCGAAAGATTTATCAGCATAAACCGTAATTGCAACTGGTAAAATTTTACCAGCTTTATCTTGAGTTCTACCGTTAAACTGCTTGCAGAATTCCATTATGTTAACACCCTTAGCACCTAAAGCAGGTCCTACTGGTGGTGATGGATTCGCTGCACCGCCTTTGATTTGTAACTTAATTAATCCGCTTATTTCTTTAGCCATCTTAATTATTATTTAAATGGTACTTTCTCAACTGGAAGCATTATAATGTTGAGATTATACCGGTAATTACTTTTTTTAACTCTCTTTTTCTACTTGTAAAAAACTTAACTCTAATGGCTGTTTTCTTCCGAAAATCTTAACCATTACTTCAAGCTTTCTTTTTTCTTCATTTATTCTTTCAATAGAACCTGTAAATCCGTTGAATGGACCATCAATAACTTTGATGTTTTCTCCAACAACGTAAGGAATGTTCATTTCTTCTTCACTTTCAGCCAACTCATCAACCTTTCCTAAGATTCTATTTACTTCACTCATTCTAAGTGGAAGAGGTTCCCCTCTTTTTTCTGCACCTAGAAAACCAATTACTCCGTTTACACCTCTAATAACGTGTGGTACTTCTCCAGACAAATCTGCTTCAACAAGTATATATCCAGGGAAAAAACTTTTCTCTTTACTTATTTTTTTTCCGTTACGTATTTGGTAAACTTTTTCAGTTGGGATTAAAATCTGAGATACATAGTCTTTCAACCCTGCAAATTCAACTTCATCCTCTATGTATTTCTTGATTTTGTTTTCTGAACCACTAATAGCTCTTACAACGTACCATTTTTTTGTACTTTCAGCCATAATAATTATTCAAATAAACTATAAACAAATTTCATCATCTCGCTAAATGAGCGATCCATTGCGAAAATAATTAATGCAAAAATTACTGAAGCAATAAGTACTAATACTGCACTACTTTGTAATTCAGACCATGTTGGCCAAGATACTTTATTAAACAATTCGTCTGCTGACTCTTGTATATATGTTCCAATTTTTGCCATAATTATTTAATTCTTTTGCACGGAAGGCGAGGCTCGAACTCACGACCGCTGGTTTTGGAAACCAGTGCTCTACCAACTGAGCTACTTCCGTAAGTTAATTTTACTCAACTTAATTAATTTATGATAAGAAAGGTACCCGTTCTTAACGGGTACCTTTCTATACTCTTTAATATCTAGAGTAGTTTTATAAAATCTCAGTAATTTGTCCAGCACCAACTGTTCTACCACCTTCTCTAATTGCAAATCTTAAAGATTTATTAATTGCAACAGGAACGATTAATTTAACAGTAACAGTAACATTATCACCAGGCATTACCATTTCTCTTCCTTCTTCTAAGAAGATCTCTCCAGTAACATCTGTTGTTCTGATATAAAATTGTGGTCTGTATTTGTTGTGAAATGGAGTGTGTCTTCCACCTTCTTCTTTCTTTAATACATAAACCTCAGCTTTAAATTCAGCGTGTGGTGTAATAGAACCAGGCTTAGCGATTACCATTCCTCTTTTAATTTGAGATTTTTCAATCCCTCTTAATAAGATACCAACGTTATCACCAGCTTCACCTCTATCTAATATTTTTCTAAACATTTCAACTCCAGTAACAGTAGATGTTAATTTCTCATCTCCCATTCCTAAAATATCAACAGTATCACCAGTATTAGCGACACCTGTTTCAATTCTTCCAGTTGCAACAGTTCCCCTTCCAGTAATAGAGAATACATCCTCTACTGGCATTAAGAAATCTTTATCAACATCTCTTGGGGGTAGTTCGATATAAGTATCAACTGCGTCCATTAAATCTTGAACTGTTTTTACCCATTTTTCTTCACCGTTCAATGCACCTAATGCAGATCCAGCAATGACAGGAGCGTTATCTCCATCATAGTCATAGAAAGATAATAACTCTCTAATTTCCATTTCAACTAATTCTAATAGCTCTTCATCGTCAACCATATCCACTTTGTTCATGAATATAACCATGCGAGGAATACCAACTTGTCTTCCTAATAAGATATGCTCTCTAGTCTGAGGCATTGGACCATCAGTAGCAGCAACAACCATAATAGCACCATCCATTTGAGCAGCACCAGTTACCATGTTCTTAACGTAATCTGCGTGACCTGGACAATCTACGTGAGCATAGTGTCTGTTTGCAGTTTCGTATTCTACGTGAGAAGTGTTAATTGTAATCCCTCTTTCTTTTTCTTCAGGAGCGTTATCAATTTGTGCAAAGTCCATTACTTCACCTCCATTTGCTTTTGCTAATACAACTGTAATAGCAGCAGTTAATGTTGTTTTTCCGTGATCTACGTGACCAATTGTTCCAATGTTTAAGTGCGGTTTAGAACGGTCGAATGTTTCTTTAGCCATGATTTGTTTATTTTATTATTTATTTACTTTTTTTATTATTTACTATTTAATAATAGAGCCAATGACGGGGATTGAACCCGTGACCTCTTCCTTACCAAGGAAGTACTCTACCGCTGAGCTACATCGGCTTTTGCGATGCAAGACTAAAAAAGAGCGAGAGACGGGGCTCAAACCCGCGACCCTCAGCTTGGAAGGCTGACGCTCTATCAACTGAGCTACTCTCGCTTTTAAAGTCATCTAATACAAAGCTTCCTTTGTGTTAAAAAATTTTTGTGGGGGGAGAAGGATTCGAACCTTCGAAGGCTAAGCCAGCAGATTTACAGTCTGCCCTCGTTGACCGCTTGAGTATCCCCCCAACGTTTTTCAATACTTTCAAAAATTTACACCTAACGTTTTAAGTGTTTTTTAATGAGCCGATAGAGGGACTCGAACCCACGACCTGCTGATTACAAATCAGCTGCTCTAGCCAGCTGAGCTACATCGGCTTGTTTTCTATGTTTTTCAGGCTCTAGGAGCATAAAAAGCAGACCTTTCCTTGAAAAGGTCTGCAAATGTAATTAAGTTTTTATACTTAACAAACAAAAAAAATATTTTTTTTTCGATTATGCTTATCTTTGTTTCTCTTTATGTTTTTTTAGTTGTCTTCTTAATGCTTCAACTGCATTGTCAGTAGCCTCTTCAAAGGATTTGCATTGTTTTTTTGCGAAGATATCATTACCAGGAATTAATAATTTAATTTCTGCAACTTTATTTTCGGTGTCATGAGAGTTTTCTACTTTAAGGATAACCTCCCCATCAATTATCTTGTCAAAGTGATTGGAAAGTTTGCCAACTTTCTCTTGAATGAATTCTATTAAGTCTTTATCTGCATCAAAATGCACTGAGTTTATCTTTAAATTTACTTTCATATATTTTTTTATTTTAATTATGCCTTTGGGTGGGCTTGTTTATGAATGTTTTTTAATTTTTCTATAGTATTATGCGTGTAAACTTGAGTGGCTGATAAATTTGAATGACCCAAAATTTCTTTTATAGAGTTTAAATCAGCACCATTGTTTAACATGTGTGTAGCAAAGGTATGCCTTAATACATGAGGACTCTTTTTACTAACTGTAGTTACTAGGCTAAGATAGTGTTTTACCACTCTATATACAAGCTTTGGATATATTTTTTTGCCAACTTTTGTTAAAAATAATTGGGAGTCAGGGTTTTTTATTTTTTTTCGTTCTACTAGATAGTTGTCTATTTTTAATTTTAAGTTATTTCCAAATGGGATGATTCTTTCTTTATTTCTTTTTCCTATAACTTTAATCGTTGAGTTTTGATAATCGATTGAATTTAGTTGTAGATTGACTAGCTCACTTAATCTAATTCCAGTAGCATAAAACAATTCTAATATAATATTGTCTCTAGAGCCTTCATAACCGTTAGGGAACTCTATTTGAGAAAACAGGTTAGTTATTTCACTTTCACCTACAAATACAGGTAGTCTTTTTGATGTTTTGGGAGTAATTACTTTTAGTAAGGGATTTATATCAATCTCATTGTTTTTGAGTAAGTATTTATAGAATGATTTTAGAGTTGAAATTTTACGATTAATACTTCTAGGAGAAATATCATTTTCAATTAATTGAACAATCCAGGATCTTACAATATGGGAGTTGGATTCTGAGAAAGAGTTAGTGTCGAAATCAGAAATTAAGAATTGGTTGAATTGCTCTAGATCTTTTTTGTATGCGCTAACTGTGTGTATAGAATATCTTTTTTGATGAGAAAGATAATCGCAGAATTCAGAAATTTTTGACATAAAAAAAGTAGTTTATCTTTATAACGAAAATAATTTTCAAAGGTTATAAAAATAAACTACTTAAAAAGTAGAAAGTTAATAAAAGCTTACTCTTCAGCTCTTCTTAATCCTTCAATATATATAGCTTTTGCTCTAGCTTCTCTGTTGATAACAGATGGTCTGTCAAATTGCTTTCTTCTTCTTAATTCTTTAAGTGCTCCAGTTCTTTCGAATTTCTTCTTGTAACGTTTAAGAGCTCTTTCGATGTTCTCTCCTTCTTTAATAGGAATAATAATCATTTTCTTACTTTTTTAATTTATTTAAGGGCTGCAAATTTAGATAAAAAATCTAATTATGCAAGATTTACTTTAACAATTCTCTAGAAATAACTATTTTTTGTATTTCAGAGGTACCTTCTCCAATTGTACAAAGCTTAGCGTCTCTATAATATTTCTCTGCGGGGTACTCTTTAGTGTAACCATAACCACCAAATATTTGGACAGCTTCAGTAGCTGTTCTAACTGCTACTTCAGAAGAATAATACTTTGCCATTGCAGATACTTTTGTCACATTTAAGTTTCTATCTTTAAGGTCTGCGGCTTCAAAAATTAGCAGTTCTGCAGCTTCAATTTCCGTAGCCATATCAGCTAATTTAAAAGAAATTGCTTGAAAGTTAGAAATCGGTTGGTTGAATTGTTCTCTTTCTTTAGAATATTTTAAAGCTGCTTCAAAAGCGCCTTTAGCAATTCCTAAACCTAAAGACGCAATAGATATTCTACCACCATCTAAAATTTTCATTGCTTGTTTGAATCCTTGTCCTACTTCGCCAAGAACATTATCATTAGAAACTTTACAATCCGTGAAAATTAATTCTGCAGTTTCAGAAGCTCTCATTCCTAATTTATCTTCTTTTTTTCCAGAAGTAAATCCTTGAGTTCCTTTTTCTATTGCAAAAGCCGTTGTGCTGTCTTTAGCACCTTTCTCTCCAGTTCTTGCAATAACTACTGCAATATCACCTGTAATAGCATGAGTAATGAAATTTTTAGCTCCATTTAATATCCAGTTACCATCAGCATCTTGTTTTGCCGTAGTATTCATTCCTCCAGAGTCTGAACCTGTATTATGTTCAGTTATTCCCCAAGCACCAATCCATTCTGCAGTAGCTAGTTTAGGTAACCATTTTTTCTTTTGCTCTTCGTTACCAAACATAAGAATGTGGTTTGTACATAATGAGTTGTGAGCTGCAACAGACAATCCAATTGAACCACATATTTTTGAAATTTCAGTAACAACAGTAACATATTCGTTATAAGTCATCCCAGAGCCTCCATATTCTGCTGGAACGATACATCCCATCAATCCTAATTCTCCAAGTTTTTTAAATACTTCAACTGGAAATTCTTGAGACTCATCCCATTTCATCATATTTGGACGAATGTTTTTCTCTCCAAAATCTTTAATCATTCCAGCAATCATTTGCTGATTTTCTGTTAATCCAAAATCCATAATCTATTTTTTAATAGCTGACCAAATTAAATATATTTTCTGAATATTTTTTCAAAATATCAGAACCATTTAAAAAAGTTAAATCAACAACAAATGAAAACCCAGCAACGTTAGCTTTTTGAATTTTTAATAACTCTGCAGCTGCACAAGCTGTAACTCCTGTTGCTAATAAATCATCATGTATTATAACGTTCCAGCCTTCTTTAATTTCATCTTCGTGCATCTCTATTTCTGCTGAGCCGTATTCTAAATCGTAGCTGTAAGAAACTGTATTGTAGGGTAGTTTTCCTTTTTTTCTGATAGGAATAAAGGGCAGTTCTAATTTGTTAGCTAGCATAATTCCAAACCAAAATCCTCGGCTTTCAATACCAACAATTGCATCTAAGTTTAAGTCTTTAACATGCTTAACCATTTCGTTAATAATATCTCTGGTTAATTGAGGTTTTAACAGTATTGGCGTGATGTCTTTAAATAGAATTCCTGGTTTTGGAAAATCAGGAACATCTCGTATTACTTCTTTTAGTCTTTTACTTATCATAATTAATGGGCTTAGAATGCAATTTTAAGATTTTAATAGGTCTTATAAAATGATATTTAGCATACTCTAGTTAATTCTCCGTATTCTAATGTTTTACCTGTTGTTGTTTTTAGAGAAAGTTTATCTACTTGTATTTTTTTTGTTGGGAAATATTCTTTGACGATGTTGTATATGTTTTCTTCCTTTAATTTGGGGGAGTAAGTATTGATGATAAGAAAACCATTTTCAGTTAATAATTGACTTGCAATTTTAACTAGTTCAGGAAACTTAGTTTCAATTTTCCATCTTTCTTTTTTTGCACCGATTCCAAAAGCAGGAGGATCCATTATTATGCCATCGTACTTTTTTCCTCGTTTAACTTCTTTGGTCGCAAACTTTAACGCATCATCAAATACCCAATGAATGTTTTCTTGATTTGAGCTCTCCATATTTTCTTTACTCCAAGTAATGACTTGTTTTACAGAATCACAATGGAAAACATCTGCTTTGGCAGTGTTCGCTATTAAAGATGCTCCTCCAGTATAGGCAAATAGGTTTAAGAACTTTCCTTCTGGTTTTATGTTAGCGTTTATAAAATCCCAATTCGTTTGTTGTTCCGGAAATATGCCTATATGTTTAAATTGTGTTAAACGCAGATTGAACACACACTTTTTATAATTGATTTGCCATTCTTTAGGAGTGTTTTTCTTGAGTGTTTTCCATATCCCTTTACTTGTGGTTTCTTCAATAAATTCAAAATGTGCTTTTTGTTTCCATTCTTTTTCAGGTAGAATAGGAGCGAAGTAGGCATTTCTGTCTGGACGAATTGTAATTATTTTTCCCCATTTTTCTAGTTTTTTATCATTACCAGCATCAATTAATTCATAATCTGACCAATGGCTACTAAATATTCGTTTCATATGCTGTGCTTATAATAGGTAATAACGTATGTTTACTCTATTGTTAAATAGGGTGCAATTTTAAGATAAGTTTTCTTGCTAATTAAGTGTATCTTTTTTATTTCTTGAACATTTTTATATTGACCATTTGCTTTACGGTATTTGTAAATTGCATTTGCTGTTTTCCAATCAATATAAGGATGAGATTTTAATTGTTGAGCAGATGAGGAATTGATGTTTATCTTTTTAGGTTCATATTTGCCAATTACAACTTGATTGATGAAGCCATCGTATGTTTCTGGCGTCATATTCCAAACATCTTTTAATTGTTCCTTAGAAATGAACCCTCCTAATTGATCTCTATGTTTAATTATGATTGCAGCATATTTTTCTGAATATATTCCTTTTAAATTTGTTAATTCTTTAGCGTTCGAAGTATTGACGTCTACTTTTTTAGAATAATCTTTCTTATCGGTAGTATATTCTTTTTTCTCAGTTGTTTCAGGGAGTAGTATGTAAGCTTCTAATTTGGAGTAGTCGGTTTCGCTTAAACCATAAATGTTTTTAACATCTGCTTTCGATTTCCAACTTCCACCTTTTGATTTGTAATTAAAAAGTGTTTTGATTTGCCAATCTTTGAATCCCAGCGACCTCCATTCCTCTTTAGAGATAGTGTTCGGATCAAACTCAAAATAGGTTATTTCTTTTTCTTCTTTCTTAGGGTAAGTATTTTCTTTTCTTTTGAATTTTTCAGGGAGTAAAATAAATGGTTTTAATTGTTCAAAATGAGATTTTTCTAAACCATATATTTTGGAAACATCGCTTTTAGTTTTCCAATTCCCCCCTTTAGCTTTGTAATTGTTTATCGTTTTTACTTGCCATTCTTTAAATCCAAGCCGCAACCATTCTTCGTCAGAAATAGTGTTTGGATTGAAATAAAAAAAATCAATTGTGGCTTCTGTTTGAGAATTAGCTTCTTTTTTTGAATTTATTGCTGACTCGAATTCGTTTATTGCTTCTTCAAATTCAGAAAAATCTGTTTGCGTATTTTTTTTAAATAAGTCTACAGAAAAGTTGGCAACTATTAAAACTATAATAATTGTTATAAAAACTACTGTGCCTCTTTTTTCTCCACGAGTAAAAGAAAAGTAGTCTTTAATATTCATTATAAAAGTTTTTTATTTAGCAGCCTTAAATGCTTTGATTTTATCTGTGTAGGTTTTAAGTTCATCACGAACTTTAGGAGATAAAATAATTAATCCAATTACGTTTGGAAATACCATGGCAAAAATCATTGCGTCTGAAAATGCAATAACAGATCCTAAACCAATAGATGAACCAATAACAACAAATAATAAGAAAATTACTTTATAAATAATGTCAACAGTTTTTCCTTTACCAAATAAAAATTTCCAAGCTTGTAATCCATAATAAGACCAAGAAAGCATAGTTGAAATAGCAAACAATACAACGGCAATAGTCAATATCCATGAAAATCCAGGTATTGCAGAATCAAATGCTGTAGCTGTCAATTCAACTCCCTGAACTTTAGTTCCGTATTCAAAGAAGCCCCCTTCAATGTTTGTAATCACAATTACTAAAGCAGTCATTGTACAAATAACTACTGTGTCAATAAAAGGCTCTAGTAGAGCAACGATTCCTTCACTTGCAGGGTGTTTTGTTTTAACTGCTGAGTGAGCAATTGCTGCAGATCCAACACCTGCTTCATTAGAGAATGCAGCTCTTTGGAACCCAACAATTAATACACCAACTATACCACCTAAAGCAGCGTTAGAAGAAAATGCTCCGCTAAATATCATTCCGAATGCATCAGGAACTAAACTAATATTCATGAAAATAATTATTAGTGCTGCTCCAACATAGGTTGCAGCCATAAATGGAACAACTTTTTCTGTAACAGAACCAATTCTTTTAATCCCTCCAATAATTACTACACCAACAATGGCTGCCATTATTAACCCAAGTATGAATCCCATAGATCCACCTTCAATGCCAAAACGATCAATTATTTGAGCTGCTGCTTGATTGGCTTGGAACATGTTTCCTCCACCAAAAGAACCTCCGACACACATTACTGCAAAAAAGATGGCTAACACTTTACCTAAGCCTCCCATTCCTTTTTCTTTTAATCCTTTAGATAGGTAGTACATCGGGCCACCGTGAACGGTTCCATCCTCTGTAACTTCTCTATATTTAACTCCTAGAGTACACTCAACAAACTTTGTTGCCATCCCTAAAAATCCAGCTAAA
>JASJIW010000041.1:0-15507 GCA_037624665.1 Flavobacteriales bacterium
AACACTATAATTTATACTTGTTTAATTCTGCTACTACTTGATAATATTCGTTTTCTAGATCTAAAAAAGTATCATAAGAAGCGTAATAATAATTCAACTCCATAAAATATTGTAAAGAAGATATCTCTCCTAAATCCAGTGCTTTATTAAGCAATTGATTGTTGTTAACTGTACTCATTACTTGTTTATACGCATCAATTGCAATGGATAGGCTCGTGTATTTTTGATACAATTGCTTAATCTCATTGTGATGTTCATTCTGATGCTCAAGTACCTGTAAGTCATTAAAATTCAGATGCGCTTTTTGATGTTTCACTTTGTTTTTATTTTCCCATAAAGGTATTGTTATTCCTAAATGAACACCTTGTATTTTCTGTCCAGCAAACTCCTGTGATCGAAATCCACCTTCAAATTTTGGTAAAGACATGGCTTTACTTAGTTCTAGTTTTTTTTGATCAATTTCATTTTGTTGATGGATTGATTTTAAATTAGGATCAGCCTCTTCAATTGCAGCTTCTAACGTTTCATAAGCAGGTAAAATTGGTGTTAATGGATAATTGTTATTGCTCAGTAAAACGAATACACCTCCATTTAATTCTGTTAATTTTTGATTGTACACATCAATTTCACTTTGGTTGATACGCATTGTGTTTTCAGCATTAAGTAATTGCAATTTTGCCTTATTAACATCTAGTATATTTGCATCTCCACTGGTCATTTTTTGTTGGTATGCGGCATGAATATTAGAAGCATTTTCTGCTCTATTTTCCAATGCAGTTTGCTTTTTATTTAGAAAAATAAGGGTTAAACAGTATTGTTTAGCCTTTAATAAAATATCCTGTCTAAAAGCATCCTCTTTAAAGTTGGATTGCGAAACTTGTCGGTTAGCTACCTGATTTTTTTTAATATAAGCCGTAGGAAAATCAAAAGACTGAACAATATAATAATCTACTTGATTGCTGTTTTCCCCTCTTAAATTCTCATATTCAAATTTTGGATTTTCAGGGGTTAGACCTGTTTTGTAGAGTAGCTTTTTTGCTTCCCAAAATTGTTGATTGGAAATAATAGACTTATTATTTTTTACAATATCAGAAAGAACATTTTCTATATTGTTTTGAGCCTTTAAGCTTACTGTCGTAAGTATTAAAAAGCAGGTGATATATATGGTTTTTTTCATAATTCTTGTTTTTTTTGTTCGTGCATAAAATGTCAGTTCGAGTGTTCCGAATTTATTTCGGGATGTATCGAGAACATCATTTTATAGAAATTATTGATTCTCGATACACTCTGCGAAAAGCAGCGCACTCGAATTGACAATAATTTAAAATTCATCATTTCTATTACTGTAATAGTATACAATAGGTACTATAAAAATATTTAAAAGGGTAGAACTTAATAGCCCTCCTAAAATTACAATTGCCATTGGACTCTGGATTTCATTCCCCGGTAAATCACCAGATAGTGCCAATGGAATAAGAGCTAAAGCTGTTGTTAAGG
This sequence comes from Flavobacteriales bacterium, assembly GCA_037624665.1. GTDB lineage: Bacteria > Bacteroidota > Bacteroidia > Flavobacteriales_E > Vicingaceae. Next base: position 1,498 of record JASJIW010000041.1, read on the forward strand.
CAGTCATTAAAATTGGATTTAACCGATCTAATGAACCATTGATAATGGTGTCATATAAGCTAACGCCTTGTTTTTGTAATGCTTGGTAACGAGAAACTAGCAAAATTCCATTTCTTGTAGCAATACCAAATAAGGTGATAAATCCAATAATTGCAGGGATACTTATAATTCCAGAAGTCAAACAGAGACTTAACACACCACCAATTAAAGCTAAAGGTAAATTTAGTAAAATGATGCTAGCAATTTTTAAGTCTTTAAATTCCTGATAGAGTAACAAAAAGATAATTAGTAAGGACATTAGAGAGGTAAGGAGTAATATTCTCGCTGCTTTCTCTTCACTTTCAAATTGTCCACCATATTGAATTCTGTAATTTTCTGGAAGTTCAATGTTTTGATTAATGTTCTCCTTAATCTCATTAACAACACTTCTTAAATCTCGTTCAGCAACATTTGCAGAGACAACTATTTTTCGTTGTACGTTTTCTCTATTAATAGTATTTGGACCACTTGTAGATATTATGTTTGAAACATAGTGTAATGGTATTTTTCCTTTATGAGAATCAATTAAAACGTTTTTTATAGCTTCTATGTTCCCTCTATTTTCATCATCAAATCGTAATACTAAATCGAAATTTTTATCATTTTCGAAAACTTGAGAAACTGTTTCTCCTGCAAAGGCAACATCAATAAACTCCGTAAATTCACCAATAGTAATTCCAAATTTCGCCAACATATCTCGTTTTGCTTTAATCTGAATTTGAGGTATTTCTACTTGTTGCTCAACCGTAATATCAACCAATCCATCTATGTTTTCAATAGTTGATTTAATCTCATTAGAAAGGGAAAACATCTTATTTAAATCAGTGCCAAAAAGCTTAATTGCAATGTTGGCTCTCGTTCCAGATAACATATGGTCAATTCTATGACTAATTGGTTGTCCGATAGTAATACTGGCGGTTGTTACCGTACCTAACTTTTCTCTAACCTCAGCCATAAATTCTTCACGCGTTCTATCAATTAACTCAAAAGGAGCTTCAATTTCAGAAGAATTAACACCTTGTGCATGTTCATCTAATTCTGCTCTTCCTGTTTTTCTTGCTGTAATAGAAATCTCTGGTATTTCCAGTAATAGGTTTTCAATTTTAGCTCCAATTTTAGAAGATTCATCCAACGAAATCCCAGGAATACTTACCACAGCAATGGTTAAACTTCCTTCATTAAAATCGGGTAAAAAACTTCTTCCTAATCCAAATAAAAGAAAACTAACAACTATAAGAAGGGCTATTGAAAATCCTAACATCACTTTTTTAATTTTCATTACGTGTGATAAGGCATTTTTATAATGTTTACTTAAAAAGTTTTCTAACCAACTTCCGTCTGCTTGGTTCAATAATTTACTTTCGTTTGCTAACATGTAGCTGCATAAAACAGGCGTTAATGTAACTGCAACAACTAATGAAGCAAAGAGCGAAACGATAAATGAAATCCCTAAAGGTCTTAACATTCTACCTTCTAATCCATTTAAGAAGAACAACGGAATAAATGCAACAATTATAATAAGTGTGGCATTAAAAATGGAAGAACGAATTTCTTTAGAAGCACTATAAACAACCTCAATTGTAGTTCTCTTTTCGGGTACACTTTTTAATGCATTTTCCTTTAATCGTTTGAATACATTCTCAACATCAATTACAGCATCATCGACTAAAGAGCCAATGGCAATTGCCATTCCTCCTAATGACATCGTGTTAATTGTTAATCCTAAATACTTAAGCGTAATAATTGAGGCAATTAACGATAATGGAATCGCAATTAATGAAATGATTGTTGTTCTTATGTTCATTAAAAACAAGAACATAATAATTACAACAAAAATGGATCCTTCAACTAGTGCTTTCTGAATATTACTAATTGAAGCAGTTATAAAGTCAGCCTGTCTAAATATGTGGGTATACACCTTAATGTCGCTTGGTAAAGTTTTAGATAATTCAGCAATAGCGTTATCAATATTTTTTGTTAACTCTAATGTGTTTGTGCTAGGTTGTTTTGTGATGGTTAATAAAACAGCAGGTTTTGCATTTAAAGAAGCATCACCAATTTTAGGAATAGATCCACCAATTTTAAAGGTAGCAACATCATTAATTTTTATAGGAATGTCATTAATTACCTTAATAACGGAATTTCCAATTTCTGTAATATCGCTGGTTCTACCAACACCTCTCAAAATGTATTCACTCCCGTATTCATTAATAAAGCCACCAGAAGCATTTAAATTACTTTCCTGACTACTCTTTAATAATTCACTTAAAGTGATGTTGTAGTGTTTCATTTTTTGCGGTGAAGCTAAAATTTGATATTGTTTGTACTCACCACCCATAACCGCTACTTGAGAAACTCCACCAGTAGCTAATAACCTTGGTCTAATGTTCCAATCGGCTATTGTTCTTAAATCCATTGCCAAAGTACTATCGGAAGTAAGTCCAACAAACATTACTTCACCCATTATAGATGATTGTGGTGCCATAGTAGGATTTCCAACTCCAGCCGGAAACCTTTCTTGAATAGGTAGGAGTTTCTCGCTTACAATTTGGCGGGCTTTGTAAATGTCTGTTCCCCATTCAAATTCTACCCAAACAATTGATATTCCTGCGGCTGAAGATGATCTAACTCTTCTAATATTGGTTGCACCATTTACTGCCGTTTCTATCTGAAAAGTTACCAATCGTTCTACTTCTTCTGGAGCCATTCCGTGTGCTTCAGTCAGTACTACAACCGTAGGTGCTGTTAAGTCTGGAAAAACATCAACTTCCATTTTAGAAGTAGTGTAAATACCAGCAATTAATAACAATACAGAAGCAGCAATTACAATCAAGCGATTAGCTAATGCGTATTTTATGATTTTATTTAACATAGTAGTTTAATTAAGGTTTAAGAATGTTGAATTATAAATATTCTTCATTCTTAAATTATCATTCATAATTAGTGTTCGTGTCCATGTTCTGGCATTTTACCAGACATTGTTGCTAACTTTATTTGATAAGCCCCTGTACTTACAACTCTTTCATTTTCTTTTATTCCAGAAATTACTTGAATATGAATGCCATCACTTACTCCAAGTTCTAGATCTCTTTTTTGGAAACCTTCACCAGATGTTTGAACAAAAGCATAATAATGCCCTTGTTCTTCCATCAATGAAGAAAGAGGGATGGTTAGGACATTCTTTACCGCTGTTGTTTTAAGGTATATTTCGATATAAGAACCAGGAATAATATCTCCTTTATTATCAATTTCAAAGTTTACCGGAATATAGAAAGCATATTGATCAGTACTCTTTCCATATGAAATGAACTGGCCATTTAAGCTATCTGTATTGTAAACTTTATTATCGTAAGCTGTGATAAAATTTGCAGAAGAAATGTTCCCTAATTTGGTATAATGCTTTTGAGGAACTTCAGCTTTAAGCATTAAGCGTTGGTTCTGAGAGATACTAGCAATTGCTTGTCCTACCTCTACATATTGCCCTTCGGTAACTCGTAAGTTCTTAATAAACCCAGTTAATGGAGCCTTTATTTTTTTTCCATTTCCAGCGTAGTTTTTTGAGATACTATTAAAATGTGTTTTAGCATTTTTATAGTTCAATTCAATTTCTTGAAATTCTTTAATGGAGATAACTTGGTCTGTAATTAATTGTTGAGCTCTTTCATAAGCTGCTTTACTTTTTTCAAATTCAGCTTTACTTTTTTCAAATTCAAGATTGATGTTGTTTTCAGTAAGTCCACCACCAACAATACTAAATAAAGTTTCACTACTTTTAACAGCAGATCCAATCTGTTTTTTGCTATTTCCGAAAGTTATAATTCCAGTACTTTTTGCCGTAATAATTACTTCATCACCTTGTGCAGCCAAAATATGACCAGTTGTTTTAATAATTTCAGCGAAAGGTTTTCTTACCACTTTAGTGTTGGCAAACGCAACTTTCCAAGCCTGTTCTTTTAAGTAAACAATTTCAGTCTCTGATGCAACTATTTTTCTAGCATGTAGCGCTTCATCATTTTCAGAAACAACAATATCCTTAAGTGTAATGGTATCTGTAAATGACTTTGTTTTTATAGTGAAAATAAGATCATACGTTCCTGTATTTATAGGCTTTAACTTTAATTTATAAATCCCTAAAGATGATGGAGCTTCCGATTTAAATGACGGCTGATCTTTTTTTCCAATTAGTTTGATTGAAACTGCCCCTTCATTTAGCGCAGTAAACTTTTCTCCTAATTTTGTGAAATGAGAAATAAATGTAGTTGTCTCTCCAAGCATTAAAGAGTTAAACTCTACAAACAATTCTAGTTTATCAGAATATACAGTGTAGCTCTCTGGCTCATTATGAGCGTGTGTGGCTTGTGCATCATCTTTTGATGAGTTTTTATTTGTACAACTAATAAAAATTGTTGTTGCACAGGCAAATAATATAAATGTTTTACGCATGGTAAAAGTGTTAAATGAAATTATAAACGTTGAGTTGAGATCATTGTCTTTTCAAGAGAAATTATTGGTCATTGAGCGAAGTCGAAATGCAATAATTTTTTTATCGAGAATGCAATGATGAAAAATGTGTTCTCGATACATCCAGAAATAAATTCGGGACACTCGAACTGACATTTTTTCTAAGAAAGTACTGGAGGTCCCCTAAGAGGAGAATCAACTAACGATGGAGATCGATAGTTACTTGTTAGATCTATGTGTAGGAAATCAAGAGAAGAAGCTTCTTTTGTTTCCAATGTTGTAGCAAAAAGAGTGTTAACGATAGCGAATAGTTGTAATGATCTTTCTGATGAAGCATTATTTGTTTTAGTAGGAATGAAGTAATGGTTATTACAGTCATCCGAATGAAAATCTACTTCATGTAAAAAGCAAACTAAGAGGTCGTAAAAGCCTTCGTCAAAATGATTCCCATGTGAAATGTGCTCATGGTCAACCGCTAATTTCCTTATTTCATTATGGTGATGATGTTCATGATTATCATCGTGCGCATGGTTATATGTTTCTGTTTCAGCATTGTGTTGATGCGGAATAAAGTTATGTGCAAAGCCTAAAGAGTAGGTAAGCAGCAATAATAACGATATGATAATTCTTTTAAAATTCACGAACAACAAATATAAGGAAATTTAAAAAAGAATAAGAGCTTACAGTAATAAGTAAGATTGGTGACAAATAACTCTATTCTTAATAAATTTATTTTTTTTAGCTTTTGCTAGAAAACCTCTCTAAAAGAAGTATTAGTCCTAAACCAACAATTGCCATAACAATAGCTAAGCCAATTTGAGGTTCACCAATAAAATCAGTTGGCAAAATATTTTCTTGCATAAAAGGAACTACTTCTCCATGTGAATTTACACGGTTAGAAACTGTAAACTTCCAAGGCCAAATTTTGTTTAAAGAGCCGATTAGAAATCCAGTAAGAATAGCAATAGTTAAATCGTGATGCTTTTTAAACATCCAGCTTAATAGCTTAGAGAATGAAAGCAACCCAACGATACATCCCGCACCAAAAACAGCAATAATTGTCAATTTCAAGTCTTTTATAGAGGTTAAAATCAATTCATAAGATCCTAACAATAATAAAATAAAACTACCTGAAATACCGGGTAATATCATGGCGCAAATAGCAATGGCACCAGAGATGAAAACGTACCATAAAGCATCTGGTTTTTCCATTGGTGGTAAAAGAGTAATGTAAAAAGCAATTGCAGTCCCAATGAGCAAGCCAATAACTTTAGAGAGGTTCCACTTTGTTATTTTTTTTCCTACCAAGTAAATACTTGCGATGATAAGTCCAAAAAAGAATGCCCAAAGCAATGTTGCTTGGTTAGCCATTAAATAGGTAATCAGTTTGGCTAAAGAGGCAATACTGATCCCTATTCCTAAAAATAGGGCAACAATAAAATTTCCGTTAATTTGCTTCCAAAAACTTTTTAAACCTTCTTGCTTTAATGTTTTAAGTGCATCAAAATTTACAGCATTAATAGTATTTAAAAGCTCTTCATAAATCCCCGTAATAAATGCAATTGTTCCGCCAGAAACACCTGGAACAACATCTGCTGCTCCCATTGCAATACCTTTAAGGCCTAAAAAAAAGTAATCTTTTAAAGTTCTAGTCATATTAATTAAACTAATTCTTGATATCCAGAAATACCACCAGATACAGAGTATAATTCCTCTAATTGTAATTTTCTTTTGAGCGTATGTATAATTGCTTTAGAGCGCTTACCTGAATTACAAATGAAAATTACTGGTTTGTCTGTATCAACTTTATCTAAAGAACTAAAAACGTAATCCATAGGAATGTTAATCCCTCCAATATTAAAATCATCAAAATCGTAATCTTCACGAATATCAATTAATTGAAAAACATCCTTGTTTTCTGTTTTTAGTTTTAATTCTTGAGGGGTAATTATATTCATATTCTTAATTATTTAAATTCTGCAATTATAGCTTCAGGTAAAGAGTCAAAGAAAGTATCTCCTCTTAAGCCTAATCGTAAACATTCTAAAGGAATAACTTCGTTAAAAGAAATGTTTCCTAAATTAACATTGGCACCAAACTGTTTGATAAACCAAACTTGTTGTGCTTTTTTAGGAGCTTCCCAAAGGATGTCTTCAGGGTTGATTTTAGCTCTAATTTTATTCACTAAAGAAACGTGAGCAGTTCCATTTGGTCTGTAAATACCAACGTTACCACTTTCTCTTGCTTCAGCAATTACTTTCCATGATCCTGCGGCTAGTTCAGTTTCCATCATAGATATCCATTTGTTAGGGCTAATAAAAATTCCCTCTTCCTTTGATCCAACTTCAGATAGAACTCTAAAATCTTTAGCTAAATCAACGATGTACTTACATTTCTGATCTTGTGGTAATTCTATCGAACCATCAGAAACTTCACACGTTTCCATGCCAAACTTGTCCATCAATCTTCTATAATCATCAAACATTCCTCTAGCAATAAAAGCTTCAAAAAGGGTTCCTCCAAAGTATGTTTTAATACCCGCAGACTTATATAAATCTAATTTTTTTTGTAAATCTTTTGTTACATAAGATGTTCCAAAACCAAATTTTACTAAGTCAGTTAAATGTGCCGATGAATCAATAAAATTTTCAGCTTCTTTCCAGCTTAAACCTTTGTCCATCATCATTGTTAATCCATTTTCTCTAGGTGCTGAATCCCTAGTAGGGATGTGCGGTAATTCAAAATTCATTATTATGCTTTAAAATTATTTATCAAATCTACAATTTTAGGGAATTTTATCGCGTCAGGATAATATTCTATTAATGTAGATATATTTTCTTTGTCGTTTGTTAATAATATAATCAGGCTCTGTACGGCTTCATCTATTTTGCCATCCTTTAACAAATATGCAACTAATCTTGCATAAAGCAAATAGTTTTCCGGTTGTTTTTCTAAGCCTTCGTATAAGGTAATTATTCCCAACTCAGTATTTTTAGAGTTTCTTAATAGCTCTGCTTTATCTAACCAAATATCTTCATTTTCACTATCATACTCAATCACCTTATTATAAGAAATTAAAGCTTCTTCTTGTAGCCCAGTTTTTGCTAATATATCACCATAGATATACCAGTACTCTGAGTTATTGTTTTCTAATTCTAATGCTTTTTTGATGTAAAATACAGCGGATTGACTTTTTTCTTGAGCTTCATTTATTACTGCCATCCCTGCCCATGCATCGGCATGAAAAGGATCGAGTTTAGTTGCTTTGTAGTAATATGATGCTGCTAGTTCATTGTTCTCTAGTTTCTCATAACACTCTCCAATGTAGTAATATGTTGTAGCATCGGGTTCTTCATAAACAAAAGTTTCCTTATACGTGTCAATTGCTTTTTGAAACTTATCTAATAATGCCAATGAGTTGGCTTTGTTAAAATAAGCTGAAGCAAACTCATCTTTTATAGCAATAGTAAAATCGTAAGCATCAATTGCTTTCTCGTAAAGACTAGCCCTATTGAAAGCAGCACCTAAGTTATACCACGCTGAATAGCTATACGGATGATCATTTATAAATGCTTTAAAGAAATCTATACTTCCTTCTGTATCATTTTTAAGATTGTAGCAGAAGGCTAATTCATAAATTACGGTTTCATTTTCAGGGTTATCCGTCAGTAATTTTTTCAGAATATCAATTGCTTTATCAAACTCTGTTAAGTTTTCATATTCAAAAGCAATGCTAATTTTAATGTTAGTCTTTTCTGATTTATCTCCAATTAATTTTAACGCTTTATAGAAGTTTTCTATGGCTTTATTGTGTTGTCTTAATTGGCTGTGAATATCTGCTTTAATAGAGTATATTTCAGCATTAAAAGGCTCTAATTGCTCTAGAGAGTTGAGTATTGCTAAAGCTTTATTGGGCTTATGTATAGCGGCTAAAAATTGTGCCTTTTTTAATTTTAAGATAGATGAGGTTGGGTGTTGTAATAAAGAAAAGTCGATTGCTTTTTTTGCTTTTTTAGTATCACTTTTATCCAAGTAATAATCTACTAAGACTTCAAATTCCTCCACATCAAAAAAATATGCTTCATTGGCTTTAAGCATGTCTTCAAAACGGTCTAACGAAGCTGTATAGTCGCTTTCATCGCTGTTGTATGAATCAAAATTGTCTCCCATTTTCTTATAGGCAAAGATATATCTTTAATAATTCCTATTAACAGTTTTAATAGTTTATTATTAACAGAAGAGTTAACATTTGTTAATTCGTTTTAGGATTTTTTTTCTTTTTATGGTGATAAATAATAATCCAAATAATCAAAATTTAAGATGCATTCACTAAATTTGTTCAGCAAAAATAAATCAGCATATGACATTAATAAAATCAATTTCAGGAATTAGAGGAACAATAGGTGGTAAACCAAATGAAGGATTATCTCCTTTAGATGTTGTCCGATTTACATCGGCTTACGGAACATGGTTACGAAACTATTCTGAAAATGAAGGTAAATTAACAGTAGTAATAGGTAGAGATGCAAGAATCTCTGGAGAAATGGTTACCAACTTGGTTATTGGAACTTTACAAGGATTAGGGATAGATGTAATTGATTTAGGTTTAAGTACAACTCCAACTGTTGAAGTTGCTGTGCCAATGGAAAATGCTGATGGAGGAATTATTTTAACAGCGAGTCACAATCCAAAAGAATGGAATGCCCTAAAGTTATTGAACGAAAAAGGAGAATTTATTTCTGCTGAAGAGGGAGCAGATCTATTAGCAATTGCTGATGCAAATGCTTTTAACTATGCTGATGTTGATAATTTAGGAACAAGCTCTAAAGATGATTCTTACTTAGAAAAACACATCCAATCTATTTTGGATATGGATTTGGTGAATTTAGCAGCAATAAAAAGTAAAAACTATAAAGTAGCAATTGATTGTGTTAACTCTACTGGGGGAATATTTATACCAGCTTTATTAAAAGCATTAGGAGTTACTAATATTATTGAATTGTATTGTGAGCCAAATGGTCAATTTCCTCATAACCCTGAACCATTACCAGAAAATTTAACAGAAATATCAAAACAAATTAAAGAACAGGGTGCTGATGTTGGTTTTGTTGTTGATCCTGATGTGGATAGATTGTGTATGGTTTGCGAAAATGGAGATATGTTCGGAGAAGAATATACATTGGTAGCAATTGCAGATTACGTATTAAAACATACAAAAGGAAACACCGTTTCTAACTTATCATCTACAAGAGCACTGAGAGATGTTACAGAGAAAAATGGAGGACAATATTTTGCTTCGGCAGTAGGAGAGGTGAATGTTGTAAACATGATGAAAGCGAAAAATGCTGTTATCGGAGGGGAAGGAAATGGGGGAGTTATCTACCCAGAATCTCATTATGGTAGAGATTCATTAGTTGGAATCGCATTATTCTTATCTCATTTTGCCACTTCAGGATTGGATTCTTGTGTTGCATTAAGAGCAACTTATCCAGATTATTATATTTCTAAAAATAAGATACAATTAACACCTGATATTGATGTGGATGATATCTTAGTAAAGATGGCTGATAAGTACGCTAAAGAAGATGTTAATGACATTGATGGAGTAAAGATTAATTTTGCTGAAGAATGGGTTCATTTACGTAAATCAAATACAGAGCCTATTATTAGAATTTACGCTGAAAGTAAATCAATGGAAGCTGCTGATGCTTTAGCAAAACAAATAATTACTGATATTAAAGGGTTCATTTAACAGAAATAGGAATCCTACAATATAATTACTTAAGAATGGTTTATTAGAATTTTTTTTATTCTTTTGCATTTTTAAAACTAGATCGAATATGAAAGTTTATTTAGACAATGCTGCAACTACAGCTATGGACCCAGAAGTGATTGCAGCAATTATCCCTGTAATGGAAAATAATTTTGGAAACCCATCTTCGGTTCACTCATTTGGGAGGAGCAGTAAAGCTATTATTGAAAAAGCGAGGAAGAAAGTTGCTGGATTTATTAATGCAAACCCAGGAGAAATTGTTTTTACTGGTGGAGGAACGGAAGCTGATAACATGGTTTTACGTTGTGCCGTAAAAGATTCTGGGGTAACGCATATAATCACTTCGTCTACAGAGCATCATGCGGTTATTGATACCGCAGAGGTTTTGTCTAAAGATAATGATAATATAAAATTGAGCTTAGTAAAACATGATGCTAAAGGATCTGTAGATATAGCCCATTTAAATCAACTTTTAGAAGAAAATAAAGATAGAAAAACATTGGTGTCTTTGATGCACGCTAATAATGAAATAGGAAACAAATTGCCCTTAAAACAGGTTTCTATAATGTGCAGAAAGTATGGTGCCATTTTCCATTCAGATACGGTACAGACTATGTGTCATTATGAGTTTGATGTAAGAGATTTAGATATTGATTTTATTACCTGTGCAGCGCACAAGTTTCATGGACCTAAAGGAGTTGGATTTTTATATGTGAATGAAAATATTCAGATAAAACCAATTATTACTGGAGGAGCACAAGAAAGAAACGTAAGAGCTGGAACTGAAAACATTATTGGTATTGTTGGTTTAGCAAAAGCGATGGAAGTTGCTTACAGAGATTTAACAGCGCACCAAAATCACATTCAAGGTCTAAAAACATATATGATTGAACAGTTAGAGTCTAATGTTCCTGGTGTTTCTTTTAATGGAGATCCTAAAGGAGATAGTTTGTATACGGTATTAAATGTTCAATTTCCGAATAGCGAAATGGATGAAATGTTACTGTATAATTTTGACATTGAAGGGATTGCTGTTTCTGGAGGAAGCGCTTGCTCTTCAGGAAGTAGTACTGGTTCACATGTTTTAAGAAATATTGGGGTTGATATGACAAAGCCTGCTTTAAGGTTCTCTTTTTCTAAAAATAACACAAAAGAAGAACTGGATTACACTATAAATGTAATTAAAGAAATTTTTGAGATTAAGGATTAATTGAAATGAAAATAACATTTTTAGGAACAGGAACATCACAAGGAGTACCAGTAATTGGTTGCGATTGCGAGGTGTGTCTATCTAAAAATGAAAAAGATAAAAGATTACGTTCTTCAATATTAGTTGAAGATAAAGAAACCGTAATTGTTGTTGATACTGGTCCAGATTTCAGACAACAAATGTTGAGAGAAAATGTACAGCAATTAGATGCTGTTGTTTTTACGCATGAGCATAAAGATCATATTGCTGGTTTGGATGATGTGCGTGCTTTTAACTTTAAGCAGAAAAAGGACATGGAAGTCTATGCAACTTCTGAGGTTCAGGTAGCTTTAAAAAGAGAGTTTCATTATGCTTTCGCAGAAAATCCTTATCCAGGAGTTCCTAAAATTAATTTGAATACGATTGCTAATGAAACTTTTACTATTGGAGGTGTTAAATTAACACCGATAAATGTTTGGCACCATAAAATGCCCGTTAAAGCATTTAGAGTAAAGAACTTTACTTACATAACCGATGCCAATAGAATAGATGCAGAGGAGATGGAAAAAATTAGAGGCTCAGAAGTTATTGTTCTTAATGCATTGAGAAAAACAACTCATATTTCTCATTTTAACTTAGCTGAAGCAATTGATTTGTTGAATGAATTAAAACCTAAAAAAGCCTATTTAACTCATATCAGTCATTATTTAGGAGCACACGATGCCGTACAAAAAGAGCTGCCCGATTTTATTCAGATAGCTTACGATGGTTTAGTTATTGAATGTTGATATAACGCTCAGTAAAACGTTCATTTAGAAATGTAACAGAATCTAAAAACAAACTTCCCATCAAACTCATCCAATAAAATATTAATGTTTGTTTTGGGCGTTCCCAAAGGTCGAGCTATTCGCTTTATCTCTGATTTTAAATATCGGAGGATGTCGCTATTATCTCTAACGCAATTTCAGTTTATCAAAATTTAAGACAATTGCAGTTTCAATGGTTTTTGTGTCAATAAATGTAAAAAAAGTTAGATTAATTATTAAAAATGACATGTTTTGTCAAAAAAATCAGGCAATACAAAATAGTTGAGGAGGATTGCATAATTTAGCAGTTCATAAAACTAAAACAATAAGAATGGCTGAATATCAACAAATGGAAATGCCCGAGTTTCCAAAAAACGGGAAAAGAATGATTTTAACAGTAATAATAGGATTTTTCTTATTAGTTGTAATGTTTAAAAGTGTGAAAAAGATTGATGGTGGTGAAGGAGGAGTTCTTTTTAAGGCTACTACAGGTATTGATACAGAAAATACATATTCAGAAGGCTGGATATTTATTGCTCCATGGAATGACCTAATTATTTACAATGTACGTCAGCAAGAAGTTTTAGAGGATATGGCTGTTCTATCTTCAAATGGATTAGAAATTACTTTAGAAGTGTCTTCATGGTATCAACCTCTATTTTCTGATTTAGCAAAATTACATCAAGAAAAAGGGCAATCTTATTTAGATCAAGTTGTGAAGCCTGCAATTCGTTCAGCAAGTAGAAGTGTAATTGGACGATATACTCCTGAAGAGATTTATTCTACAAAAAGAGATGCTATTCAATCTGAAATTTTTGAGGAAACAAAAAAGATTTTAGACAAGCAATACATTCAGTTGAATGAGATATTAGTGAGAGATATTACTTTGCCTCCAACAATTAAAACAGCGATTGAAGGGAAGTTAAAGCAGGAGCAAGAATCTTTAGAATATGAGTTTAAGTTACAAAAAGCGAAAAAAGAAGCTGAAAAAGTAAGAATTGAAGCTCAAGGTAAAGCAGATGCAAACAGAATTTTAAATGCATCGTTAACGCGTAATATTCTAAAAGAAAAAGGAATTGAGGCAACATTAAAGCTTTCTGAATCTCCAAATACTAAAGTAGTAGTGGTAGGTGGTTCTGATGGATTGCCTTTAATCTTAGGGAACAACTAGCATTTAAAATAGATAATAAAAAAGCCTCTTAGATTGTCTCTAAGAGGTTTTTGAGTTTCCACAAAAGATGACTTTGAAAAGGGTAAAGCTTTACCATGCTGTATTGGTGTTAACTCCACTATATGTAATGTGCATTTAGTTTATTCAATGCTTAAAAGTAATAAGTTTTGTGAGGAATCGCTCGAAGCCGAACCAACTTAGTAGCGAAAACATTGTCTGCAAATATGAAAGTGCCCTCGAAACATGCATAAATGCATTAGCAGAAATGGAATAACTATGGTAAAGACATCGATGAAGATGAACTTAGTTAAGATTAGCACACGTACTGTTGTAATCCATAGAGATAATTACGGGTATTAATTCAAGATCTCCCAAAAAAGTTCGACATGGCTCAATTAGTTCTTTTTTTTATTCGTTCCTTATATTCATCAATCTCAAGTTTTAACATTTCACTAGCATATTTTTCACCGTATTTCCCTGGGTCTGGGAACAAAGTTGTATTCTGAACAGACAAATAACTAAGATTATTAAAATTAATTATTGAATTTATATGTTTTAGTGAGATAGCCCC
>JASJIW010000042.1:0-17631 GCA_037624665.1 Flavobacteriales bacterium
CTATTTTATTGTACTGCAACTTTGAATAATAGGAGGAGCAACAAGAGAAAAAGGTTACAACATTTATTTGTTGTAACCTTTTTTTTATTTGCACACAATTTGCACAAAAACCTTACTTAATCTTCTTGTTGTGTTTGAAAAATTCGCGGTTTAAAAAAACTTCTCGAAAGAGAAGTTTTTTTTGTTTTAAGCCGATTCTAAACACGCTTTAGCGTACACGAGAGAGGTTTAAGTTTAAACGTTGTGTAAATTTATAGATTGATATAAGTCGAAGCCTTTATTTCTTCCAGAACAATTTGACTGTCAATATCACTTATGTTTTCAACTATTGCGATATAATTAACTAAAAAATCTCGATATTCTTTTACACTTGAAAATCTAACTTTAGCTAAAAAATCATAAGAACCTGAAGTGTGATATAATTCTGAAACATCTTTTAACCGAGAAATATCATCTATAAACTTCTTGCGACTTGCATGTCCGTGCTCCTTTATTGTAATATTCATAAAAACGATAAGCCCTTTATTAATTATATCCGCATTTAGAATTGCAACATAGTCTTTTATAACTCCTAATTTCTCTAGTTTTTTAATTCTCTCATATATTGGCGTTTGACTGAGTGATAGGCTGTTTGAAAGCTCTTTTGCAGTAAGCTTAGCATTTTTTTGGAGAAAATCAAGGATTTTCTTATCAAATTCATCCATTTTAAGTGATATTATTGTTAATTAGCAAATATAGAAGATTTATTCACTTATTTGATATATTAAGGTGAAATATATCACTGTCTTAATATAATATTGTGGTAAATTTATCTAAAATAAATAATTTAAATGGCCAAGAGAATTACAAACTATTCGAAACTATCAAAAGATAAGAAAGAATATATTAACTCATTATTAGATGCTTCTGAATTGAAAATTATAGAAGTGAATTTCAAAAAAGGAGTTATTGTTGAATTAGAAGAGGATGAGTTTTTTGTTGTATTGGATACTTGGACAGGATTTGACAAGAGAGAAGAAAATGACGATGACGAAGAGGATGGTATAGAAGAAGAAATGGAGGCTAATAGTCAGCTTGATAATTAAAACAACAAACTATGAAAATGTTTAATAAAGAAGAAGTATTCGAAATATTTGACAGTCTATTTAGGTTTGATGATTATGAAAATGGTTACGTTACTTCAGGTATGGCTAAAAAGTGCCTGCAAAAAAACGGTATTATTAAATCTATAGAAGATACTGGTGATGACTGTAAAGAATTTACTCGTATTAATTTTAAACCAACTGAATTAGAAAGAAGTATAAATAAAAATTAAAAAGGGAATACGAATTTATATTTTTTAAAAAAAACTCCCGATTTTTATCGGGAGCTTTTTTTTGTCGATTAGTAAAGAATTCTACTCAACTATTTCGTGTCCTTCTAAATTGGTAATTCCCCAATTTTCTAATTCATCTTCGCTCCATAAATCTGGGAAGAAAATTCTTTTTTGATATTTTGGATGCATGTATTTTTGCCAGTCGGAACCACCAGTAGCTTCAGCAGATTTTTTACCACTATTCAAGTATTTTTTAGCTGCATTTAAGTGAGCCATAACCCAAAGTACGTTTACAGTATGATCATAATGTCTCATGGCATTTACGAGTTTAGTATCCTCTTGTGCTTCTGAAGGTAAAGATTTGAACGTACTCCAAATGTTTACTGTGTTGTACTTTTTCATAAAGGTGATAAAATCTTCCATATACCTATTCTCAAAATTTGAAAGTAAAGCAGATTTTTTGCCAGTTTTATAATCTTTTCCAGCAGCTTGCCAATATAAGTGCTCAAATGCGTGGCTAAATGGAGTATCTCTATCTATTGTATCTCTAAATCGGATATCAATCAAATTAATTAACTCTGTAGAAGCAAATTCTATCAATCGGTATTGTGCACTTTGAAAACCAGAAGCAGGTGTTAAAGTGTCTCTAAACTTCATATATTGCTCTACTTCCATACCATCTCCCATAATGGTAAACGAAGAAGAAAGCATATCAAAATAACGACTTACTCTGTTTAAGCGTTCAGCAAAAAAATCAGGTGTCAACTCATCTTTATCTGCAACTTGTTCAATTTCCCAAAGAATCATCTTAAATAATAATTCATTGATTTGATGGTACATAATAAAGACCATCTCATCTGGTTGATTTGTCCTTTGTGTCTGTAAACCTAATAAAGCATCTGTTTGGATGTAATCCCAATAAGTTATAGGCTTAGAATGTAGTAAGCCTCTTAAATGAACATCAACATCTTGTCCTATTGCTTCATACTTCTTTTTTAAATCATCATATATTTCCATAACAGTCTTTTTTATTAGTGGATGTAAATTTATAATATTTGGATTATAATTTTGTGATTTAAGTCATTTTTCATTTAGTTCATAATTTTGCCTTTATTGGATTAAGAGGTGCAACCATTAAATACTTGGTTTGTTTTGATTTATCCTATGAAAAAATGAATGTAACGCTTAAATTTGAAAAGTAGGTTAGAAAGTTTATTATGGAAGAATTAGAGAAAAACTAGCCTTTTTTATCAAAATCTAAACTAATAGAATTAACACAATAGCGTAAACCACTTTCTGAAGGTCCATCATTAAAAACATGACCCAAATGAGTGTCGCAATTCGCACAAACTATTTCGGTACGAATCATACCAAGTGTTTTGTCTGATATTTCTTTAATTTTTCCTACTTTAATTTCTTCATCAAAGCTTGGCCATCCGCAACCAGTATCAAATTTTGAAGACGAAGAAAATAATGTTTCAGCACAACCTTTACATTTGTAAATACCGTTATCGTTATGTATGTAGTATTCTCCAGTAAATGGCCTTTCAGTTCCTTTTTCACGCATAACACGATATTCTTCATCTGAAAGTTCTTTTTTCCAATCTTTATTAAAAGTTGTCATTTTGTAATGGTAAATTTGAACTTTAAAATTACTCAATATGTTAACATTACTTTCTCCAGCAAAAAAATTAAATGAAGAAGGTCAAGAATTAGACAATAATTCTTTGCCAATCTTTATTGAAGATGCTGAAAAATTGATAAAATCATTAAGAAAATACAATCCTAAAAAACTGGGAGGATTAATGAAATTGAGCGAGACTTTATCTGAGCTTAATGTTGATCGTTATGCAGAGTGGGAGTTAGATCATTCTCAAAAAGTAAAACCTGCAGCACTTACTTTTAATGGAGAAGTTTATACAGGTTTAGATGCAAATTCATTTTCAGAAAAAGAAAAAGAAACGGCCCAAAATAATTTGAGGATATTATCTGGTTTATACGGAATATTAAAGCCTTTCGATTTAATACATCCGTACAGATTAGAGATGGGCACAAAATTGAAAGTAGGTAGGAAGAATAATTTGTATGAGTTTTGGGGAGATAAAATTGTGAATGAAATCAATCAGAATTTAACTACTCAAAAGGAAAATGTTATTGTAAATCTTGCTTCTAACGAGTATTTTAAGTCTGTAAATAAGAAAAAACTGGATGCAAGAATAGTAACACCAGTTTTTAAAGATTTTAGTAATGGACAGTATAAAACAGTAATGGTTTATGCTAAAAAAGCGAGAGGAATGATGGCCAGATACATTATAAAAAATGCTATTGAAAAAGCAGCAGATATAGTTGCTTTTGATACCGCAGGGTATTGTTATAATAAAGAAGCATCAACAGAAAACGAAATTGTTTTTTATAGAGGTTAATACAAAAATGAATTGTAGAAGTTTGGCATAAGCCAAACCATTAAAAATAGAAACGGAAAAACATGAAAGAAGTAGGTCAGATTTTAGAATTAGAAGCATCTAAAGTAACTCCGCAAGGAATTTATTTAATTAACGTAGAGGAAGAAGAAATTTTATTACCAAATAAATATATACCAGCCGATTTAAAACTCGGTGATATGATTGAAGTTTTTGTGTATACAGATTCTGAAGATAGACCAATTGCAACAACTTTAGACCCAAAGGTTAAGTTGAATACATGTGCTTTTTTACATTGTTTAGATGTAAACCAGTATGGTGCATTTTTCGATTGGGGAATGGAGAAAGATTTAATGGTTCCATTTGCTGAGCAGTTTTTAAAAGTTACTGCTGGTAAACGTTATTTAGTTTATCTATATTTAGATGAAGTAACTAACCGTATGGTAGGTACTACCAAAATGGGTCGTTTTATTAGAAAAAATGAAGTAGAAATTAAGGCTGGCGATCAGGTTGATTTATTGGTAAGTGGAGAAACTGAAATTGGATACAAGGTTATCGTAAATAATAAGCACTATGGAATGGTGTTTAAAAACGAAGTTTTTCAAAGAATTGAAATAGGAGATAAGCTAACTGGATTTTTACAGCGTGTGCGTAAAGATGATAAAATGGACATTACTTTAAACAGTTCTAGTTTAACTGATGTTGAAGTATTGGCGAATAAAATATTTGAACGTTTATTAAAAGAAGGTGGTAAACTTAATTTTTCTGACAAGAGTGCTCCTGAAGTAATTTATAGAGAATTTCAGGTAAGTAAAAAAGCTTTTAGAAGAGCTGCAGGCTTGTTGTATAAAGAAAGAAAAATTGTAATAACTCCAGAAGACATTACGTTAGTAAAGGAGTAAAGAAACAACGTCATCCTCAGAAATGTCATCCTGAGCTTGTCGAAGGGTTGTCTAAGTGTCATCATCAGCTTGACTGGGGATCTAAAATGCAAAAGTATTGCTTTTAATTATAAACGAACAAACCCCGAAGCAGAGCTTCGGGGTTTGTTCGTTTATAGGTTTTATTTGCTCTCTGGGAGAAGTCGAAGAGTCAAATTATGAATTTTTTTCTTCAAATCCTTTTACAATTTCATCTAAGGTTTGCCCTTGTAATTCAATGGAAGCTCTAGCGCTTTCAGCAAATGGATGATCTGGGTATTTATCTAAAAACTCTTGATAAGTAGCTTTTGCTAATTCATCTTCATGTAAATCATCACCAATAATCATTGCTTTATAAAACAAAGCTAAAGCTACCTTTTCGTGGTTTGGAGCTCTTTCTATTAAATCATTAAAATGTTTAATTGCAATGTGTGGTTTTCCTAAAGATTTAGCTAATTCACCAGCTTTAAACTGAATTGTTTTAGAGTCAGATTCAAAACTATGATATTTGATATACTCTGTATAAGCTGCTAATAAATCATTAGCAGATTTTACGTTAAAATTTAAACTGTCAGAAAAAAGAAGCGCAGTATGATTTTCAATTTCTGAAACACGTTCTTTATGTGTATCAATAGCGTTTTCTATATTTTTAGCTGCGTCAACTTTAAACTCAGGTTCATTAGAACAGCTTGCTAAAATAATAGTTGGGATAATTATGTAAAGTAATTTTTTCATTGATTTTATTTTTTAGATTCTCAGTTAAGCTGAGAATGAGATTCATTTAATGTTTTGCTTTTACTAAAGGGAATTTCATTCTATAACTCACCTTAATGTTACCTTTGGCAATATCGTTTAATTTTCCTTTAATCAATCGTTTTCTTAACGGGTTTATTAAATCGGTAAATAAAGTTGCCTCAATGTGATCGTATTCATGTTGAACAACACGAGCGGCAATACCATCTAAAGTTTCCTCAACTAATTCGAAATTTTCGTTGTAATATTCAATAGTTACAACAGATTTCCTGCTTACATCTTCTCTAATACCAGGAATACTTAAGCAGCCTTCTTCAAAATTCCATTCTTCACCAGATTCCTCTACTATAATAGGATTGATGTAAATACGTTTAAAATCTGCTAACTCAGGATATTCACCTTCATCGTTAAAACCCGAAGCATCAACTATAAATAAACGGATTGCTTTTCCTATTTGAGGAGCAGCTAAACCTACACCTTTTGATGCGTACATGGTTTCAAACATGTTTTCAAGCAAGATGTCCAAATCAGGATAATCTTTCTCTATTTCGTTAGTTTCTGCTCTTAAAACGGGTGTCCCGTATGCTACAATTGGTAATATCATATTGCAAAAGTATTAATAATAAATGATAGATTGATTAATTGTAAAAATGCTTTAATACTTTTACATCACTATGAAAAAAATATTTTACACGGCATTTTTGCTTTCGTTATTTAGTTGTGGAGAACAAGCTCCAAAAAAACAAAAAATGGTTGTTGAGGGTTATGCTCAAGGAACCACATATAATATTGTTTATATAAGTGATGATGGTATTGATTATCAACGTGCAATTGATTCTACATTAATAGAAATTGACAATTCACTTTCAACGTATCAAAAAAAGTCAATCATTTCAAAATTTAACCAAGCAGATTCTATTTTTGAAGTAGACAAAATGTTTGCAGATGTATTTAATATATCTAAAAAGGCATTTGAAATTTCAGAAGGCGCTTTTGATCCAACTATAGCACCTATTGTAAATGCTTGGGGTTTTGGATTTGAAAATTTACATGCTACCGATAGTGTTACAATAGATAGTTTAAGGTTGTTTGTTGATTTCACGAAAATAACAATGAATGAGAATAAGGTTGTTAAAGAGGAAAAAGGAATGATGCTTGATTTTAATGCTGTAGCTCAAGGTTATTCTGTAGATGTTTTAGCAGATTTATTAGAAGCGAGAGGAATCAATAATTATTTGGTGGAAGTAGGAGGAGAGTTAAAGGCTAAAGGCTTAAACTTAAATGGTACATTTTGGCGAATTGGAATAGATAAGCCACTGGCAGACTTAGAGGAAAGAGAGCTTGAAGCAATTGTTAATTTGAATAATAAAGCCTTAGCAACTTCTGGGAATTATCGTAAATTTTATGAGAAAAATGGGATGAAATATTCTCATACAATTAACCCTAAAACTGGTTATCCAGTAAGTCATAATTTGTTAAGTGCCACAGTTATATCTAACAATTGTGGTGAGGCTGATGCGTTTGCAACAGTTTTTATGGTAGTAGGATTAGAAGATGCGAAAAAAATAATATCAAAAAATAAAAATTTAGAGGCATTATTGATTTATAGTAATGAAGATGGTGATTTACATACGTTTATAACAGATGGGTTAACGGATTTCATAGAGTTAAACTCCAAGGAAAAATAGGCGTAACTATTAAATTAGTTGTTCAACTTGTTTTTTAAAGAATAAATCGGAAGATTTGTATGACTTTTTAACTAAACAATTTAAACAGGAAGTAAGATGGAAGGAAAAGAGAAGAGTAATCAGGATGAGTATAGACAAGAGGAAGTGTTTTCTAAAGTGGTGAGAGCTGGGAAAAGAACTTATTTTTTCGATGTGAAAGCGACACGTGCAGAAGATTATTATTTAACAATTACTGAAAGTAAGAGAAGGTTTAATAATGACAACCAAAAATTTTACTTTGAGAAACACAAGTTGTTTTTGTACAAAGAAGATTTTCAAAAGTTTTCTGAGGGTTTAGAGGAAGCAATTTCTAAAATTAAAGAGTTAAAAGCAGAACAAGGGGAAGAAATCGTAGAAAAAGTTGCAATTGAATTTTCTGATGTAAATTTTGATGATTTAGGAAGCGATAAAGTGAAGTAAATTACATATACTTGATATATACAAAAAGGGCTACTAAATTTAGTAGCCCTTTTTTATTTTAAAGATTGTACTCTTTTAATTAAAGAAGTTAATGTCTGAATCTTTAGCGATAAAATGTGTAATTTATTACTTCTTTTTAAAAGCATTAATAGCATTCTTCGTAAAATCAGATAAAACTAATTTACCGCTCATTGCTGCTCTTTCAGTTAATAAAGTATCCCAATGGTCAGTACCTGTCCAGAAAACAGTTTTTAACATACTCATAGCCTCAGGGTTGGAGCTCGCTAATTTGTTCGCTAAAACTTCAATCGCTTCATCCATTTGATTTACATCATCAAACGTTTCGGCATATAATCCTTTTTCACGAGCCCATTCAGCTGTATACCATTCTGTAGCATTAATTGCCATCATACTCATTGCAGAAGTTCCAACTTTACGTTCAACAGCTGGTCCAACTACAAATGGCCCAATTCCTACAGCCAATTCACTTAATTTAACTGATGCATGTTTAGTTGCATAACAAAAATCAACAGCACTAGCCATACCAACTCCACCACCAACAGCTTTACCTTGTACTCGCCCAATAATCAATTTAGGACATTTACGTGCTGCATTAATCACATTAGCAAATCCAGAAAAGAAAACGCTACCAATTTCTAAATCATCAATAGAAATTAATTCATCAAAACTTGCTCCAGCACAAAATGCTCTTTCACCAGCAGATTTTAAGATAATAACTTTTATAGCGTTATTAGTTCCTGCAGCAGTAATAGTATCTGCTAGTTTGTTTAATATTTTCCCTGGTAACGAATTACTTAATGGATGAAAAAACTCAATGGTTGCAATGCCATTGTCGTTAATTACTATTTCTACGGATCCTTGTTTTACTGCTGTTGCTGTCATTATTCTTGTTCTTCTGAAAATGTTAATATATACCCGTTTACATCAACTACTGAAAACTCAATAGTATTGTAAAAAGTGCTTTCTAAATCTGAAATTATTTCTACTTCGTTGTTAAACAACTCTTCGTGTATTTCTGTAATTCGATCTACTTTAATGTAAAAAGTAAGTCCTCCTCCAGGTTTTTCTCCAGCCATTCGTGGTAAACCTGATGTCAAGCTTTTTTTAGTTTGAAACATCAACACAACGTCATTACGTTTAACCATTGCCCAATCCAATTTCCCTATTTCAGGAACTGTCATTAGTAAAGTAAATCCTAAAACATCAGTATAGTATTCGACTGTTTCTTCAACATCCTTTACCATTAGGTTGGGGGTAAGTGAATTTAATTTCATGTTTTCTATTTTGAATTAAACTTTATAAAATTTTTAATCTTGATTTTTAAACTTAATCATTGTAAGAATAGTCGCTAAAGCAACTGTTTCTCCAGTTTCGTCATAAACATCAACCAAAAATTTAACAATTCCTTTTTTGACACCCATTCCTTTGGCTAAAAATTCACCTTCAGCAGCAACTTTTTTCTCTTGAGATATTTTTTCTTTTGCTGTGAATCGAACACCTAAAGTCATACCCGGATAAACAGGTTTTGTAAATCTACAATCTTCTAATCCGTAGTTTAATAAAACTGGGCCTTTTTTACCATCAACAAATAAACCTGCTGCTTTTGATAATACCCAGTATCCATGAGCAACATTTTGCTCAAATATTGTATCATCTAAAGAGGTTGCATCAACGTGTGCGTAAAAATTATCTCCACTAACATTTGCAAAATTTACAATGTCAGCATCAGTAACTGTGTGTTTACGTGTAATTACAGTATCTCCAATATTGATTTCTTCAAAGTGTTTTTGGAATACATGTTTGTCATCTTCATACTGATCAGCACCATATTGGTATTGCTGTGTAATCTTAGTTAACATAGTTGGAGAGCCTTGAATTGCAGTACGTTGCAAATAATGTAAAATACCACGTTTACCACCCATTTCTTCACCACCACCAGCTCTACCAGGTCCGCCATGTGTCATTAAAGGCATAGGAGAACCATGTCCAGTACTTTCTTTAGCACAAGCTCTATTTAATACTAAAATACGTCCGTGGAAACAAGCGGCTCCCATAACAAATTCAGTAGCAATTTTATCATCATTGGTAATTATTGAACAAACTAATGATCCTTTACCCATTTTAGCTAATTCAATAGCTTCATTAATATCCTTGTAAGGCATTATGGTAGATACAGGCCCGAAAGCCTCTACATTATGACAATCTGTTTTATTAAATGGATCATCATTTACAAATAGGATAGGAGACATAAATGCTCCTTTAGATTTGTCAGCACCAGTTACTTCAAAAGACTCTAAATCACCAAATACAATTTCTTGTGATTTTGCTAATTGCAATACTTTTTCTTTTACTTCAGCAACTTGTTCTTGTCCTGCCAAAGAACCCATTCTAACACCTTCAACAGCTGGATCTCCAATAGTTGTTTTTGCTAAACGTTTTCCTAATGCAATTTGTACGTCTTCTACTAAATTTTGAGGAACAATAATTCTTCTGACAGCAGTACATTTCTGTCCTGCTTTTACAGTCATTTCTCGTTGTACTTCTTTTATAAATAAATCAAACTCTATAGTCCCTGGTAAAGCATCTTCTCCTAAAACAGAAGCGTTTAATGAATCAGCTTCCATATTAAACGGAACAGCTTCTTCAGTTAACCGAGTATTTGCTTTTAACATTTTTCCTGTAGATGCAGACCCTGTAAAGGTTACAACATCTTGACTAGTTACATGATCAATTATTCCTCTGGCAGAACCACAAACTAATTGTAGAGCTCCTTCTGGTAAAATTCCAGAAGCTATAATTTCTTGAACCATTACCTCAGTTAAATATGAAGTAACAGCTGCTGGTTTAACAATTGCTGGAACACCAGCCATAAAGTTAACAGCTATTTTCTCTAACATACCCCAAATTGGGAAGTTAAAAGCATTTATATGAATGGCAACGCCTTGTTTAGGTACCATAATGTGGTGACCAATAAATGTTCCTTCTTTAGATAATGGAGCCGTTTCTCCATCAACATAAAATCGCTGATCACCAAACTCTCTTCTTAAGCTAGCATTGGCAAATAAATTTCCAATCCCTCCTTCAATATCTATCCAACTATCAACCTTAGTAGCTCCAGATTGAGCACTAACGCCATAAAATTTATTTTTTATACTCATTAAGTGTAAAGCCAATGCTTTTAACATTAAACCTCTTTCCTGAAAAGTCATTTTTGCCAAAGCAGGACCACCATTTTTACGTGCATAATCCATCATTGCTGCAAAATCTAGTCCTTTACTAGATACAGTTCCTAATTCTTCTCCTGTTATTGCATTGTATAGTGGAGAACCATCTCCATCACCTTCAACCCATTTTCCTTGGGCATAATTCTTAACTTTCATACACATTAATTTAGGGCATCTAAATTAGACTTTTATTAAGAATTATCCAATGTCCAATTGTAACAATTATACATATAAATCGTTTTTATAAATAAGCTAACCCTGCTAGACAATGGAAGACTAAATAGTTTTGAATAATTGGAATCAAAGGCAGTGTATTTTAAATTTTAAAGAAGGATTAAGCTACCTAGGTAATGCTCCAGTAAACATAATGCAAGGGTTTTTACCTGTAAGACATGTTTTATTTATGGTTGTCTTAAATTTGTTCATGCTAATAGATTCAGTCACTTTAAATTTTAATAAATTTTCTGACCACCATTTTTTATAACAATCACGATCCATACCTAGTAAGGTTTGATTAGCTTTTGGTTGGTTTTTTTCTTGGAATTGAGTAAAAGACATATCTTTATAGAACTCTCTTATTTCGTATTCACCAACTTTAAGGTTTAAATAAATGAGACCAAAAACATCTGATTTTACAGTAGTTGTATCGTTTTTAGCTATATTTATTAGTAAGTAGCTGAAAGCTCCAACAGAAACTTTGTTTATATCTTCTTCTCGTGGAGCAGCACCACCACAGTAAGGTTCACTTGTATTTATGGAAATTTCAATATTATGAAGCTTCTCTTTGTTAAGAGAGGTTATAACCTCTTTTTGATTAGTGTTTGTAACATCTGAATTTTTAACAGTTTTACATGAAAGAAACGCAAGTGGAATTAAAAGAAAAGATAGTTTCATAATATTATTATAATAAGGTGTTGAACAAATTTAATTAATATTCTATAGTTTTATTATTTAATGTAATATTTGATTTATGCATGTAAGTTTTTGGGAACAAGAATCCTTTTATAATAACATAGACTATGCCATAGTTGGGAGTGGAATAGTTGGACTTTCTGCAGCAATTGAATTGAGAAATAAATTTCCAACTGCAAAAGTAGTCGTTTTAGAAAAAGGATTTCTGCCCAGTGGAGCGAGTACTAAAAACGCAGGATTTACTTGTTTCGGTTCTCCAACAGAAACTTTAGATGATTTATCTATAATGTCTGAAAATGAGGTTTTTAACATAGTTAAAAAAAGATGGGATGGTTTGCTTAATTTAAGAAGGCTACTAGGCGAAGAAAACTTAGGTTTTGAACAGTTGGGTAGTTGTGAATTGTTTACCAAAGATGATGAGAATATCTATATAAAGACAGTTGAAAAACTTGATTATTTAAATAATTTTTTAAAACCAATATTTAAGGAGAATGTATTTTTATGTAAGGATGAATTGATCTCTGAATTTGGATTTAAAAATATAGCACACGTAATTTATAATAAGTTTGAAGGCCAAATTGATACCGGAAAAACAATGAAAAGCTTATTGAAGCTTGCGCAAGAAAAAGGTGTGGAGATTATTAATGGTGTCAATGTGAAATCAGTTGAGCCAAATAATAATAAAGTTGTTATTGGATTAGAAGATTTTGAGATTGAATCAGCTAATGTAATCATAGCTACAAACGGTTTCGCTAAACATTTGTTGCCAGAGTTGAATGTAGAACCTGCAAGGGCTCAAGTATTAATTACAAAGCCAATAGAAGGCTTAAAGTTAAAAGGAACTTTCCATTACGAGCAAGGTTATTACTATTTTAGAAATGTTGGTAATCGGGTATTGTTTGGAGGAGGAAGGAATTTGGATTTTGAGACAGAAAATACAAGCGAATTTAAGTTAACTCCAATCATCCAAAACAAGTTAGATCAATTGTTAAATGAGGTTATTCTTCCTTATAAAAAGGATGTTGAAGTAGAAATGCGATGGGTTGGAATTATGGGGGTTGGAAACAAAAAAACAACGATTGTAAAGCAGCTAGAGAATAATATTTATTGTGCAGTTAGAATGGGAGGTATGGGAGTTGCTATAGGTTCTTTAATTGGAAAAGAGGTGGTCGAATTATTAGATAATAAAGAATAGATGAATATTATATTACAAATTAGCAAGGAACTAAACCTGTCGTCAATAAGCATTGAGAAAGTATTAGAGTTATTTACCGCTGGTGGTACTGTCCCTTTTGTGGCTCGTTATAGAAAAGAAGCTACAGGAAACCTTGATGAAGTTCAGTTAATTAACATTAAGGACCGTCAAGCATATTGGGATGGGTTTATAAAACGAAGAGAGAGTATTCTACAAGCGATTAATACTCTGGGAAAGTTAACTCCCGAATTAAAATCTAAGATTGAATCTGTAATGGTTTTAACGGAGTTGGAAGATTTGTATTTGCCTTATAAACAAAAACATAAATCTAAGGGAGAAAAGGCTATTGAACAAGGTTTGAAGCCTTTGGCTCTTTTTATTCAGGAAAATAGAAGTAGTAATGCTATTGAAGATAAAGCAGCTTCGTTTGTTAAAGGCGAAATAGAAGATGAGAAACAAGCGTTAGCAGGTGCTGTAAGTATATTAGCAGAATGGATTGCTGAAGATAAATGGGTAAGAGATCAATTGAGGAATCAGTTCCAACGTTTTGGATTGGCTAGTTCTAAAGTAAAAAGAGGGAAGAAAGAGGGAGGTGAAAAGTATAAGAATTACTTTAAATTCTCGGAGAAAGTAAGTCGAATGGCATCGCATAGAATTTTAGCATTATTTAGAGCCGATAAAGAAGGGATACTTAATTTTAGTATTGATGTAGATGAGGAGAAAGCTATTCAAAATATCCAGTATAAAATTCAGAATAGATATGAGCGTAATCGTTTTAATGATAGTGCTATTGAAGAGGCTTATAAAAGAATTCTTCAGCCTAACTTTGAATCTGAAATAAAGAAGACGTTAAAAGAAAAAGCAGACATTGATTCAATTGGTGTATTTGCGGAGAATTTAAAACAACTCTTATTACAATCTCCATTAGGAGCAAAAAACATACTAGCTATTGACCCTGGTTTTAGATCGGGATGTAAGGTTGCAGTTTTAAATAGAAATGGTGATTTTACAGAGAATACAAGTATTTTTCCACATCCTCCACAAAATAAGCTAGAAGAAGCAAAACAAACATTACTCAATTTAGTTCAGAAAAATAAGATAGAGGCTGTTGCTATTGGTAATGGAACAGCAGGCTTAGAGACAGAGAAACTATGTAGAGCGCTGTTTAAAGATTATACTATTCAGGTATTTTCGGTAAATGAAGCAGGGGCAAGTATTTATTCTGCTTCTGAAATTGCAAGAGATGAATTTCCTGATCTTGATTTAACGGTTAGAGGAGCTATTTCAATAGGCCGAAGATTAATTGATCCATTAGCTGAATTGGTTAAGATTGATGCTAAATCGATAGGTGTTGGTCAATACCAACATGATGTAAACCAACCTTTATTAAAACAAAAATTAGATGAAGTAGTTGCTTCTTGTGTTAACAGTGTTGGCGTAGAATTGAATACGGCATCCTATCCAATATTAGCACATGTAAGTGGTTTAGGAGCTACTTTGGCAAAAAATATTGTTGCTTATCGCGAAGAAAATGGAAATTTTACGGAGCGTAAACAGTTATTGAAAGTCCCTAAAATGGGAAAGAAAACTTACGAGCAAGCAGCTGGATTTTTAAGAATTGAAAAAGGAAAAAACCCTTTAGATAACACGATTATACATCCAGAAACATATAGATTGGTTTCAGAATTATTACAACTGAATAAGTCTAAAATTGAGGATGTATTCGGAAAGCAATCAATCGATGAACAAACAATTAAAACTTTAAAAGAGAAATACGATAGTTATACCATCAACTTTGTGGTTACTGAATTACAGAAACCAACCATTGATCCTCGTAAAGCTTTGGAAGAGGTGACATTTAATAGTGTTGATTCTATAGCTGATTTAAGCGAGGGAATGGAGTTGACTGGTACAATCAATAACATTACCAACTTTGGAGCTTTTGTAAATATTGGAATAAAAGAATCTGGTTTGGTTCATATTTCAGAAATTTCAAACTCTTTTGTTACTAATATTCAGGAAATTGTTAAGTTAAATCAGCAAGTTAATGTAAGAGTTCTTTCTGTTGATTTAGCAAGAAAAAGAGTGCAATTGACTATGAAAAACTAAAACATGTATCGGTTTAACTTTACTACCTTTGCACTTTAATTTACAACAAGAGTATGAAATTTGGAACACTGGCATTAAACGATGCAATTTTAAAAGGATTAGCAGAGGAGAATTATACGACTCCAACACCAATTCAGGCACAAACAATTCCAATTGTTTTAGATAGAAAAGATGTAATTGCTTCGGCTCAAACCGGAACAGGAAAAACAGCAGCTTTTGCTTTGCCTATTCTTCAAATCTTATTTAACAGTCAAGATACTGTTAGAAGAGGAAAGGATATTAAAGCGTTAATTGTTAGTCCGACCAGAGAGTTGGCAGAACAGATTCACGAAAGTTTTAAATCCTACGGGAAATATACAAATTTAAGAACAGGTGTTGTTTATGGTGGAACAGCTATTGAGCCACAAATTGAGCGTTTAAATAAAGGGGTAGATATTTTAATTGCAACTCCTGGAAGGCTCTTGGATTTAGCAAAACAAAACTATGCTAAACTTAGTAAAGTTGAAGTGTTAGTGTTGGATGAAGCTGATTTATTACTGGATATGGGTTTTATTGAGGATGTCAATAAGATCAATAAATTGTGTGCAGAGTACAAGCAAACATTATTGTTTTCGGCTACAATGCCTGCTAAAGTAATGGCGCTAGCAAATAGCGTTTTACGTAATCCTGAGATCGTTTCGGTTTCTCCTGTAGCATCAACAGCAAAAAGTGTAGAGCAGCGTTTGTTTTACGTTCCTATTGCTAAAAAGATAGAATTGTGTTTGCATTTACTGCGCAATACAATTAAAGGGAATATTATTATTTTTAGAAGAACCAAATTTGGTGTAGATAAGTTAGAACAAGCTTTACAAAAGAATGGTTATAAAGTAGCAACGATTCACGGAGATAAATCTCAAGCTGCTCGTCAAGAAGCATTAAACAGTTTAAAAGATGGATTGGTTAATATTTTAATTGCGACAGATGTTGCTGCAAGAGGTATTGATGTTGATAATTTAGATGCTGTAGTAAATTTTGATTTACCAAATATTCCAGAATTATATGTACACAGAATTGGAAGAACAGGACGAGCAGGAAACACTGGGACTGCTTATTCTTTTTGTGCTGCAGAAGAAAAACCTTATGTAATTAGCATTCAACGCCTAATCTCTAAGATAATAAAAGTAGAGGAAGAGCATCCATATCCATTAGATCCAAAAGAAAAACCTCAAATCCATAAAAAACAAGGGAGTAAGCATAAAAAAGGAAGAAAATCTGTTGCTTCTAAACAAAAGAAAAAGCGTTGGTATTAATGCTTTAATTTTTTAGTAATTTTTTTGCTGAGAGGAGAAGTAATACTGTAAAAGTAATCAATCAACTCGCCATCTCTTCCAACTAAGTATTTCTGAAAATTCCATTTAACACTAGAACTTTTAGAGCCATTTATTTCTTTTGAGGTAAGCCATTTGTATAAAGGGTGTTGATTGGCTCCTTTTACCTCAATCTTTTCAGTAATTAAAAATGTTACACCATAATTTTTACTACAAAAGGTTTTAATGTCTTCAGTATTTCCTGGTTCTTGTTTCCCAAACTGGTTACAAGGTGAGCCTATAATTACTAGATCTTCTTTGTGCAGAGCATATAATTCCTGTAACTCTTTGTATTGAGGTGTAAATCCACATTCTGAAGCTACATTAACAAATAGAATAAACTTTCCTTTATAATCGTTTAAATCGATAGAATCTCCATCAATATTATCAATAGCGACATCGTAAAGTATCTTTCCGTCCATTTTTGTTTCAGTTTGAGCACAAGAATTAAACAATATGGCTGAAAAAACTAAGCCAACTAATGTTTTTAAGAAACTCATTTTTTAGGAGTTTGTTTTTTTAGGAGGCATTGGTCCTCTCATGTGAATAACCAATCCATTTAAGAAATTACGTAAAATTTGATCGCCACACTCCATGTAATTAGGGTGGTCTTCTTTTCTAAATAAAGCACCTAATTCGCTTTTAGAAATTGTAAAATCTACTAATGCACAAATTTTAACGATTTCATCATCTCTTAATTTAAGTGCTACTCTTAGCTTTTTTAATATGTCGTTGTTTGTTAATCCCATGCTGTAAAAGTAATGCATCAAACACAAAATGGCTAATTTTGAAGTAACTAAGACACATAACAATGAAATTTCAAGTAAACGATACATTTCTAAAGGAACTTCCGGCAGATCGGATTCAAGAAAACACAAGAAGACAGGTGAGTGAGGCTTGTTATTCTTTTGTATCACCAACTAAAACGGAAACTCCAGAAATTGTTCATACGTCACCTGAAGTTGCAGAATTATTAGGAATATCTGAAGAAGATGTTTTGTCTGAAGCATTCTTAAAGGTTTTTACAGGAAACAAACTCATTGAAAATACGACTCCTTACGCGATGTGTTATGGTGGACACCAATTTGGACATTGGGCTGGACAGTTAGGAGATGGACGAGCGATAAATTTAGGAGAGATTACACACAATGAGCAACAATGGGCTATACAATTAAAAGGTTCAGGAGCTACACCATATTCAAGAACTGCTGATGGTTTAGCGGTATTAAGATCTTCGGTAAGAGAATACCTTTGTAGTGAAGCAATGTT
>JASJIW010000043.1:0-4132 GCA_037624665.1 Flavobacteriales bacterium
CTCTGCCTTTGTCTTTGTTTTTAAAATACTCAGTGGCTGAATTTTGAATTTCCTGAACCGTAAAATTATCAGAATTAATCATCTCTAGATAATTTTGAGAATGAACTCCAAAAAACGAAAACGAGAGAAACCAGAAAATAAAAGTTGTTTTATTCATAACACTAAAATATAAAAAATTATTTTTTAGCTAAACTAAAAAAGTCTAAGTCACTTGTTTAAAATAATTTAGCACCACAAAACGGTATTAAATAGAAAAACGGTACCACTTTTTATAAAGTATAATTTTGAACACAATTAAAAATCTATAAAACACAATCTTATTAATTAATGTATCTTGTGGGTCACCAATAAAAACATAAAATTGAAAGATTCAGAACTTAAGAAAGGTTCTTTTTTAAGTATCACTCTTTTAATACTTTCAGGAGAATTAATTTTTTTATTACCCTATGTATTAGCGAGAGTCTTTAGACCTACATTTTTAGAAGTATTTAATTTAACGAATCTACAATTAGGCGGTTTATTCTCTATTTATGGAACAGTGGCTATACTCTCTTATGTTTACGGTGGAGTTCTTTCAGATAAATTTAAACCTAAAATATTAATCGCTTTATCGCTCTTTTTTACTGCTTTAGGGGGGCTTTTGTTAGCTACTTACCCCTCCTATTTTATGCTACAACTCCTATGGGGGTATTGGGGTTTCACAACGGTTTTTTTATTTTGGGGAGCCATGATAAAAGCAACACGCGTTTGGGGCGGCTCAAAAAGTCAAGGGGAAGCTTTCGGGTTATTAGATGGAGGAAGAGGTTTAGTAGCCGCCTCTATGGGTACTTTAGGAGTGCTTATTTTTTCTCTATTTTTAACAAATGACATAGAATTGGCTAGCTTGCCTGAACGTAAAAATGCGTTCAGATATGTGATATTATTCTCATCATTTATTGTGTTCTTAACAGGAATCCTTGTAATTGTTTTAATGAAATCAAGTCAAGAGGGCGTTACAAATAAGAATGCTTCTTTAATACCTAATATCAAATCTGTTTTAAAAATCCAATCCGTTTGGCTTATCATGTTTATCATTATAGCGGCATATGTTGGATATAAAGTTACCGACATTTACTCGCTCTATGCCTCTAATGTTATGAATTTTAATAATTTAGAAGCTGCAAACATAGGGTCATTACAAATGTATCTTCGTCCACTAGTGTGCTTGCTAATTGCATTGTTTGCAAATAATAAAAGCTATATTCATTTAATTATTATTGGTTTTATTATTATGTTAATTGGCGCTTTAATCTTTTCATTTGGAATCGTTCAAGTAGACATGAATTATGTGTTTTTCTTTTCCTTAATTGTGGTCGCTACAGGAACCTATGCTATTCGTGCTTTATACTTTTCTCTTATGCAAGAAGGGCGTATTCCACTCGTATTGACAGGAACTGCGGTAGGGATCATTTCTGTAGTTGGATATACCCCTGATATATTTGCAAGCCCCGTTATTGGCTACTTATTAGACACATACCCCGGAATCATTGGGCATCAGTATGTGTTTTCAATGCTTGTTGTTTTTTCAATATTAGGGCTGTGGGCCTCTATTAAATTTGCCAAATTAATCACTAGTTTTAAGTAATGTTTTTGAGTTTACTGCAAAAAAAAGCGTCACCACTACTGGAATGGAAAAGCTATCAATGTAAATCTAAAATCTAAAGACAACCCTGCCCTACTCAAAGCAGGTTTTGAATTGAAGTTAAGAGAAGTTTGGAGACCTCAACCAAAGAAAAAGGAAGTTAAAGAAGTTCCCTTCTCAGTTATTCAAGTACTTAATCAAAGTTTGGAAACAAAGAAAGCACAAGGATATTCTGAACGCTTTATAAATGATGCTAAGCATTATTACCTTATAGCAACGTAATGAGAGTGAGTAACAAATAAAGAACCTTACATTTGATAAACTGCAACCATCACACATTAGAAAATTTCTTATTAGACCTAAATTAAAGTGCTAAGACACAAAGAACCGTAAAAGGTGCTTTAAGTCCATTATTAAATGAGTTTAAACCTAATTTAGTGCAAAGTGTAAAACTAAAGAAACCAACCTCAACACTTCACAAACCTTTTGATAATAGCAATGAAATACTTGAAGATATTAAAGTATGTAATAAACAGTTATATCTATGTTATCTAATAACTTATGGATGTCTTTTAAGACCTCATCGTGAGATAAGAGAACTTACTTGTTATGACTTTTCTGGTGACCTTAAATACATTTATTTGTCTGGTAATAAAAATAATTTTGTGAGTTATAAATATACCTCTAATCTATTTACGTATTTTGGAACTCCCTGAATTGAAAAAAGAAGAGTTGTCTCTGGTTTAATTGCAGTCAGAACTTAATCTCCAAAATTTAGCACCATTTGGAAAATACATTATACCCCCATCACATTCAAATGTAACTGCATTAGCAGTTTCATCAATTGTTAAAGTATTTTCATCAAATGTATAAGTTTGTTCACCTGGAATTCTATCTGAACTACCTAGTGCATTCCAATCTGCATCAGTACAAAGTTCAGGCCAGCAATTTGCATAAGATTTATATCTAATGCCATCTACAAATTCATACATTGTATTTGCCAACGTTCTATCTTCAAGGTCTGGAGACCATAACCATTTACCTTCAACTGTGTTCAATGGTAAAACGTTATCGTCAGAATCATTACTACAAGAGGCAAACATCATAGATACAACAGCAATTATAAAAAAATTCTTCATCATATGATATCATTCATTATTATTCAAATCTAATGTATTAGTTTTAATAAACACTTCATTAATAGTCTAATCTACTTAAGCCGTTTAGAAGTGCCTGAATTAAAAGAATAGGATATACCTAATCAGGACAAGTTCCCCAAATAGGTTTGTTGGTTTCTGTTAAAGCTGATGAAATAGAAAAAGCATCAGGTTCTTCAGGAATATTTAAAACACACCATCTAGTTAAATCTTGATTAAATAATTGAGCTATATGAAACATATAACCCATAATAGTAACATTAGTTACATCCCAATCTCCAATATCTTGATTAAAAGCAGTAGCTTCTTTAAATAACCAACCCATATTAGTTACCTCACTCACATCCCAACTTCCAATGTCTTTGTTGAATGCTTCAGCATCCTTAAACATCGATGACATATTAGTTACATTACTTACGTCCCAACCTCCAATATCTTGATTGAATAATGAGTTGCTAAACATCAATGACATATTAGTGACTTTACTCACATCCCAACTTCCAAGATCTTGATTGAAATTAGACATTCCGCGATAATATTTATCCCCTATAAACATCAATGACATATTAGTTACATTACTTACATCCCAATTACCTATATCTTGATTAAAAACAGTAGAAAAAGCAAACATTTTTTCCATATTAGTGACTTTACTCACATCCCAACTTCCAATATCTTGATTGAAATTAGACGTATATTGGTATTGGTCTGTGCCAAACAATAAACTCATATCCGCAACCTGACTTACATCCCATTCTCCTATATCTTGATTAAATAAAAAAGCATTGTTAAACATTCCGCTCATATTAGTCACTTTACTTACGTCCCATTTGCTTATATCTTGATTAAAATGAAACTCACGCCAGGCTCCTCCAACCATATTAGACATATTAGTTACATTACTTACATCCCAAGAAGAAATATCAGGATTAAATTCCACCAGCCAAGTTTGATAAGCACGTTCTTCTATCGGAGCATTTTCAAACAAATCTGACATATCTGTTATTAGTGTAGTAACCACTTTACTAACATCTTCTTCTTTAGTAAACATTAATTTTAATTTGTCAATATCTACAGCAGTATAAGTAACTCCATCTAATTCTCCCGTAGTTCCTGCTGTAACCCAATCCCTTGCTTTAATAGTGACCCCATTTTCATCTAAATAAAAAGGAGATTGTTCCTCAAATATTGCTGTTACTGTTATAGAATTGTTCCAAATAATTTCTTTAG
This sequence comes from Flavobacteriales bacterium, assembly GCA_037624665.1. Taxonomy (GTDB): domain Bacteria; phylum Bacteroidota; class Bacteroidia; order Flavobacteriales_E; family Vicingaceae. The sequence continues at coordinate 4,009 of JASJIW010000043.1, forward strand.
GATTATCTGTACCTGTTAAATCTCCTGCCCATTCTTTAAACTCCCATTTTACATTTGGAATTGCAGTAAGTTCAACTATTGTACCTTCAATATGTTGCCCACTAGCTGGAGTTATTGTTCCTGC
>JASJIW010000044.1:0-37085 GCA_037624665.1 Flavobacteriales bacterium
AAACGTATGATTATCAATGTTATTAATGGTAAAGGAGGGAAAGACAGAATAACTATTTTAAGTAGATCTGTACTAGATGATTTGAGGCTCTATTTTAAGGTTTGGAATCCTGAAATCTATTTATTTGAGGGAATAAAGGGCAAACAATATACTGGATCTAGCGTTTCTAAAATTATACGCAATGCTTGTAATAAGGCTAATATTAAAAGAAGAATTACTCCCCACATTCTTAGGCATAGTTTTGTGACTCATTTGCTAGAGAACGGAACAGACTTGCTTCAAATTCAAGTTTTATTGGGACATAGCAGTACAAAAACAACTGAAATTTATACTCAGGTTGCAATTACCAATATAGAAACCATAAAAAGTCCTATTGAATTACTAAATTTGGTATAAAACCATGAGGTGTGTATGTGTCACTAATAACAAATACCCGGTTGTTGGCAAACATAAAGGCATTGCAAAGAGACATAGTTCACACTCTTCTTTGGGTTATATAATTTGTTTATCTTTTAATTACTGCTTAATCAGTTTAACAACTTTTTGTTGGTTGTTGCTTTGTATTTTAATAAAGTAAATTCCTTTACTATAATCCGATAATGAAACCTCTACTTGTGATTCATTTACTTGATTAATGTTATATAATTCTTTACCTGTTATATCCAATATTGTTATCGTAGCCGCTTTAATTGTTCCTAAATTAATAGTTGCAACTCCACTTGTTGGATTTGGATAAATACTAATAGTTTCTCCAAATATATTTTCATTAATTCCAACTACCGAAATATTTTCACAGGCTGATGTATCAACACAAGATCCTAAAGAAACTTCTACTGCATAGTTTCCACTTGTTGTAGCTGTGTATGATTGACTAGTTTCAGATGGGATAACAACATTACCATTATCACAATCTAACCATTGATATGTAGCGCCAGATTGATTAGCAGTTAATATTGGTGAGTTATTCGTTACAGTAACATCTACCACATCAATAGTTAAGTTTAATGTTACTACCGAATCAGTGTTTGCAACGTTTTGTAATATATGTGTTACTGTTGTGTTGTTTGCTGTGTATAAAATATTATCTATCCATCTTAAAGAATCACAAGCTACTTGAGTATCAGTACCATTACTAAGCGGGTACCTAAACATGGATTGGCTATAAGAGCCAAGAATAGAAGTTCCTGTTGCCCCTGTTGTTCCCGTGTAAACATAAACATAACTGTCTATAATAAATGAACCTGGTGCCCACAAAGAATTTCCTGGATGGGGATTTAATGTATTCCAGCTATCACTAATAGGATCGTACTCATGAAATTCACCAGTAGCGTAAAATGTATGGCCAGTAGTAACCCCACTCAAAGCATAGCCTTTCCCATTATAATTAAATTGAGTTCCTGCTACTCTAGTGTCTAATGAAGCAACTGCCGTCCAAGTATCACTTAAAGGGTCATATTTATACCAAGAACTCTGATGTCCTGAGCCAACATATATATTACCATTTAGAACAAACTGATAGGGATGATGTCTTCCTATAGGAATACTTGTTTTCTGTGTCCAGATTTGAGAAGTAATATCGTATTCCCACCAATCAGACAAGTTACCACTATTGCCAGAGCCCATTCCAGTATAAATTTTCCCATTTAAAATAACAAGGGCAGGGTGTGTTCTACCTACACCAGGGCATGAGGGTAACTGTGTAAAAGTGAAGCCTATTGGATCAAATTCCCACAAATCAGTCAATAAAGCACCACTATTTTCTGACCCAAAACCAAAATACCCCTTTCCATTCCAAGTTTGACCAATTCCCTGGGCTCTTGCTGGACCGGGATAATCACCTAAATTTGTCCATGAATCATTCACAGGGTCATATTCCTGTACATTTTTTGAACGACCTTGAGTATTAGATCCAGCGATGGAATACCCCATATCATTAATACTGAAACTAATTGTATGATGCCTTTGAAAGCTTGTGCTATTAAGTGTCTGCCAAGATTGAGCTTGTAATGATAAAAAACAAGTTGTAATAAAAATACTGCATATAATAATTTTCTTCATATAATTAGTTGATAATGAACTGTGAAGTTAAATGTTTTTTTCGACACAATTCCGTCCTAAATAAATTTATTATTGGATTCTAATGTTGTTATTACTGACCTATCTAGTAAGATCATTAAAACAATTACTACAGACTTAAGCGTTGTAAATGTGGCTGATTTATCAGATGGGATTTACTTCATTCAATTAATTACAGAAGAAAGAACAATAACTAAAAAGATTGTAAAACAGTAATTAACGATTTGCCAACAAGCTGTATATTGCATTTTGGCTGCGTAAAGCTATCCCTTTTTTTACAGTTCTGCAGAAAAGTGCCATTCATTTTGTAAGTGGGTGTCTAAAACTTTTGCAAGTTGTCGTTAAACGAACTACCCAAAAGTAACGTGCTCTCGCACTATATGTTTAGCTTTTCAAAAAAAATATTGATTTTTTCTACGTTTATCTACCCTTCGATAAACTCAGGGTGACAAACTAAAAAAATAAACACTTTTTTTCAAGACAAAAACCTTCGGTTAAACACATTTTACAGAAATCTAAAACTATTATAGTTTTGAGTATCTTTGAAACAAATAAATGATTTGATATGAAAATTGCTATTTTCCCCGGTTCGTTTGATCCAATAACAAAAGGTCATCAAGATATTATAGAAAGAGCATTACCGCTTTTCGATAAAATTATTATTGCTATTGGTAAAAACTCAGCTAAAAAGTATCATTTCAATTTAGAGGAACGTACCCAATTTATTAAACTTACATTTAATAACAACCCCAAAACTGAAGTGATAAGCTACACCGGTTTAACCATTGACTTTTGCAAGTCTGTTAATGCCAATTACATTTTAAGAGGGATTAGAAACAGTGCCGATTATATGTACGAAAACTCTATTGCACAAATGAATAAAGCAATGGACAATGATATTGAAACCATTTTTATGCCTACAATTCCTGAGCTTGCTGCAATAAATTCTACAATTGTACGTGATATACTAATCAATGGCGGAAACGTTGAACAGTTTGTTCCGGCTGCAATCAAAAACAACTTATAATTTTGAAAAAAACACAACTCTTATTCATTCTATCTTTTCTTTTTTCTACTTCGAACTTAATTGCAAGTACAACTACAGTTAAAGGAAATGCTAGTCAGTTTAAAGGAAAAGAACTTGAACTCTTTACCTATTCTGATTATATCACATCAAAAAAACTAGACTTAGGTTTTACTACTATTGAAAGTAATGGAGCATTCAATTTTAATTTTGAAACCTCTGAAGTAAAAAAAGTATATGTGAAAATTGAAGATAAAATAACATCTTTTTTTGTACAACCAGGCGAAGTTTACAACCTTAATCTTTCATATAGTGCTGAAATGAATAAAGGAAGAATTTACGACAAACAACTTTCTTTAAATTTTAGTTTCCCTGTTCCAACAGAAATGAACCAACAAATTGGAAAATTTAATAGGAAATATGATGCTTTTATTGCTGAAAATAGAGCTTTATTCGAAAAACGAAATCATTCTATAGAAGTAAAATTAAAAGCCTTTCAAATAAAAATGGTAAAAGAATTTGAAAACGTAAATGCTCATTTTATTACCGATTATATTAATTATAGTATTGCTTCAACACAAACCTCTTTAGATGTTTCTTACAAAAAAACAGATATAAAAAAAGGAAACAACATTAAAGCGAAACTATACCTCGCCTATTTAGATGAAAAACCAGTTTTATACACCAATCCCGAATATATCAGCTTTTTTAAATCCTTTTTTAGAGGCGAATTTAAAACACTTTCTGTAACGTTAGAGGGTTTTGACATTTCTAAAGCTATTAATGATAACGCGAGTTATACCGGTTTATTAAAAGCATTAAGTAAATATCCTTTTTTAGAAAATGATGAATTTAAAAATCTCTTTATGTTAAATGGGCTACTAGAAGTAAGTAGAAGTAAGTATTTTACTAAAAAAAATATTATTACTATCCTTAACGAAGTTAAAGCAACGTCAAGATATCCTACCCACAAGGTTATTGCTGCTAATATTATTGATAAAATGACTAAAAGTAAATTTGGAATTGGAAGTACAGCTCCCGGTTTTGAATTAAAAAATAAAGACAATGAAAGCATCTCTTTAAACAGTTTTAAAGGAAAACCAGTCTACATTAACTTTTGGACGAACTGGAGTATTCCTAGTCAGAAAGAAATGAAAATAATGCAACTACTTTACAAAAAGTATAAAGGTAAAATAGAGTTTATTAGCATTTGTGCTGACAATGATTTTATTAAGATGACTACCTTCTTATCGAAAAATGAGGCTTACACTTGGAGTTTCTTGCATGTAGGAAAAGATAAAACCATTTTATCTAATTATAGTGTTGCCACTTTCCCAACCTATGTATTAATTGATGAGAACTTAAAAGTAGTAAGATTTCCTGCAGGCCGCCCTGGAGGAACTGCCGAAAGAGCCACTGAGGCTAATATAGATAAAGATATCTACGAGTTAATAAATCAATAATTTAGAGTAACTCTTTAATTGAAGCATAGGTATTCACTAACACCTTATTTTCAATATCAGCATTAGTTAACCATTCTACCTTAGTAATATCTTCTTCTAATTGCGGAACTAATTCTCCATCAAAGGAACTAGTTAACTCAAACCAATACGTTTGTTTTAAAATTAACTGGCCTTTAAATGTGTAAACATGATAAGTATCCTGTAATTGATTTTGAATGGTTAAATCAGCAATCCCACACTCTTCTTCTATCTCTCTAATTGCAGCGGTTTTAATTTCTTCACCTTTTTCAATTTTACCTTTTGGCAAATCCCATTTATCTAACCGATAAATAAAAAGTTTTTCATTGTTCTTATTTGATACAATGCCCCCTGCTGCTCTTATTATTTTAAAAAATTTCTGAAATTCCATAAAAGCCACTTCACAATCAGTTACTACAATTGCAATATTCTTTTTATCCTCACCATTTAACAGTAACAATAAAAAAGGGATATATTCTCTCGAAAAAAAATGGAGTACTAACTTCTGGTCAAATTGATTACAATTTTCTTCATTATTAGTAAAACAAATTACCTTTTCGTTTACAAAAACTTTATACATTTGCACCATGATATTAAACACTCAATCTGCCTTAAAAATAGCTGAATCGTTATTACAAATTAAAGCTATTAAATTGAATCCTACAAACCCATTTCAATGGGCATCTGGTTGGAACTCTCCAATCTATTGTGACAATAGAAAAACGTTATCATATCCTCCGGTAAGAACTTATATTCGTCAGCAATTTGTTGATGCTATAAATGAACGTTATCCAAACGTTGAAATCATTGCAGGTGTTGCAACAGGCGGTATAGCTTTAGGTGCTTTAGTCGCTGAAGCAATGGGATTGCCTTTTGCTTATGTTAGATCTGCTTCTAAAGGTCACGGAATGCAAAATATGATTGAAGGTGATATTTTTGCAGATCAAAAGGTGGTGGTTATTGAAGATTTAATATCAACTGGCGGAAGTAGTTTAAAAGCTGTTAGAGCTTTAAGAGAACACGGTTGTAATATCTTAGGAATGGTTGCCATTTTCACTTATGGATTTGATGTGGCTGAAAAAAACTTTAAAGAAAGCAAGTGTGACCTAGTTACATTAAGTGATTATGATTCAATGTTAAAAGCTGCAGTAAGTGCTAACTATGTTTCAGAAACGGATACAGATTCATTATCTGAATGGAGAAAATCTCCAAGCACATGGACTCCAAACAAATAAGAGCCTTATAAAAAGTGAAAATAGAAACAACTCATAAAGAAATTAATGCGACTCAAGAGGTTATTTATAACTTTTTGATGGACACCAATAATTTGAAGCCATTATTTCCTCAGAGTAAAATTAGCGATTGGGAATCTACTACTGAAACATGTAGTATGAAAGTTAAAAGCATGGGAGTTTTAGGCTTAAAACGTGTAGCCGCTACTCCTAATTCCTTAATTTATTTTGACTCTTTTGGGAAGACTCCTTTTAAATTTACTTTTAATATCTTTTTAGAAGAAAAAGACGGAAAGTGCCTTGCCAAAATAGTTTTTGAAGGAAATGTTAATCCTTTTATGAAAATGATGGTTGAAAAACCCTTAACCGGATTTATGAATGATTTAGTTATAGCTTTAGCAGATATTCACTCTTAATTAATTAAAAATTCAATCTCTTTTAAATCAAATTTCTTTAGTTGATTATCAATTAAAACTTGGAGTTTCCCAATAGAATTAACACCTTTAATTTCTCCACTTAAAATTTCCTCTCCAACTTTAAAGTGGAGTAGTTGATTTATTCCGAATAGTAAATCAAGGTAATTGGCATCAATCACCTTTCCTTTTCCTTGTTTTAAAGAAATATAACGTTTTTCAATAAAAAATAAAACTTGATTCAACATCGCTTGTAAATCTTGTTCCACTCCTATTTCCTTAATAATTGATGTAGGGTTATTTATAGCATTAAAATTTAACTGATTAACATTTAATCCAACACCTACAACAGTACTATAAACTTTATTGATTTTAAGGGCATTCTCAATTAAGATACCTGCAATTTTTTGTTGCCCACAATAAATATCATTCGGCCATTTTATATGAACATTTTGCAAACCTAAGTCTAATAAAAAATCAGTAATTCCTAACGAAACTAACTTACTTAGTATAAATTGATTTTGAACGAGAATATTGGGTTTAAGATAAATAGAAAACGTTAAATTCTTACCAGGCTCACTTTTCCATGTATTTCCTTGCTGCCCTCTTCCCTTTGTTTGACTTTTTGTGGTTACAATAAACCCTTCAACTTCATTATCAGAATTTTGAATCAATTGTTTCATAAACGCGTTAGTAGAATTAATTTCCGTTAAATTAATTCGCTTTTCTCCTATAAATAATCGTTTAAACATTTTGTCAAATTTATTTATAAAAATATGGTTATGAAAGTTTAACTAAATATTTAAACAAAGCTAAATTGCTCATGGATTATTCGTTATTTTGCACACTAAATTGATTGAATTTTTGAATGGCAAAGACTAAAGGAATAAAAGCAACACAGATATTATCCGATGTTGTGATTAAAGGATTACAAGAGTTAAAAGGTGAAAACATAGTTTCTATAGACTTAGGTCCAATAGAAAACGCAGTTTGCGATAATTTTATTGTTTGCACCGGAACATCAAGCACACATGTTAGTTCATTGGCTGCATCAGCAGAAAGAGAAGTGAGAGAAACACTAAGTGATAGGCCATGGAAAAAAGAAGGTTTTGGAAATTCTGAATGGATTATCTTAGATTATGTGAATACAGTTGTTCACATTTTTAAAGAAGAAGCAAGAGATTTCTATAATATAGATGGGCTTTGGGCTGATGCTAAAATCACTAAAATAGAAGAATAACTTACGTTAATGGAAAATAAGAAAAAACAAAAGAACAAATTCACCATTGGTGGAGGATCAAAAAAGCCAAACAACTTTTATTGGATATATGCCTTAATCGGTTTAGCTTTATTGGCACTTCAACTCGTAAATTTCGGTGGCACTTCATCATCAATTACAGAATCTGAATTTAACCAAATGGTTGAAAACGATCACGTAAAAGAAGTAGTAATTGTAAGTAACAAAAAAGAAGTTAGAATTACACTTAATGATGATGCATTAGAATTAGAAGCTTACAAAAGCAAAGTCAAATCCCCTCTAATCTCTTCTGCTAAAAACAAAGGTCCACACTTTAGTTTTAAATATTTTTCAGAAGATGGTATTTATGCTGATTTAAAGAAATACTCAGAAAGTAAACACCAACTAAAATACAACGTAACTTCCGAAGAAGATTGGTTAGGAGGAATGTTAGGAATGCTTTTCCCCATTTTAATTATTGTTGCTATTTGGTTTTTCTTGATGAAAAGAATGGGTGGAGGCTCTGGAGCTGGTGGTCCTGGACAAATATTTAGTATTGGAAAATCTAAAGCTCAAATATTTGATAAAGAAAAAGGAACACAAACAACATTTAAAGATGTTGCAGGTTTAGAAGGAGCTAAAGAAGAAGTTCAGGAGATCGTTGACTTCTTAAAAAAGCCTCAAAAATATACAGATTTAGGAGCTAAAATTCCAAGAGGAGCACTTTTAGTAGGTCCTCCAGGAACTGGAAAAACATTATTAGCTAGAGCCGTTGCTGGTGAAGCTAAAGTTCCTTTCTTTTCACTTTCAGGTTCTGATTTTGTTGAGATGTTTGTTGGTGTTGGTGCATCAAGAGTGAGAGATTTGTTTAAACAAGCAAGTGAAAAAGCTCCTTCTATAATTTTTATAGATGAAATTGATGCCATAGGAAGAGCAAGAGGTAAAGGTGGAATGCAAGGTGGTAACGATGAAAGAGAAAACACATTAAACCAACTTTTAACAGAAATGGATGGGTTTGGTACCAACAATGGCGTTATCGTTTTAGCAGCAACCAACAGAGCAGATGTTTTGGATCGAGCATTAGTTAGACCTGGTAGATTTGATAGACAAATTCAAGTTGATTTACCTGAACTTACTGAGAGAGAAGAAATTTTTGTAGTACATCTAAAGCCTCTAAAAACTGACGCATCAGTTGATGTTAAGTTTTTAGCAAAACAAACACCTGGTTTTTCTGGTGCTGATATTGCTAATATATGTAACGAAGCAGCTTTAATAGCTGCAAGGAGTAATAAGAAAAAAGTAACGAAGCAAGATTTCTTAGATGCTGTTGATAGAATTATTGGTGGATTAGAAAAGAAAAATAAAATTATATCTGATCACGAAAGGAAGGCTATTGCATACCATGAAGCTGGTCATGCAGCAGTGAGTTGGTTAGTTAAATATGCAAACCCTCTTATTAAAGTTACCATTATTCCTAGGGGAAGATCTTTAGGGGCAGCATGGTACTTGCCAGAAGAAAGACAAATAACTACTACAGAGCAACTATTAGATGAAATGGCTGCTGCTTTAGGTGGAAGAGCCGCAGAAGAAGTATTTTTTGGTAAAATTTCTACTGGCGCTTTAAGTGATTTAGAGAAAGTAACCAAACAAGCTTATGCTATGGTTAGTATTTATGGTTTAAGTGAGAAAGTTGGAAACATTAGTTTTTATGATTCTTCTGGTCAGAACGAATATTCAATGACTAAACCTTATAGTGAAAAAACAGCTGAGCTTATAGATGAAGAAGTTAAAGTTATGATAGAAAAATCATACCAACGAACGCTTGAAATAATAAGACAAAATAAGGATAAAGTAATTTTATTAGGAGATAAACTTCTTGAAAAAGAAGTCCTTTTTAGAGATGATTTAGAATTGATTTTTGGTAAAAGTGAATTTGAAGCTGAATTAAAAAAAGAGAAAAAAATCTCTAAGAAAAAAGAGGTAACTCATAAAGTAGAAGAACCAGAAGTTAAAGCTGAAAGTGAAAATGTAAAAGCTGAACCTATAGCTGAAGAAAACTCTACTGATAAAAATGAACCTGAAAAAAATCCTGAAGAAAACACTAAAGATGTCTAATTGGGTTGTTATATATAAGAGTAATAATCCCAACAATGCTAATATTGTAAAGTCTGTGTTAGAAGATAATGGAATTAATGTTGTGATAGTTGATAAGATGGATTCTATGCACACACATTTAATGAATGCTGAGATAGAATTACATGTTAGCCCTGAAAATGTAGTGAGAACTAAACATATTATTTCAAAAAACGATTTATAGTAATGTTAACAAGAACTATTACAGGATTTATATTTATCTTAACCATAATTGCAGGCATTTATTTTAATGAAATAATTGCAATGAGCTTATTTAGCTTAATCGTTCTGATTGGACTTGATGAATTCTATGGATTGGTAAAAAAATCTAAAGTGATAAAACCTATAAGGTTTTGGGGAACATTAACAGGATTTAGTTTAATATTAATCTTATGCTTAATTGCTTTAGACATAAGCCCAATCAAGTTTGTTTTCATTCCTATAATAATGATTTTAATTACTTTTTTAATTGAACTTTATAGAACAAACGAAAATCCATTTGTTAATATCGCATACACTTTATTAGGTATTAGCTACATTGTTATTCCTTTTGCAATGCTATTTCATTTAGGATTTTATGCAGTAAATAGTTTTACAAACGAATACAGCTTTCAAATAATATTAGGTTTTTTTATAATGCTTTGGACCAATGATACTGGGGCATACTTAGCAGGTCGATTTTTTGGAAAACACAAATTATTCGAACGAATTTCACCTAAAAAGACTTGGGAAGGTTCATTTGGAGGCGGATTACTAACTCTTGCAGCAGCATATATTCTATCTTTATTCTTTACTAATTTAGATTTAACTAATTGGATTGTTATTTCGATTTTAGTTGCCATTTTTGGAGGATTAGGAGATTTAGTAGAATCTATGTTAAAAAGAAGTTTAAACATTAAGGATTCTGGAAACATACTGCCTGGTCATGGAGGAATTTTAGATCGTTTTGATGGTCTTTTAATATCTATCCCATTTATTTATTCTTACTTATATTTAATAAGCTAGAAATGTTATTTTTATTTAAATTAAACCTATGAAATTTCATAAAGAAGGAATACCCTCATTAATTATTGTGCTATTATTTACAATTATTATAAATGGAGCTATTCATTACTTTTTGAATGATTTCATGAGTATAAAAATCATTGGATATGTTGTTACAGGGTTTCTTACACTAGTAATTGTACAGTTTTTTAGAAGTCCTACTCGAAATTGGGTGCCAAAAGAGGATGAAATTGTTTCTCCTGCAGATGGAACTGTTGTAGTTATTGAAGAAGTTGAAGAAACAGAATTCTTCAACGAAAAAAGGCTACAAGTCTCTGTATTTATGTCACCTTTAAATGTACATATTAACAGATATCCAATAGCAGGTATGCTTAAGTACTATAAGTATCATCCTGGATTATTTTTAGTAGCATGGCACCCTAAATCATCTACAGAAAATGAAAGAACTACAGCTGTTGTAGAAGATAGCAAAGGAAGGACTGTATTATTTAGACAAATTGCAGGCGCACTTGCAAGAAGAATCGTTTTTTATGGAAAAGAAGGTGACGCGGTTAATCAAAATCAAGAATGTGGTTTTATTAAATTTGGCTCTCGAGTAGATTTATTACTTCCTTTAGATGTAGAATTAAACGTTAAATTAAACGAAAAAGTTAAAGGTGGAATCACTACCATAGCAAAATTTAACAAAGCTTAACATATTGACACTTCAATTTTCGTTACTTTAGTGGCTTAAAAATTAAAGATATTTATTATGAAAAAATTATTATTAGCAATTGCATTTATCGGATTTGTAGCAACTTCAAGTTTTGCTACAGCTACAGCTTCAACTACTAGCTTTGACACTGTACAATCTGACGATGACAAAGGTTGTAAAAAGAAAGATTGTAAACACGATAAAAAAACATGTAAAAAAGGAGATTCAAAAAAAGCTTGTTCAGCAAAAAAAGGAAATTTAAAAAAAGCTTGTTCAGCAAAAAAGGGTAGTGAAAAAAAAGCTTGTTGTTCTAAAGACAAAGCAAAATCTTCTAAAAAAGATAAAGCTGCATCAACTGTAAAATAAGGAGAATAATTTATTCCTTTCTAAAAGATTAAAAAAGTCCTGATATTAATATCAGGACTTTTTTTGTTTATAATAATTTGTAAAGCTCAGTTAAACAATTAATTTCCTGCTGCACATACTTATCATGTATTGACTTGTTAAAATTAAAATAAATAGCATCCATCTTAACTCTTTGAGCTCCATAGATATCAGCATATAGATCATCCCCAATCATTACCGAGTTTTTAGGATTGGCTCCTGATTCAGAAAAAGCTTTCTTAAAAATATATGGATGAGGTTTTCTTACCCCCACTTTCTCAGAAAGAATAATAACGTCAAAATATTTTGCTAAACCAGACTCTTTAAGTTTGATATGCTGAACCTCCTCAAAACCATTTGTAATTATATGAAGCTTGTACTTTTCTGATAAATAGTCAAGAACTTTTTTAGTTTCAGGAAACAATACTGTTTGCCGAGGAGAATGGTAAACATAATAATCAGCAATTTTATTAGCCTTTACATCATTCTGTATATTAAAATGATTTAAGGTGTCCCCAAAACGTTTCCAACGTAAATCATCCTTGGCAATCTTATCGTCTCGATAAAGGTTCCATAAGCCTTCATTAACCTCCTCATATTTCGCAATAAACTCATCAACTGATGATATACCTGAAAACAATTTAAAGTACTTATAAATATCATTCAAAACTTTTTTTGAATTCTCATCAAAATGCCAAAGCGTTCTGTCTAAATCAAAAAAAATATGTTCGTACTTATTTTCCATTTGTTCTAAATTAAAAAAGCTCTCCCGTTTACACGGGAGAGCTTTTATTATTTTTTTGTAAAATTAACTTCTATCTAGTTACAATAAACTTAGCAACCTTTCTTTCAGAACCTGCTTCTAAAGAAATAATATAAGACCCAATACTTAAAGTTGAAGCATCAAATCTTTCTTTATGTTCTCCTTTAGTAGTCAACCCTAATTCAATAGTTTTAACTAAAGATCCAGTTAAGTTATAAATTCTTATTGTAGTCTCAACATTCTCTCTTACATTAAAAGATAAAGTTCCTGCGTTGTTTAAAGGATTAGGATAAACATTTAAGTTAGAAACAAAACCGTTCCCATCAGCAAAGTCATCAAAAGCATTCTCTTTTACCGACACAACTTCCAACTCTGTAGCTTTATAAAACCCTCTACCATGTGTTCCTAAATAAACAACACCAGAGTTTACTGATTCCCAAGAACTTAAACGTTGCTGTTCAACAGCAAAGACTTGCACATGTGCCATTCCAGCACCACTTTCATCAGTCCATTCAACTAATGCACCAGAAGCAGCAGAAAAAGCATTATCTGTTGTCCATACTCCCCATTCAGTTCCAATAATAACTTTATTGTTGTCAGAATAATCAACCTCAGCATCATAAACTGGCATTTTAGGTAGACTTCCAGAACCTGAACCTTGAATAGCTGTAAAGTTCCCTGTAGAACTTGTAGTTGTTAACGCATTAGTACATCTATAAACGTGATTTCCTGTATTGTATGATGTAGAAGTAGCAATTACATTATTTGCATCATTTGGATCTATAGCAATGCTTACAACACCTCCAAGACCACTAGCTATCTGTTGCATAGTTAATGTTGTGTCCCAATGCATTTGATCATCACTTCTATGAACCAAGTCTAAGCCACTTACTCTAATAACTGAACCATTAGATGTTCCCATAAATAAGTGGTTCCCATCTGCAGAAAATTCAAAATTCTCAACATTTGTTTGTGGTGCAATTTTAAACCATCTAATACTCAAAGCATTTAAACGTGCAGCATCTTCAGTTAAGTAAATCCCATTAGTTGTTCTTGTTACAAATTTATTTTGAATACGATCTAATAATTTGATTGAATCCACTGGTATCGCAAGAATAAGATCAGAAGGAACAGTGTAGCTTAATTCTATATTGTTTGTTAAACTTGTATATTTAATAATTTGCCCAGCGAACAATGTGTCTCCTGGGAAAATAGTATCTCCAATATTTATAATCAGGCCTGCAGAGCCAATATAAGCTACAATAGTATCTTTACTTGTCATATCATTTGTACTTTCCCAATTTTCAATAACAGTGTGAAACGGCTGATTAACAGTAGCTACAAGATTTGACAAATATGGATCATAAATATTCCCACCTGGACCACCACTTGATCTAGAAAGTGATCCATTTTGAGAAGTAGCATAAGCAATACCACCAAAATTAGAAAAAGCACAATCAAATCCATCACCACCTTGTATTTCTACAGCACCTAAAGGTGTAACATTTCCAAAATCTCCAAAAGATACTAATTGAGTTCCATTATCTTGAGCACCACCAAGTATATATCCATTAGCTGAAATATTCATATCATAAAAAGTTGTAACATTATATCCTAAGTTTCTAGACTGCCATGTTAATGCTCCATCTGATGATTTAGCAACACCTCCATCACTACCTACATAAACTGTAGTTGAATTTTCCCATACAATTGTATGTTTATCTGCATGCACATAAACATTTGGAGCAACAAATTCGTTCAAAATAGCAGATTTTAACCAGCTACCTCCGATTGGACTAGATCCTAAACTATATTTCCATTCATAAAGTTGTACACCTCCAACAATTACATGTCCCCAATTACCAGGATTTACAGCAATCGCATCATCATAACCACCTTGTCCACCAGTTCCATCATTCTGAACAAATGGATCTTTACTAGTAGCCGTTCCCGTTGATACTGATGCAGGAACTATTTCACTCCAATTAGCACCTTTATCTATAGTAATGCTTAGTCCTTTTAATGTTCCATTTGATCTCAACATATACATTACATCAGGATTTGAAGGAGCAATTGCTCCAGACCACCTAGACCCTCCTGACATAGCTGATGTTGGTATTTTAACAAAAATATTACTCCCTTGACTAGCAATATATCCTTTCCCTCCAAAAGAAACAAGTACAGTACCATCAGTACCTACATCAATATCTTGTACAACACTTGTTTCAGGAAGACCTGGCAGAACTTCTATTGGATTTGTCCACCCAGAAAAACTAGTTGGATAAATACCAGAACCATTAGGGTCAGCATAAACCAAACCTGATTTTGTTCCTAAATAAAGTCTGTCTCCATAAGATCCAATTGCATTTGTTGCAGTCCAAAAAGAACTCGAATTATTATTAGGTGTCTGTGTTGAATTTGTAACTACAGGTAAAACAGCTCCTGACGAACGAACATACTCATAAACACCATTACCAATAGCTCCACTACCTCCATTTCCATAAGCCCCTTCAAAAGTTGATCCAGTCCCAAAAAATATTCTACCACTACTTGTTTGTGTTATACACGAAATTGCTAAATTAGCTCCAAGTAAACCTTGCATTCCAGTTACTGGATTCCAAGACAATGAGCCATCAGTAGATATAAACAAACCTCCTGTAACACTTCCTGCATAGACAATATTAGAATTATCCTTATCGATTAACATAGCTCTAGTTCTACCTCCTACATTATCTGGTCCTTGCTGTATCCAGTTTAAACCTAATGAAGACTTGCTTTTTATCTTTGCTCTTGCAATAACTTCGCTTCTTGCTTGATTAACCAAGTTTTGATCAACTACCCCTGTTACTGGATCTGCTCTTAGCATATGCATATACTCTGCATAACCTGTATTACTTTGTAAACCACCATTCACTCTAGGTGTATAAACAGTTTTCTCTTCTTGGGTCTTTATCAAAAACGCACCTCCAAAAGCGAATCCAAAGGCTAAAGATCCAATTAGTATAGATTTAATATTCATAATGTAACAGTTTTATTAGTTAGTTAGTTAGTGTCTTTATCAAAGGATTACAATATACATATATTTTGCAAATTCCGAGTCCTTTCAGACCGTAAACTTATAAAATAAATATTACTTAATCAAAGCAATTCAAGAAACGGTAGTAATTTTTATGTTTTAGGGAAGTAGAGGCTTGTAAATTTCTATTAAAAAATTTAAAAAAGGTGCTTTTCTGCCCGATAAGAAGATCTTACTAAAGGACCACTTTCTACAAAACGAAACCCTAATTCTAATCCAATCTTTTCATATTTAGCAAACTGAGCTGGAGTTACAAATTCAACAACAGGAAGATGTTTTGTTGTTGGTTGTAAATATTGCCCAAGAGTTAATATATCACACCCAACATTTCTCAAATCTTTCATTGATTTAATCACCTCTTCTTCCAACTCACCCAAGCCTAACATAATACCAGATTTGGTTTTCATTCCCCCATCCTTTAAACGCTTTAAAGCCTCTAAACTCCTATCGTATTTAGCCTGAATTCGAACTTGTTTTGTTAATCTACGAACGGTTTCTAAATTGTGTGAAACAATTTCTGGAGCAACATCAATTATGCGCTGTAAGTTATCCCAATCTCCTTTAAAATCAGGAACTAATGTTTCTAATGTTGTTTGAGGACTGATTTTTCTTACCGCATTTATAGTTTCAACCCAAATAATGGAACCGCCATCTTTCAAATCATCTCTATCTACTGAAGTAATTACACAATGTTTAACATTCATCAATTTAACAGAGTTTGCAACACGCATCGGCTCCTCTAAATCAACAGGTAATGGTCTTCCAGTTTTAACAGCACAGAATCCACACGAACGGGTACAAATATTACCCAAGATCATAAATGTAGCAGTACCAGCACCCCAACATTCTCCCATATTAGGACAATTACCACTTGAACATATCGTATGTAAATCGTGTTCTGCAACGATTTTTCTCAGATTTTTATATGATTCACCTGTAGGTAATTTAACCTTTAACCATGACGGCTTTTTTGTGAATTTTTTTTCTTTACTTAGATTTTCCAATGTCTTTTATTGTTTTTTTTGCTCCAAAGGTAAGTGAAACATAAAGATTAAAAAAATACCTCTTGTTAAAATCATTTGCCATCATAGATATCTTTTGCACATACACATCCAAAATAGTCCCAACTTCTAATGCATTAATTCTATTTGCTTGTCTTGACGATTCAAAACTTAATGCATATTTAGCAAAAACTCCTGGATATAATTTACCATTAAAAAAGCCTCTAAAATAAGATGCTTTGCCTAAAATATTTCCTTGAAAATGAACCTCTGGATCATACCTTTCTACTTCCATCGACAATTCACTAGTAAGAGGATCTACTTTTATTACTTCTAAATAAACTGGTTTGCCATAAGCCATCGATAATCCACCACTCAATATAGAAGATATTGAAATACCTCTTACACTTTGTTTACTTACAAAAGTATTCTGTCTACCGACACCTGTTCTTAATATCATTATAGAATTTAGCTGGCCAAAAACATATCCATTAGAATTGTCAAAAGCAGATGTAAAACTTTTAATTTCTTTCGGATGCTTCATCCCAACAAAATCCACATCGTAAATTTTTCTTGTAAAACCTGACGTATACTTGCCATAACGATAAGTCATTCCCCACCCTCTTGTGTGGACAATGGCTCCAAACGACTCTTCTTTTTTATATATAGTCCTCTTTTCCTCAAAAACAGTATTTTGAGCTGTTAACGTTTGAATAAACGCTAACAAAAAAATAAGAATCACTACTTTTTTCATCTCTTACAAAAGTAAGGATAATTAAAATGTAAAGATAAAATATGTTGTAAAGGATACTTAAGCTACTAGCTCAGTACGTATTGATTTTACTGATATAGACATATGGGATGCATCATAAATGCACTTTCCATTTTTTATAACCAATAATTGTGGAGATTCATGTTGAATATTAAACTTTTCAGCAATTAATCCTGATAAATCTCTAAAAGCAATTAAGTCTAAATAGTAAATAGGGAGTTCTTCTTTAAAATCCCAAAAAGAACTCAATCTAGTTTTTGCAACTGAACTAATTGAGCACCGCGTACTGTGTTTAAATATAGCAATTCCAAGATTCTCTTGAGAAGAAACTTCTATCGCTTTTTCTAAATCCGCTTCAGATTCAATTTTAATCCAATTCATTATTTATGCAGGTAATTTATCTGCTTGCTCTGTTTCTACAGAACTATATGCAGGACAGGTTTTGTGGCTTTTACAAGAAGTGAATAATATAGCCGCTAAAAAAAGTGCTCCTGCTGCAATCATTAAATTTCTCATGTCAAATACTTGTTTGTTTCGTACAATTTATTTTTACAAATCTAACGATAATTAGGTAATTATCTGTTAAACTTGTAATTATATCAATTTAAAGATAAACAGAATACCTAAGTTACTATTTAATCGCATACCATAATTATGATGAATATGACAACAGATCCGATTTGGAATGAATTTTTAATTGATGAATTTAATAGTGACTATTTTCACCAATTAAACACTTTCTTAATTTCGGAAAGAAAAGGGAACGAAATATTTCCTAAAGAAGAAAATGTTTTCAATGCTTTTAACACAACTCCTTTTAACAAGGTTAAAGTTGTAATTATCGGACAAGACCCCTACCATTCTTACGAAGAAATAAATGGAGGAAATCTCCCTCACGCTCACGGACTAAGTTTTTCTGTGCCAACAGGGACAAACAAAATTCCTCCTTCACTAAAAAACATCTTTAAAGAACTAAATCAAGATTTAGGGTTTAAAATTCCAAAACAGGGTGACTTAAGGTCTTGGGCAAAACAGGGCGTACTTCTATTAAATGCAACTTTAACAGTTCGAGCTCATGAAGCTGGATCTCATCAGAAAAAAGGATGGGAAACATTTACAAACAATGTTATCGAAAAAATATCTTTACAAAAAGAAGGTGTAATATTCTTACTTTGGGGCAAATTTGCTCAGCAAAAAGAAACTTTAATCAACACTAAAAAACATCACATATTAAAAGCTGCTCACCCCTCTCCATTTTCTGCGTACAATGGATTTTATGGTTGCAAGCATTTTTCTGAAACAAATAAGCTTTTAATCAGTAATGGAAACAATGAAATTGACTGGGAAATCAAATAAAACAACTCATTATCCGTAATTATTAATTTGAAACCAACACTTTACATATCACTATTTCTCTGCATCAGCTCATTTCAGCTTGTAGCACAAAATATTGAGCTTAAAATTTCCTTTAACGATACTATTGTAAAAACATCCAAACTAATACAGTATAATAAAGAATTATCTCTACCGGAAATCAAAGAAGAACTTTCAAATGCTTTAAAACAATTACAACAAAAAGCTTATTTAACGGCAACTTTTGACAGCATAATTATTGACTCATCTTATTATCATGCCTATATAAATTTAGGAAAAACATACAGATGGACCTCTTTGACTAACAAAAACATTGACGAAGAAATATTAAGTAAAATAGGTTTTAGATATAAGCTTTATAATGATAAACCATTTAATGCGAAACAGCTCAGAAACTTCTTTCAAAAAATTATTACTTTTTATGAGAATAATGGATACCCATTTGCGTCTATCAGATTAGATAGCATAACGATTAATGATACTAAATTAGCCGCTCAACTTTTTATAGAAAAAAACAAACGCTACAAAATTGACAGTGTATTACTTAAAGGTAACGCCAGAATTACAAGTCAATACATCAAGAATTATATCCGAATAAAAGATGGAGAATTTTATAATGAAGAGTCCATTAGAAAGATAAGTGCTAGAATTAAAGAACTACCTTTTGTAACTGAAGAAAAAAAATGGAAGGTTGTTTTCACTGAAAAAGAATCTAAAATTCTACTCTATCTAAAAAAGAAGCAAGCCAGTAGGTTTGATGGGATTTTAGGTCTATTACCAGATAACGAAACAGGAAAACTTCGGTTAACTGGAGACTTAAAATTGAATTTGATTAATTCATTTCATAATGGTGAAAAAATTGAGTTTAATTGGAGATCTATTCAAGAAAACACACAAGATCTTAAATTTAACGTGCTCTATCCTTTTTTAGTAAATACACCGATAGGCCTAGACTACAATTTTAAACTGTACAAAAAAGACACTACCTTTATTGATGTTAGTCACAAAATTGGTTTAAGGTACATATTGAAAGGAAGTAATTATCTCAAGCTATTCTTCCACAATAAGTCATCTAGTCTACTTTCTCAATCAGGATTTTCAACACTAACAGTTCTACCTTCTTATGCTGATGTTTCTGCACAACTTTATGGATTAGAAATTCATAATACTAAATTAGATTATTTATTGAACCCAAAAAAAGGGCATCAAATAACTATTGGTGGTTCTCTTGGGAATAAATCCATTAGAAAAAACCTTCAACTAGATGAAAAACTATACCAAGGAATCAACCTGAAAACCACTATATATAATGCTGAATTAAATGCAAATTATTACATTCCAATAACAAAACGAAGTGTAATTAAATTGGCTTCAAAAAACGGCTACACCTTTAATGAGAACCTTTTTGAAAATGAACTCTTAAGAATTGGAGGACTTCATACCTTAAGAGGTTTTGATGAAGAATCGATTTTTGCTAGTCTGTACTCAATTGAAACCATTGAATATAGATACATTTTAGAACAAAATTCCTACCTCTATTTGTTTTTTGATGCTGCCTATTATGAACGTGATGGTATAGAAAAATTTGAAGCAGATAGACCTTTTGGTTTTGGCGCAGGAATGAGCTTTGAGACCAAAGCTGGAATTTTCTCAATAAGTTATGCTATTGGAAAACAATTCGATAATCCTATTGAATTTAAAACGGCCAAAATTCATTTTGGTTTTGTTAACTTCTTTTAAACGCTAATGCCCGTTAAAAGAATTATTGATACATTTATTTGATTACTAGATCCCAGCTCAATTCATCGCTTATTTTAATTAACTTTGCTCTACTTAATAAGGTATAAATGAAAGACATTATCAATCCAATATATTTAGCACCCGAAAAAATTGAACAATTAAAAGTTGATTTTGAGAACGCTAAACCGTGTAACTATTTAGTACTACCAAACTTTTTAACAGAAGATTTAGCAACTACTCTTTACAAGAATTTCCCTAAGATTGACACGTTAAATGTTAAGCGTAAAAGCTTAAACGAAAACAAATCTGAAGACTATCATTTTGATCGTTTTCATCCAAGTTTTTCTGACCTTAAAAAAGTGGTTGGTTCTAAAGAAATGTACCAATTCATGGAAACTATTACCGGAATTAAAGGACTGGTTACTACTAATGATGCAATGGGTTCTGGAGTTCACCAAGGACAAGATGGAAGTTATGTAGATGTACATATTGATGTAAATTATAATACTAAAGAAAACCTTTGGAGAAGAATTAACTTGTTAATTTACCTAAACAAAGACTGGAAACCTGAATATGGTGGAGACTTAGAGCTTTGGGATAAAAAAATGACACAGTGTGAAGCTAAAGTTCCTTGTGACTTTAATAGAGCTGTAATTTTCCTTACTGATGAAAATTCTCCGCACGGATATGGTAAAATATCTATTCCTGAGACTGAAACTAGAAAATCATTTTATACGTATTACTTTACCGAGGTTAGTGAAGGTTTTAACTATAATGATTCTCGATTTGTATCAAGACCGGATGACTCTACTGTAAAAAAAATAGCTACAGCAATTAAAGAGCCTTTAAAAATTAGAGCAAAAAAGCTACTTAATTCTTTAGGAGTTAAGTCACTAGATTTTCAAGATAAAAATAAAAAGAAATAGTTGTGGAAATAAAAAAAAGAGAAAAAGTATCAAAAGAATCATTCAAAAAATCAATACGTATTTTTAGGTTTATTAAACCATTTAAAGTAACGTTTGCTTTTGGTATGCTCGTACTAATTGTCTCAAGTGTTGTAATGATGGCTTTCCCTAAAGTCTTAGGAGATCTTATCGACTCAGCAAACTCTGCTAAAGAAGGAACTGTTAATGAAACTACCATTTTATTAATTAGTATCTTTTTGATTATTGCCATCATGTCGTTTTTTAGAATCTACCTATTTGGTATCGTCACACAAAAAGCACTTGCTTTAATTAGAAATGAGACTTATAAACACTTAATATCGTCACCAATGAGTTTTTTCTCTACTAAAAGGGTTGGAGAATTAAGTAGTAGGTTAACAAATGACATTGCATTACTTGAAGAAACCTTTTCGACTACCATCGCTGAAATTATTCGTCAAATAATTACCATTCCTGTTGCATTATTTTTCTTGATGTTTATTTCATTTCGGTTAACTATTTTTATGATTGCTGTAATACCAGTAGTCGCACTCATTGGAATTTTCTTTGGAAAATACATCAAAAAACTATCTAAAAATGCACAAGAGGATATTGCGCTGGCAAACGGAGTAGTTGATGAAACCCTACACGGAATAGCTAATGTAAAAGCATATGCTAATGAGTTTTTTGAAATAGCACGTTACAAAAAAAGTATTGATAGTTCAGTTTCAACTTCTATCAAAAATGCAAAATGGAGAGGGCTTTTTATTGGCCTAATTATGTTTGCAGCAGGATCTGCAATTGTATCAATTATATGGTATGGCTTACACATGGTACAAGTCGGTGAAATTACTATTGGAGAATTACTTCAATTTGCAATATACTCTGCATTATTAGGCGCTTCATTTGGTGGGTCTGCTGAATTATTTGCAAAGCTTCAAAAATCTATTGGTGCAACAGAGCATTTAATGGATATCTTAGAAGAAAAAACCGAAGATATATCCTTAACTGAAGTAAGTGACATTCACATAAAGGGAAATATTCAGTTTAATAATGTATCGTTTTCATACCCTTCAAGAAGAGACATACAGGTGTTAAAAAACATTTCATTTAATATTGAGCAAGGAAAACAAATTGCTTTTGTTGGCCCATCTGGATCAGGAAAAACTACTGTAGCAGCTCTATTGTATCATTTTTACGAAATAGAAAGTGGTTTAATATCTATTGATGGAAAAGATATTAACGACTATCAAATTTCTCAAATAAGAAATCAAATGGCCATGGTACCACAAGAAGTAATTTTATTTGGTGGAAGTATTAAAGAAAACATTGAATATGGTAAACCAGGAGCAACTGAAGAAGAAGTTTTTGAAGCTGCCAAACAGGCTAATGCTCTAGAGTTTATTGAAGGTTTTCCTGAAAAATTTGAAACTCTTGTTGGCGATAGAGGAGTACAATTATCTGGTGGACAGAAACAACGAATAGCAATAGCACGAGCAATTTTAAAGAATCCTTCAATCTTAGTATTAGATGAAGCTACGAGTGCTTTAGATTCTGAAAGTGAAAGACTAGTTCAGGAAGCTTTAGATCGATTAATGAAAGGAAGGACTTCTTTAGTTATTGCTCACAGACTCTCTACTATTAAAAATGCGGATAACATTATTGTATTAGACAAGGGAACTATTAAAGAAACTGGGACTCATGCAGAATTAATCCAATTGGAAAACGGTATTTATAAAAACTTAAGTACGTTACAATTGACTGCGGTTTAATTTACTTTGTCATTCTGAGTATAGTTTGATGGAAACTTTAGTTTTCGTATAAAAAATAAGTGATAAATCTAAATAGATTTATCGCTTATTTTTTATATATGGATGCAGCAATAATGAAAAAAATGTTTTTCAGAATAACTGTAGTAAGTTTCTATTTAGTTATTCTTTATTTACACGAAGTCAGGCTCAAGAGAAAGAATAGACTTACTCCTCTAAAACTTCTTTTGCTTGACTTACAGGAATTAGTTTTTCCTTAGCAAATGCAATAATAAACGCACCACTAATACCTGATTCAATAACTATTTCTCTATATTCTTCTGCCTCTTTAAAATTCGAAAAATCTCCAACAGTATAACGCGTTAACCCTCCGTCAAGTTCTGCTTGATCTACTGCTTCTAATTGCATCAATATACCTAATACCTCCGTTGGCAATTGATCTTTATAAGAACCTACTTGAATCTTAAATTTAATGTCAGATTTATTGATTTGACTAGTACTTTTAGATACTCTACCGACACTTTCTGCTTTGATCTTGCGTGCCTCAGCAAGAGAAATTCGCTTCCCATTGCTATATGCAACAATAAAAGCATCTTGCACGCCATAGTCAACCGCTAAATCAGTTTTCATTCTTTTCGCTCCTTCAAAAGACGCTGAGGAAGTACCATATAAATATTTCCAAAGTCCATCATCAGCTTTAATTTCCATAATATTTTTAAGCCCATTTAAATACTTTTTAGAGAAACGTTTTGAAAACGCTCCCAACTGTACTCTAAAGATTAACCCTTGAGAATTAATTGGTTCTGCTGGAGATGCACCAACATCCATATTATTAGCAACATCACCTACAGATGAGAATGTTCCATCTTTTTCTTTCTTTACAACTATAGCTGCATCAAAACCTTCTTCTGACAATTTTCTCTTACGTTGTACAGCTTTTGTTATATTCTTATAATTTCCGGCAACAATTACAGTGACTGTATCTCCAATGTCTGCAATTTCTACATCAGGAATACTCAAAAACTTATCTACTAAATCAGCATCTATTGCTTCAGTAAAAGATCCCAAATGAACCTTGTATCTCCTATATTTTTGTTTTCTTTTATCTGCAGCAATAATTTTAGTTTCTGTTTCTGCAAACATACCTGTAGAATCGAGATAACGTTGATACGCTTCAAAAATCATATCATCTTTCATTTCTACTCCGGTAGGAGTTACAGGAGCTTTTTCTCGCGTTGCTAATTCATCATCTCTATAGTTTGGTATGAGATCTCCATCTTCATCTAATGGACATCCTTTCTCATCCACTTCAACTCCTTCTGGAGTCCATGGACATTTATCTATAAAATCAACAATCCCATCTCCATCTTCATCATCTGTATCGTAAGCTACGTAATCAATTTCTTCAAAAAACTCTTTAACCGGTTCAGCTTTTTCATGCTTTAAGAAGTTATAACTCAAAGCAAATGATGTCATCAAAAACTTATCATTTCCATTATTCCCTTGCTGACTACCTATCCGCTTTTCTCCACTTTCATCGGTAATATTATCTACAACATCAGAAAAAGTAAAATGAAGAGAAGTTCCTATTGTAAAATCAATATTTTTAGTCATGTGAATTTTAGCACCAACACCAATGGGCACAGCAAAAGTTCTTTCAGGATAGTTTCCGAAATCATCAACATTTAACTCTTTTAGATCAGTTTCATAGGAATAATCTCGTTGTACATTTATTGCTTCATTTGCATTTGGAGCAGTTTCAGCGATATTCCGAATAGAACCATCAGTCCAATAATTATACTCATTACCATCTGCATCATACAAATCTGTTTTTGAGTGAAACTCTACTGATTCAATCCCTAAAGAAACATAAGGACTAATAATTCTATCTTCTTTTAACAGGTGATCAAAATTATACAACAAAGCAAAACCTCCAACAGTAATACTTGATTTAAAATTAAGATTTCTATTAATTGATCTTTCATTGGCACTTAGCGTACCAAACAATACGTAAAATTTTGCTGTTAAATAAGGGTTTAATTGCTGTTTTACATGCAAGTCATATCCAAGATTACTAACTAATGGATTCCCATAATTACCATCTAAAATATCTCCATAAAACTTAAACATACCAAGCCCTAAACCTACGGTAGGGCCATAAAGGCTCTTATTAGCAATCTTATCTCCCTCCTGTTTAGGACTAGAATCATTCTGCCCGTAAGCAAAATTTGAAACAAAAAATAAGATTGTAATTAATACAAATAATGATCGTCTTAGCATATTTTTTTAATCTGTTTTTGCACGAAGATAGTAAATTAAAGCTAAAAAAAGTTACTTATACCATTTTTGGTTAGAAATCATTAAAGCTTCTTGCACTGTGATTCGATATCCAGAATTATAAGCAGTAACAAATGCATTTTTAACACTACCTCTCACAACATCTCTTTTATCTTTTGCTGATGTATACTCAGTATAAGATCCCACTAGATATTTTATCCATCCCTCGTGATTAATTGTACTTACTTTATCTTGTAATTTAAAGACAGTAGCAAAATATGTTGTTGACACTTTTTCATGCCCTGCACCAACTTGCACTTTATACACTACTTCTCTCTCAGAGCGAGGAGTAGATGTAATAGCATCTTTTACAACTATTGGTTTCTTAACCTCAACTCCTTTATTAGCTTCCTCAGCGACTACAACCTCTTCAACAATATCTGTTGGAGGAATAATTAAAACAGACTCTTCAGCTCTCAATTCTTTTACGTTTAATGTAAAACTCGTAGCGTCAATTACAGACTTACTTGTCACATCATTTTCTAGGTAAGAATAAAAACCTACAATACCATACAAACCATTTTCAACTCCGGTATTTGCTTCTATAAAATAACTAATAGAGTACACTTCTTCTTTAGGAGCTCCCATCCACAATATTTTCATTGCGCTTCCCTTAAATGAAAACACTCCGTTGTTAGAATTATCTTCACTCGCCAAAAATCCACTAGGAATTTCTTCTGTTATTTTACAGAATCCTTCAACACCTGTTTTACTAATCTCTAGCACTACCTTATACTTTCCATTTCCTAATGAATTTATAGTTCTTTTACACAGAATTGACACAGGACTTATCATTGTACTTCCCGACTTTTTAACTTCACCAATTTCTTCTTCAACAGCTCCTAGATTAATCGTGGAATCTTCTAAAACAGCGTCTTCGACTTCTAGCACATCATTAATTGCTGCCGTAAGAGATTCTTGTAAACTTGATTCTATAATCTCTTCTGCAACAATAAGATCTTCTTCAACTCTTTTAACGATTGTAAAATTAGATACAGGAATCTCAATGTTTTTTCTTTCATTTTCTGAGATGAATGAAAACTTACCTCCTAGCATAAAATCTCCTTCAACCGTTTCATCTGGAGTGATTTTGTAAGATATTGTGAATGCATTTTCCTCTGGAAGAGACATCCAAATAAACTTAAGCTTATTATCTTTAAAAGAAAATGTTGCGCCTTTTGCGTCTATAGGTTCTACAATAAAACCATTCGGAAAATCTTGTTGAATTTTAGCAAATCCAGAAACGCCCTCTTTAGCAATGATAATTTCAACAACAGTCTCTTTTCCTTGTGGAATTGAGACTGGCATATTTTGAGTAACGGTTAAATCTCCTATAAAAAATAATTGATAAAAAAACAAGCCTAACAGTTGTGCTAAAATTACTACCTGTTTAATCATTTTTTAAAATTTGTGTGTAGATCGAAATACCGAGCCTTGAAACTAGACTGAATATCTAGCCAACAACAAATCTATTATATAAAGAAATAATTTGGGTATCGAACCTTCGCACTTATAAACTTTTAATTGTTAATAAGGCTAAAAGTTTGGTTTTAAAAGATAGTTGCTATAAAAATCGTCAATATACTTAACTGCATCATCTGCAGTATCAACCAGCGTAAATAAATCAAGATCTTTAGCGTTAATGTTAGCTTCTTTCTCTAGCATAACTCGCTTAATCCAATCCACTAAACCTCCCCAATAATCTTTTCCAACAAGAACGATTGGGAACTTACCAATTTTACCGGTCTGAATTAAAGTTAATGCTTCAAACAACTCGTCAAAAGTTCCAAAACCACCTGGCAAGGCAATAAAACCCTGAGAATATTTCATAAACATTACTTTACGAATAAAGAAGTAATCAAAATCAATTGTTTTATCTGAATCAATGTATGGGTTATTATGCTGCTCGAAAGGTAATTCTATATTTAATCCTGCTGATCGCCCACCAGCATCAAAAGCTCCTTTATTTCCCGCCTTCATTATTCCTGGACCTCCACCAGTGATAACGCCATAACCTTTTTCGGCTAATTTAGAAGCAATCTCTTCTGCCAATTTATAATAAACACTATCTGTTTTTGTACGAGCAGAACCGAATATTGAAACACAAGGCCCTATTTTAGACATCTTATCAAATCCTTCAACAAATTCTGCCATCACCTTAAAAATGATCCATGAATCATTTGCTTTTATCTCATGCCAGTCCTTCTTCCTAAATTTGTTTTTAATTCTTTTCTCATCTGTCATAATCGCTCTATTTAAGTTCTTGAAGTAAAAATCTGGCTGAATGGCTATCTTTTATAAGACTTATTTCCTCTGGGGTTCCCTCACAAACAATTTCACCTCCAGCAAATCCAGCTTCAGGTCCAATATCTATTACATGATCAGCGACTTTAACTATATCCATATTGTGTTCAATAATCAAAACAGTGTTGCCTAAATTAACCAAGCGATCTATTACCTCTAAAAAAATCTTAATATCGTTAAAATGAAGACCTGTAGAGGGTTCATCAAGAATATAAAACGTTTTACCAGTTTGTTTTTTCGCTAATTCTGTGGCCAACTTTACCCGTTGCGCCTCACCTCCAGACAATGTAGTTGAAGACTGTCCTAAATGAACATATCCTAAACCAACATCTTGTAAACTTTTTATTTTTCGAATAATTTCAGGTATGTTTTCAAAAAATAAAACAGCTTGATTAATCGTCATATTCAATACATCACTTATCGACTTACCTTTAAACCTTACCTCTAAAGTCTCTCTATTATATCTTTTCGAATTACAGTCTGTACACGCTACATAGACATCAGGTAAAAAATTCATCTCAATAGTTTTTACACCAGCTCCTTTGCAAACTTCACACCTTCCACCCTTTACATTAAAAGAGAACCTACCAGGTTTATACCCTCTAATTTTAGCTTCAGGCAAATTGCTAAACAATGTTCTAATATCTGTAAAAACGCTCGTATAAGTTGCCGGATTAGAACGAGGAGTTCTTCCTATTGGAGCTTGATCAATATCAATAATTTTATCAATATTATCAAGTCCCTTAATCGATTTGTATGGCAAAGGTTTTTTAACAGCCTTATAGACAAAGTGATTAAGTATAGGATATAAAGTTTCATTTATTAATGTAGATTTTCCACTACCAGAAACACCGGTTACACAGGTTAATTTACCTAACGGTATTTTTAAATCTACATTTTTAAGATTATTTCCTGTTGCCCCTTTTAATTCAATGTATTTACCATTTCCTTTTCTGCGAACTTTAGGTACTCCAATTGCTAACTTTCCACTCAAAAAATTTGCTGTTTCAGTATTGTTCTTTACAAAATCTTTCGGTTTTCCTTGCGACACAACTTCACCGCCATGAACTCCTGCTTTTGGTCCTATATCAATAATATAATCTGATGACAACATAATATCTTTATCATGTTCAACTACAATTATAGAGTTTCCGATATTTCGCAACTCTTGCAACGATGTAATTAGTTTTTCATTATCTCTTTGATGTAATCCAATACTAGGTTCATCTAATATATATAACACATTAACCAACTGAGAGCCAATCTGAGTAGCCAATCTAATTCGCTGAGCTTCTCCACCCGACAAAGTTCTTGAACTTCTATTTAATGACAAATACGTTAGACCAACATCTAATAAAAACTTAATTCGAGTATTAATCTCCTTTAAGATTTCTTTAGCAATCAATTGCTGCCTTTCACTAAGTTTTACTGTTAAAGAGTTTGTCCATTGGTAAAGTGAATCTAAGTCTTGATTTGCAATATCAGCTATTGATTTATCATCAATTTTAAAATACATTGCTTGTTTTTGCAACCTACTTCCATTACATGTTGTACATGTAACTTTATTCATAAAATTATTTGCCCATCGCCCTATTGACTTTGTCTTATTCTCCTCAAATTGCCTTGATATAATATTTACAATACCTTCAAATTCAATTTCAGTATTAGCTGTAACTCCTGCTAATTTTTGAGAAACCATTAACGTTTCTGTTGATCCATTTAAAATAAAATCTATTGCTTCTTCAGAAATCTCTTCAATTGGAGTAGACAATGTAAATCCAAAATTTTTCCCAATCGCTTCTATTTGCTTAAAGGTCCAATTGCTTTTATACTCCCCTAACGGAACAATTCCTCCTTTTTTTATATTCGATTTAACATCTGGAATAATCTTTTTGATATCAATTTCTGACACCAACCCAAGTCCGTTACACTTTTTACACGCTCCATAAGGAGAGTTAAATGAAAATAAATTTGGCGCAGGCTCATCATAAGAAATACCTGTAGTAGGACACATTAAGTTTTTACTTAGCAGGGAATACTCATCTGCTTCAACATCAAAAACCATAATTGATCCATTCCCATGTTTCATAGCCAGATTTACAGAATCTGTAATTCGTTTCTTATCTGCTATTTTAACTTTTACTTGATCAACTACAATTTCTATATTATGCGTTTTATAACGATCTAATTTCATTTTTGAAGTAATGCTCTTCAGCTCTCCATCAACTCTAACCTTTACAAACCCTTGTTTTGATACTTGCTGAAACAAGTCTTGGTAATGCCCTTTTCTCCCTTTAATTATTGGAGCTAAAATAATAAGTTTCTTTTCAGTATACGTTTCAATTATTAAGTCAGTAATCTGAGAAACAGTGTATTTCACCATTTTCTCACCAGTATTATAAGAATATGCTTCTCCCGTTCTTGCGAACAGTAGCCTAAAAAAATCATAAACCTCAGTTATTGTTCCTACTGTAGATCTTGGGTTTTTACTGATTGTTTTTTGTTCGATAGAAATGACAGGACTTAACCCATGAATTTTATCTACATCGGGCCGTTCCATTGTTCCCAAAAAATTTCGTGCATATGCAGAAAACGTCTCCATGTACCTCCGTTGCCCTTCAGCATAAATAGTATCAAAAGCCAATGATGACTTGCCGCTACCACTAACACCTGTCATTACAACAAGCTTGTTTCGAGGTATTTTAACAGAAATATTTTTAAGATTATGGACTCTAGAACCTATTACTTCAATAAATTCTTCTTTATCATCAATCATCTTCATATTTTTTTAATATTCATTTTTGCTATATAAAACAAAATACCGAATACTATTAAAAAATATGAAAAGAATATAACAGCTATCCAGCGTTTTTAGAAACTTCAGCATAATACTGTTTATCAAAATTGAGAACAATAAAGCTCCAATTAAAAAAAAAATGTATTTCCCCGAAAATAAATCCAATTAAAAAGAGCTTTTAAATGCATTAAAATATTTTGCTTCCTTATCCTTACCTGACAGTATTGGATTTTCAATTCCCCAATCGATATTTAAATCTTCATCATTCCACAAAATAGCATCTTCAGATTCTGCATGGTAAACATTACTACATTTATAAGAAAAAATTGTATCGTCCTCAAGTGTTAAAAAACCATGTGCAAAACCTTCAGGGGTAAAAAACATTTTTCTGTTTTCTGCAGAAATAACCACAGAAAAATATTGCCCATATGTTTTAGACTCTTTTCTTAAATCTACAGCAACATCCAATACACTTCCTTGTATTACTCTAACTAATTTAGCTTGAGCATAAGGTGGTAACTGGAAATGAAGCCCTCTTAATACATTTTTTTGAGATTTCGATTGATTGTCTTGTACAAATAAATCTGGAATTCCATTTTTCTCAAATAATTCTCTGTTGTATGATTCAAAAAAATAACCTCTGTCATCTTCAAATACATTTGGTTCAATTACAGATAACCCTTCTATTTTAACCTTATTAAATTTCATGCTTCATTTTTTTCGACCAAAAATATTCTTAAATGAATTTTTACTTTCTTTTGGTTCATCTTCATAATAACCTCCATAGCCATATCCTCCAACATAACCGTAACTAACTCCGTCCGCACCTTTACTATGCTCTACAGAATTTAAGACTACAGAGAGATTCTTAATTTTATTGTCCAACATTAATCGATCTAAATTATTGACAAAATATTTTTTTGAATACTCATTTTTGAATACATATATAGGGTAATAAGCTTTTTTGAAAATACTCATTGCATCAGAAACTAAACCAATAGTTGGATTATCAATAATAACAAAATCGTAAGTTTCATGCAAAGCTTTAATTACATTATCTAATTATCCATTTTTAAGTGCTTATTTTA
Source organism: Flavobacteriales bacterium (assembly GCA_037624665.1). Lineage (GTDB taxonomy): Bacteria > Bacteroidota > Bacteroidia > Flavobacteriales_E > Vicingaceae. Next base: position 31,624 of record JASJIW010000044.1, read on the forward strand.
AATTATTTGTTACGACAATTAAGGTTATCGTACTTATAAGTAAACTGATTACAGGTGCTACATCTCTTATTAATTCTCCAAAGGCATCACTTCTTCTTTCAACTTGAATAATATCATTTGCTTGCAATACAAAGTCTGATCTTTTTATCCCTTCAATTGTACTGAAATCGAATAAATAAACTTTAGGATTTTTCAAATCCCCTCTAATTAATTTAATTTTGTAAGACTTAGCAACGCCCGGCAAACCTCCAACTTTACCAAGAGCTTCAAGTATTGTCATATTTTCATTTTCTAAAGGAATAACTTTTGCTTTCCCACTACTACCAGGAAACACCACTATTCTTCTATTCATTACTTTTAGTTTAACAAAAGAGTTAATATAAAACTTCGCATACTCTTGTTCCAATAGAACTTCGGCATCTCTAATTGTTAACCCTTCTAATTTAGTTCTTTCAAGTATTGGCAGCTTCACAAAACCATCAGGTTCAATTAAATAAGTTTCACCACTACGCATCACAACCCCTCCTCTAACTGACTCAGGAATAGCTGTAACATCAATAATAGAAGTCCCTTTATTGGTGTACAATTGAAATCCAATAATATCACTTGTTGAGAGAATATACTCTGAAACGGTATCTGTTGGTGCCTCATCAAAAACAAACCCTCTCTCAGTTCTCATCATAACTGCTGAGTTATAATTACATGCGAACAATGAGACTACAGTAACAAATAAGACTAACCTTTTTAAATTCTTTATTATCATTATTTTATTTCTTTTTATAACCAGACAAATCTATTAAAATCTATGCTAATTCAACCACTTTTTTAAGTATTGTTTAATAAGGAAAAGTACAAATTTTTCATATCGCTTGCCAATCGAGAATAATGAAATTTATTTTTTACAAATCTCCCTTCTTTTTCACTCATTTAAATTCATCATTTTCTACAAACTTTAAAATAGCACCAACAAACTGATCTAATTTATTAGATTCAGTTATAAAAGCGGTTTCGTTTTTTAATACAACATTTTCTAAACCTCCTACATTTTTAGTAACAATAGGCTTGTTAGATGCTTTCGCTTCAATTAAACCAATTGGTGCACCTTCATTTAAGGATGTCAACATTATAATATCTAATCCTGCATTCGCCCAATCCATATCCTTAATCCAAGATGTTAGGGTAACTTTTGTCGGAACCTTATCTATTTTCCATTCAACGCAATCTAACTCAATACGTTTTAACAATTCAATTAGTTGTTTCTTCTCTTCTCCATCTCCAATTATAAACGCTCGTATTTTTTTTGACATTTTTTGTTTAATTGCATTTCCAAAACATCTTTTTTTATTTTTTTGATAAATTCTAACACTTTTTAAAAATACTAAAAATTGATTCCCGATCGAACTGAGAATGACAATAACACATAAAAAAATCCCTCTTCAAAAATGAAAAGGGATTTTTTATAATTGAGGAGTTAAATACTCCATAAATATCTGTTCGATCCGAACCTACATATGAATTACTTCACCGTAAGCTGCAGCAGCAGCTTCCATAATCGCTTCACTCATTGTTGGGTGAGGATGTACAGTTTTAATTAATTCATGACCAGTAGTCTCTAATTTTCTTATCGCTACAATCTCAGCAATCATTTCAGTTACGTTAGCACCAATCATATGGCCACCTAATAATTCACCGTATTTAGCATCAAATATCAATTTAACAAATCCATCTTTATGTCCTGATGCACTTGCTTTACCAGATGCTGAAAAAGGAAATTTACCAACTTTAATATCATATCCAGCTTTTTTTGCTGCAGCCTCAGTCATACCAACAGAAGCAACTTCAGGAGAAGCGTAAGTACATCCAGGAATATTTCCGTAATCCAATGGTTCGATATCCAATCCAGATATTTTCTCTACACAAATAATTCCTTCTGCAGAAGCAACGTGGGCCAAAGCAGGTCCAGGAGCTACATCTCCAATAGCATAATAACCAGGGATGTTTGTTTGGTAAAAATCATTTACTAAAATAGTATCGCTATCAGTAGCAATGCCAACTTCTTCTAATCCTATGTTTTCAATATTTCTCTTGATTCCTACAGCTGAAAGAACAACATCACATTCAATTGTTTCTTCGCCTTTTTTCGTTTCAATTAAAACCTTACATCCCGATCCAGAAGTATCAACACTTTTTACAGATGATTTAGTCATTACATTGATTCCACTCTTTTTGAAAGAACGACCTAATTGCTTAGAGACATCAACATCTTCAATTGGAACTATGTTATCCATAAATTCTACAATTGTAACTTCAACACCCATTGCATTGTAGAAATAAGCAAACTCAACACCAATTGCTCCAGAACCAACAACCACCATTTTTTTGGGCAATTTAGGTAATGTTAATGCCTCTCTGTATCCGATAATTTTCTTTCCGTCTTGTGGTAAAAATGGCAACTCTCTTGATCTTGTTCCTGTTGCAATTACAATGTTTTTAGCACCATATTCCTTTACTTTTCCATTGTCGTCAGTAACATCAATTTTTTTACCAGGCTTAACCTTAGCTGTTCCTTTAATAACGTCAATTTTGTTCTTTTTCATTAAGAACGTAATTCCATTACTCATTCCGTCAGCTACATCTCTACTTCTTTTTACAATAGCAGGGAAATCAACATCAGCACCTTTAATTTTTATTCCGTAATCCTCTGCATGATTGATATAATCAAAAACATTAGCACTTTTCAATAAAGCTTTTGTAGGAATACAACCCCAGTTTAAGCAAATACCTCCTAATTCTTCTCTTTCAACAATAGCAGTTTTTAGCCCTAACTGAGATGCTCTAATAGCAGCAACATATCCACCAGGTCCACTTCCAACAACAATTAAATCGTAACTCATATCTTATATGTTTTTATTTTGTTCTACTTAACGAACTACGAAAGTAGGTAAAAAGTAGAAAGTTAGAACGTTTATAAAGTTGAAAATTTTACTATTCTATTATTCCTCATTTTCTTTCTACTTTTGAGTTTACAACTTTTTAAAGTGCAGCTATGAAATACATCGTTTCTTATCAAAAACCAAATACGCATTATATTGATATTGAATATGTAATTGAAGATGTAAATTCAGCGACTTTACAAATACAACTTCCAGCATGGAGACCCGGAAGATACGAACTTGCCAACTTCGCTAAAAATATACAAAAATGGGCTGCTTTTGATAATATGGGGAACGTTCTATTTTCAAAAAAAATTACCAAAGATTTATGGGGAGTTGAAACAAAAGGCAATTCAACTATTCATATTAAATACAATTATTTTGCCAATGAGATTAATGCTGGCTCTTCTTACTTAGATGACAAACAACTCTATATTAATGGTGTAAATTGTTTTCTATATGTTCCTGACAGAATTGAAGAAGAATGTCAGCTAGAATTAATAATACCTAGCGATTACACTGTTGCTTCGGGCTTAAAGGAAACTTCAAAACATAAATTTGTATGTACTGATTTTCATGAATTGGTGGATTCTCCATTTATAGCAAGTAATGATCTTCAACATCACACATATAATGAAAGTGGTGTGAAATTTCACCTTTGGTTTCAAGGCGAATGTAAACCTGATTGGGAACTCTTAGAAACTGATTTTAGGAAATTTAGCAAAGTTCAAATAGAAGCTTTTGGTGATTTCCCTACTAAAGAATATCATTTCATCTTTCAAATATTAACGCACAAAGCATTTCATGGAGTAGAACACTATAATTCTACAGTTATATTACTAGGTCCATCTTACGATATTATGAACAGGGGTGGGTGGTACGAAGAGTTACTCGGTGTGAGTTGCCACGAGCTATACCATGCTTGGAACGTAAAACAGATTCGTCCGATAGAGATGGCTCCATACGATTACAGCAAAGAGAACTATACTGAATTAGGCTATATTGATGAAGGTGTGACTACATATTTTGGGGATAAACACTTATTTACTTCAGGAGTTTTTAACTGGGAACAATATGCTAAAACATTCAATCAACTATTGAGCAGACATTACAAAAATTTTGGAGTAAACAACTATACAGTTGCACAATCCTCTTTTGATACTTGGTTGGATGGTTATGCAAAAGGAACTCCCGGAAGAAAAGGATCCATTTATACTGAAGGAGCTTTAATTGCTTTTATGACAGATGTATTTATTCTTAGAAATACCAACAACAAAAAGTCCCTCGATGATGTTATGAAAATTCTATATCAAGATTTTGCTAAAAAAAGTAAAGGAGTTTCTAATTTAGATTATAAAAATACCATTGAACAAGTTGCTGGAGCTTCTTATGCTAAAATTTACAACAACTTTATACACGGAACAGCAGATTACACGGATCAACTGATAGAAAGTTTAGGCTTTATCGGATGTGAATTGAAAATTGAACCTTCAAAAAAACACAATGAGGCCTATTTAGGATTTACAGTACGTTATGAAAATTCGAAATGTATGGTAGATAATATCTATCCAAATTCTATTGCTGAAGACAACGGATTAGCCATTAATGATGAACTCATGGCCATTAACGGCATTAAAATAACGAATGATTTAAGTAAATGGTCCGACTATTTTAAATCGGATGAAATTGCTTTATCTGTAAAAAGAGAACTTGGCGTAATTGAAAAAATCAAACTAGTTGGTACGGAAGAAATTTACTTCAATATGTTTACAATCAAAAAGATAGAAGAATCTGATAATTTTAAAACTTGGAGCAAATAAGCACACATCACTTTTATTTATCAACAACTAATCTTTTTTCATACAAGCCTTATTAAGCAAGACTATTGTTTTCGATAGACGGATTATTCCAGCCGATTTTGAACAATGCTACTTCGACAAAATTTGTATACCTTAAAATATCTTTCTACATTAGTTATCTAACTAATTAATTTTTAATTAACTAAACTTAAAAAATTATGGAGATTATCGGAATTATTATTTACATCGCGTTTATTGTTGCAATTATTGCTGCTCAATGGAAAATTTATGCTAAAGCAGGAAAACCAGGTTGGGCTGCAATTGTGCCAATCTATAACATTATTGTATTATTGGATATAGTAAAAAAGCCTGTTTGGTGGATTGTTTTACTTCTTATACCTATAGTTAATATTGTAATACTAATCATACTTTATATTCAATTAGCAAAAGTATTTGGAAAAGGAACTGGATTTGCTTTAGGGTTAGTATTCTTAGCGCCTATATTTATTATGATATTAGGATTTGGAGATGCTCAATACATTGGAGATGGATCTTCTGATGAAGTTGTTCCTGCATAATCAATAAACTTATACTTACATTTGAAGCCCTGCCAAAACTGTCAGGGCTTTTTTATTACAATTTATTATGGAAGAAAATCAAGCAACGAATACCCAAAATCAACAAGCATTCAACAACCAAACACAACAGAACTTACCTAATGCAACTGGAG
>JASJIW010000045.1:0-3536 GCA_037624665.1 Flavobacteriales bacterium
CATTTTTATCACTATAGGCTATAGATTGGCGTATTTGGTCATAAACTCTTCCTGTTGAGAAATTTGCAAAAGTTCCTGTAAAAGGAATTTTACCTCCAATTGTCATCCCAGCAGCAATACCAATCATATTTGCTTCAGCAACACCAATTTGAAAGAAACGTTCAGGGTGATTTTTTTTAAAATCATCCATTTTTAAGGATCCAATTAAATCTGCACAAAGAGCAACTACATTTTCATTGGATTTTCCTAAGTCAGTTAGTCCGTCGCCAAAACCTGATCTAGTATCTTTTTTTCCGGTGTCTATATATTTTTTCATATGGTTTTCTCTAATTGTATCTTTAATAATCACCTAAAGTTTCAGGGTTTTGTGCTAATGCATTTTCTAATTGTTCGTCATTTGGTGCCTTTCCGTGCCAAGCATTCGTGTGCATCATAAAATCGACACCATTACCCATTACAGTATGTAACAAAATACAAATTGGTTTTCCGTTTCCTGTTTTTTCTTTAGCCAATTTCATACCACTGAAAATAGCTTCCAAATCATTTCCATTTTCAATATCAATGACCTCCCAATCAAAAGCTTCAAATTTTGCTCTTAAATCTCCCAATGGAAGCACCGTATCTGTTGAACCGTCAATTTGCTGTTTGTTGTAATCTATGGTGACAATTAAATTATCAATATGATTGCCAGCAGCATACATGATAGCTTCCCAATTTTGTCCTTCCTGTAATTCTCCATCACCACATAAGGTGTAAATTAGATGCGTATCATTATTTAGTTTTTTGGTTTGTGCTGCTCCAATCGAAGCAGAAATCCCTTGTCCTAAAGAACCTGAAGCAATTCTAATTCCTGGTAAACCTTCATGAGTAGTAGGATGTCCTTGTAATCGAGTGTTTAGCAATCTAAACGTATTAAGCTCATCAACAGGAAAATAACCTGATCGTGCTAAAACACTATAAAAAACTGGTGAAATATGACCGTTAGATAAAAAGAAAAGATCTTCTCCTTTTCCGTCCATCTTAAAAGATGGGTTTCGCTCTAATATTTCTTGATAAAGAGCTACAAAAAATTCGGTACATCCTAGAGAACCTCCTGGATGTCCTGAGTTTACTTTATGTACTTGGCGTAAAATATCTCTACGTACTTGTACAACTAAATCATTTAAGTGATTAATATCTGGCATATTGTTATTTTTCTGGTTCAAAAATAGACTTTTGATCTCCTTGTTCAAAATGGAATTCAAGTCAGTTATTAACGATTTAGGGCATTTAGTTAACAGAAAGAGATGAAATTTGTTAAAAGGAAATTATACTTTCTACTTCTACTCCTTAAAACCACAAATCACTTTATATTTGCTCCTTCCTATTAGTTAAGATAGGAAACCTAAAATAGTATAATGCAATTCGATTTAAAAGCAACTGATACTTCAACCTTAGCAAGAGCTGGAACTATTACTACTGACCACGGTGTTATTGAAACACCAATTTTTATGCCTGTAGGTACAGTAGGAACAGTTAAAGGTGTGCACCAAAGAGAATTAGAGCAGGATATCAATCCAGATGTTATTTTAGGTAATACCTATCATTTATACTTAAGACCAACAACTACAATTTTAGAAAAAGCTGGAGGAATTCATAAATTTATGAATTGGAATCGTAATATCCTTACCGATAGTGGAGGTTATCAGGTTTATTCTCTTTCTGCAAATAGAAAAATTAAAGAAGAAGGGGTTAAGTTTAAATCTCATATTGATGGCAGTTATCATACGTTTACTCCAGAAAATGTAATGGAAATACAGCGTACAATTGGCGCAGATATTATCATGGCATTTGATGAATGTGCTCCTTATCCTTGCGATTATCAATATGCAAAAAGATCAATGCATATGACCCATCGCTGGTTGGAACGCTGTTTAACTCATCTAGATAAAACTCCTTTAAAGTATGATTATGGACAAACATTTTTCCCAATTGTTCAAGGTAGCACCTATAAAGATTTAAGAAAACAATCAGCCGAATATATTGCATCTGTTGGAGCTGAAGGAAATGCAATTGGAGGACTTTCTGTTGGAGAACCTGCCGAGGAGATGTACGAAATGACTGCTGTTGTTACAGAAATTCTTCCAAAGGACAAACCTAGGTATTTAATGGGTGTTGGAACTCCTATTAATATATTGGAAAATATTGCTTTGGGAATTGATATGTTCGATTGTGTGATGCCTACACGAAATGGAAGGAATGGAATGCTTTTTACAGCTTTTGGTTCTATAAATATTAAGAATAAAAAATGGGTAGATGATTTTTCTGAAATAGATTCAATGAATATTACCTGGGTTGATACAGCATATACTAAAGCTTATTTGCGCCATCTTTTTACAGTTAACGAAATGTTAGGTAGGCAAATAGCAACAATCCATAATCTTGGTTTCTATTTATGGTTGGTTCGTGAAGCGAGAAAGCATATATTAGCGGGAGACTTTGGAGTTTGGAAAAGTAAGATGGTAAAACAAATGGATAATAGGTTGTAATAAATGTTAAACATACTCGATAGATATATATTAAAAAGATATATAGGTACTTTTACCTTATTACTATTGCTCTTTATACCTATTGGGATCACTGTTAATCTGGCAGAAAAAATTGATAAAATTTTGAAAAATGAAGCACCTTTTATAGAGGTAGCTGAATATTATATCTATTTTACGATCTATTTTGCTAATTTATTATTTCCTTTATTTTTATTTCTTTCCGTAATTTGGTTTACTTCAAAGCTAGCAAATCATACCGAAGTAATTGCATTTTTAAGCAGTGGAGTTTCCTATTATCGTTTTCTACGTCCCTATATCATTGGAGCCACAATTGTTTGTATTGGAGCTTTAATTATGGGAATGTATTTAGCTCCTATGGCAAGTAAAGGGTTTAATGAGTTTATATATAAGTATATAGATAAAGGTGGAAATGATAGAACTCAAACCAATGTATATCGACAAATAAATGACAATGATTATATCTATGTAAGTTACTTTAATGTAAAGGATAAAACAGGAGAAAAATTCACTTTAGAGCACTTTAATGGAAATCAGCTGGAATATAAGATTAAAGCTGATAAAATAAATTATAATGAAACTGATAGTACCTATTCATTATATAAATATTTAAAAAGAACCATTACTGCAAATGGAGATATCTTAGATTCTCAAGCTAAAAAAGATACTACTTTTAGTTTTGATTTAGAAGATTTAACTCCAGTAATGTATATAGCAGAAACTTTAAATTATACGGAGTTAAATACATTCATTGCAAGAGAAAAGAAAAGAGGTTCTTCCTATATTAATAGGTATGAAATGGTGCGATTTAAGCGTTGGAGTTTGCCTATATCTGCTTATATATTAACCATAATAGCTGTAGCTGTTTCTTCTGTTAAAAGAAGGGGAGGAATGGGAGTTAATTTGGCTATTGGAATGGGTATAGGAATGATTTTTATTTTCTTCGACAAAATATTTGGAACGATGGCTCAACAAAGTGATTTCTCACCT
>JASJIW010000046.1:0-4237 GCA_037624665.1 Flavobacteriales bacterium
AAGCCAAACGATAATTCAACAACATTGCTTGTTGCTCTTCGTCATTCCAACCGTTCCAGTCTGAAGCAGTAAATGTTTGCTCAAAATCTGTTGCAGCTTTTACTGTTGCATTTCCTTCGGTTTTAAATTTTTCAATTAAAGCGTCAATTTTTTCTGCTTTATTACTTTCGTTATTGTACCAAGAGTTGAAAATTTGTTTAAAAATCCACTGTGTCCATTTGTAATAACTAGGTTCTGAAGTTCTTACTTCTCTCTCCCAATCAAAAGAAAAACCAATTTTATCCAATTGATTTCTATACCCAGGAATTACGTTCCCGTCTTTATCAGTTCCACCTTCAATATTTGTTTTAGTAGTAACTGCAGGGTGTTGTCCTGTTTGGATAGCATACTGCTCAGCAGGCAATCCAAAAGAATCGTAACCCATTGGGTGCAGTACATTAAAACCGCACAATCTTTTATAGCGTGCATAAACATCAGATGCAATATATCCGAGTGGGTGCCCAACGTGTAGACCTGCTCCCGAAGGATAAGGGAACATATCTAAAGCGTAAAATTTTGGTTTTATACTATTGTCTTCGGCAGCAAAAGTTTTGTGCTCAGCCCAATATTTTTGCCAGTTTTTTTCAATCTCGTTAAATTGATATTGCATCGTTAATAAGTCTTAATTTGAGTTGCAAAATTAACAATATTTAGCAGTATTTTTGAACAATTAAGTTGTTAATCAAGTAGTTTAATAATACTTTCGTGGTTGACTGTTTTAAGTTTAAGCTTTCGATTTTTTAAAATTGAAAGTTTTGTTTTAACTCATAGCACAATACCCTGAAAAGAGAACTAATAAAATGTCGAAATCAGAAAATAAACATTCAAGAAGAAGACTCAGATCTTCTTATCTTACTACTATAATGAGCATTTCATTGGTTTTGTTTATGTTAGGAATGTTGGGTTTAATTATTTTAAATGCTCAACAAATTTCTGATCATGTAAAAGAAAACATTGGATTTTCTATCATTTTAAATGAAGGGATTAAGCCACAAGAAGTAAAGCGCATTAAAGATTTATTGGATACAGAACCTTTTGTAAAGGAAGCTGTTTTTATTGATCCGGATGCTGCTGCTGCTGAATTTCAAGAAGTGTTAGGGGAAGATTTTGTCACTTTTATTGGAGAAAATCCATTGTTACCATCTATTGATGTAAAGTTAAATGCGGTTTATGCAAATCCTGATAGTTTAACCATGATTGGCGCAGTATTAATGGAGAATACTAAAATTAAGGAAGTGTTTTATCAGTCAGACTTAGTAGATGCTGTAAACAAAAACATGAAAAAAATTAGTTTGTATTTGCTTGGTTTTAGTGCGTTATTATTAATTATTGCGATGGCTTTAATTAACAATACCATTCGTTTGGCTATTTACTCTAAACGATTTTTAATTAAAACAATGCAGTTAGTTGGAGCGCGTCATTCTTTTATTAGAAGGCCATTTGTGATGCAAGGAATTGGAAATGGAATAGTGGCGGCATTTATAGCAATTGGCTTAATTGTTACTTTCCTATATTATTTACAACAACAAATGCCAGAGATAATTGATTTTCAAGACATTGAGCTTTACGGAGCGCTGTTTATTATTGTGATTTTCTTAGGGGTTATTATTTCATGGATTTCTACTAACTTAGCAGTCCGAAAATATTTACGAATAGAATCAGGAGATTTGTATTGATAAATTGTTTGCTGTTTAAGATTGAAGCTTTTATGCTTCAATCTTCAGACTTCAGGCGTCAAACTTTAGTATTATGAGCGATAACAAAAACGAATTGAACAAAGATTTTGCGTTTGGCAAAGAGAATTATATTTTAATAGGTGCAGGAGCATTCATGGCTGTTGTTGGTTATATGTTAATGTCTGGCGGAGGGTCTGAAGATCCTGCTGTATTTAGCGAAGAGTTATTTAGCACACGTAGAATGTTTGTTGCTCCACTTGTAATATTAGCTGGTTTAGGAGTTGTTGGTTGGGGTATTTTAAAAAAATCAAAGGAGTAGTATTTCTTAATAAGGAGAGGTAGCTATACCTGTCTGTTTTTTATTTGTTCTTAACAAGAATACAAAAGTCAAGCTATGTCAGTTTTAGAAGCAATTATTTTAGGGATTATACAAGGTTTAACAGAGTTTTTACCCGTTAGTAGTAGTGGCCATTTAGAGTTGGCCAAAGTTATTTTGGGAGATCGTTCTTTGCCAGAAGAAAGTATGTTAATGACGGTTGTTTTACATGCTGCAACAGCTTTGAGTACAATTGTTGTGTTCAGAAAAGATATTTTGGAAATCTTTAAAGGGCTGTTTCAGTTTAAGAACAACAAGGAGTTTAAATTTTCACTAAACATCGTAATTTCAATGCTTCCTGCAGCAGCAGTAGGAGTTTTGTTAGATGAAGAAATTGAAGCTTTCTTTGGCGGTCAAGTTTTATTGGTAGGTACAATGCTGTTGGTTACTGCAGTATTATTGCTATTAGCTGATAAAGCAAAAGATACTGCTAAAAAAGTAGGGATTAAAGCCTCTGTAATTATTGGAATTTCACAAGCAATTGCTATTCTTCCTGGTATTTCTCGTTCGGGAGCTACCATTTCAACATCAGTTTTATTAGGAATAGATAGAGAAAAAGCTGCGCGATTTTCATTTTTAATGGTGGTGCCACTTATTTTAGGAAAGATTGCTAAAGATATTTTAGATGGAGCTTTTGATGTGATTGATGGTTCGATGCTCAATTATGGAGTTGGATTTATTGCTGCTTTTGCAACAGGAATATTAGCCTGCACATGGATGATTAAATTGGTTAAGAAAAGTAAATTAAAGTACTTTGCTTATTACTGTTTATTGGTTGGTGTTGCAGCAATTATTTACACTGTTATTTAATTACGAATAAAAAAATTTTGACTATTTTATTAAATAAATAGTTGCGCTCAGACAATGGAAATACCTCAGAATAAATTCCAAATAGGACAATATATTTTAATTGACAAACCGTTAACCTGGACCTCATTTGATGTGGTAAATAAGGTAAGGTGGTTAATTAGACAAGAGTACAAGATCAAAAAGCTAAAAGTAGGCCATGCAGGAACGTTAGATCCATTGGCTACTGGTTTATTAATACTTTGTACAGGAAAATTTACCAAGCTAATTAACGATGTTCAAACACAAGAAAAGGAATACACAGGAATAATTACATTGGGAGCAACTACCGCTTCTTATGATTTAGAAAAGCCTGTAGATATCGAATATCCTACGGAACATATTACTGAAGATTTAATTAAAGAGGTTGCCAAAAGTTTTATTGGAGAGCAAGAGCAAACTGCTCCAATGCATTCAGCAAAAAAAATTGATGGAAAAAGAGCGTATGAATATGCGCGTGAAGGAGAAGAGGTCGTCATCAAATCAAATACAATTAACATAAAAGAATTTGAGGTGCAAGTGTGTGATTTCGCAGGAAATGAAATGCTTGAAGATTCAAAAATAAATCAGGAGCCACCTTATCAAAATGGAATACATGTTCGGTTTAGAATTGTTTGTTCTAAAGGAACATATATTAGAGCTATTGCTAGAGATATGGGGGAGAGGCTAAGCTCTGGGGGTTATTTATCTAAATTAGTGAGAACAAAAATTGGTGATTTTAATGTTGCTGAGGCAATTACAATTGAAGAGGTAGGGAGTCTGTTTGATGAATAGTTTCTGCAAAATGAAGTTCTAATTATGCTTCAAAAAACAAAAAATTAAAACTTTGAGATAGATAATTAGGCTTAATTAGGAGTTTTTTTTACTTTTACAACTTAATCAAGTTTAAAAATAAAAACATGGGTGTAGCTTTGGGTTGGATATTCTTTTTTGCAGTTTTATTAATGGCAATGTGGGTGCTATTGTTTTGTTTTACTATTATGATACCAGGTGCTCTTAAATTGTTTATGTTGAACAAAATAGCTCCTAAATTCATTAGAGAATTAGCTGGATTAGAAGACGAGAAAGAATCTTAGAATAAATCTATGACATTTTGTGGTGGTCTTCCTAAGATTGCCTTATTTCCTTTTATAACAATTGGTCTTTCAATCAGTTTTGGATATTCAAGCATTACCTTTATCCATTCATCATCATTGAAATCACTGTTTTTAAATTTCTCTTTATAAACAGCTTCACCTTTTCTGAGAATGTCAGTTGGTTTTAAATTCAACTTCATCAAAATCATTTTCAAATCATCTAC
>JASJIW010000047.1:0-65694 GCA_037624665.1 Flavobacteriales bacterium
CTCTTTAAATCACATACTTTTCGTCTTAGCCCTTTGATAAACTCATGGTAACAAAAAAACGTATTTCCAAATATTTAATGTCGCTATCAGCTGAATAATCCTTAAAATAAATTTGAAAATAAAAAAGAAGTATTTACTAGCTGTAATCAACCAGACAATCAATTTTTAAAGAGATTTATTTGTATTCTTTATAGAAATCTTATCTTTAACTCTTACTTTTCTATTTAGAGCGCACTTTAAATTAAATTTAAGCAATGGCAGGTAAAAATAAATTTGGATTTTTTGCTGGAGTTTTCACTCCTTCAATCCTTACAATTTTAGGGGTTATAATGTACATGCGTTTAGGCTGGGTTATTGGTAATGCCGGACTAATTGGTACAATTGTTATCATCTTAATAGCGCACGTTATTGCTGTTACTACAGGTTTAAGTGTATCATCAGTTGCCACTGATAAAAAGATTGGTGCTGGAGGTATTTACTACATTCTATCACGCAGTATGGGAGTTCCCATTGGAGGGTCGATTGGTATTGCATTATATATTGGTACTGCCTTTTCTATTGCTTTATATCTGATTGGATTTGCCGAAAGTTTTAATGGTTATTTTGATTTAGGGATGACTGTAAATGATTTCAGAATCACAGGAACCATAGCATTAGTTTCCATAACAACATTGGCACTTATTAGCACATCTGTTGCATTAAAAGCACAGTTCTTTATTTTGGCTGCAATCGTTATTTCATTAATTTCTATCTTTTTAGGGACATCAGATTTTGTTCCTCAAACAGTAAGTATGTTCTCGGCTAAAGACTCTATGCCATTAGAAACTGTTTTTGCAATTTTCTTCCCTGCAGTAACAGGATTTACCGCTGGTATTGCTATGAGTGGTGATTTAAAAGACCCAAAAAAATCTATACCCATTGGTACTTTATTAGCAATAGGAACAGGACTTGCTGTGTATATTGGTTTAGCCGTTTTTATGGCGTACACTATTGATTCTGAAACATTAAAAAACGACTACAACATCTTAATGAAAATTGCTTATTTCGCTCCAGCTGTTGTGGCTGGTATTTGGGGAGCAACATTATCTTCTGCATTGGGAGGTATTTTGGGAGGACCAAGAATACTCCAAGCGATGTCGTTAGATAGAATTACTCCTAAGATTTTTGGTAAAGGAAAAGGGAAAGACAACGAACCCGTAAATGCGTTAATTCTTGTTTTTATTATTGCTGAAGCTGGAATTTTAATTGGTGAATTAGATGTAATTGCGCGTGTAGTTTCTATGTTTTATTTGGCTGCTTACGGATTTATCAATATCTCTTATTATTTAGAAAGTTGGGCTAACCCAGATTTTCAGCCTTCTTTTAAAATTAAACGTTGGATCGGATTAATTGGAGCTATTGCTTGTTTTGGAGTAATGTTTAAACTAGATATGGTTGCCATGTTTGGTGCTTTTGCTCTTATTGGTTTAATATACTTTTGGTTAAAACGAAAACAAATTCAACTGCAATCTAACGATGTGTGGCAAAGTGTATGGAGTAATTTAGTTAACAAAGGTTTAACGAAATTAGAAGCCAAAGAAGTGGCTAGTGAAAACTGGAATCCAAACATATTGTTATTTAGTGGCAATTCTCCTCAACGAACCAACCTCTTAGAATTTAGTAAAATCGTTTCTGGAAGAACAGGAATAGTTACTGATTTTAATCTGGTTGAAAATAGTGCTGGTGGGTTATCAAAAAACCAACAAGCAGTTAAAGATGATGTTTTAGAAAAATTAGGGATTTACGGTAGGAAAATTGAAGTGGATGATCTTTATTCTGGAATTGAAAACATTGCCTCAACGTATGGATTTACAGGCGTAGAACCGAATACAGTTATGATGAACTGGAACAGGACAACAAAATCTCCTGACAAGTATATTCAGATGACTCAGAAGCTGATTCATTTAGATTATAACTTGCTTTATTTAGATTATGATGAGCGCGTTGATTTTGGCAAGCATCAAACCATAGATTTATGGTGGAGAGAAACAGATAGTAATAATGCTGAAATGATGTTAAACATCTCTAGGTATATTTCTCAATCTCCGAGTTGGTCTAAAGTGAAAATTAGAATATTATTTGTCAATCATAACAATGCTGATAATACTTTAATCAAAACAAAAATTCTTAACCTGATTAATAAATTAAGAATTGATGCAGAAATTAAGGTCATCAATAATGGCGTTGAACAAAAATCATTTTACAAAATTATAGAACTACAGTCTGCTAAAACCGATTTAATAATTTTAGGCATTCCTAATGTTCAACCAGACAAACAGGCTGAGTACATCTTAAACACAGATAGCTTATTCGAAACTGTAGGTACTACTCTATTGGTTAAGGCATCTAACAACTTTAATGAACTTGATTTAATTTTTATTAAGGAAGAAGCTTTAGTTACTGAAAACAAAATTGAGCTAAAACCATTAATCCAAACAGCTTACCCAGAAATAAACAATGTTGTTTTTGAATTAGACAATCATCTTTCTGAAACAACACAATTATTAGCAGATCCTGCTTTAACGAATCTAACATCAAACTATTCTACGTTTATTAATGCTGCAAAAGCAGAGTTTAATACCATTATAAAAGAATTAGATAAAAACCATTCAGCAACAAAAGTTGCTAGAGAAATGCAGGCTTTTATTAACTATGTTATTTTAGCTTCCGAGGATTTTAAAACAAACAAATTACCAGAAATAGAAGCACTTTTAAAACTAGGGACAACTGCCTTAACTTATGAGCGAAAGCTTTTCTTACAAAATTCTCCTAAACGGATTAAATACAAACCGTCAGATAAAAAACAAACTGATTTTTTAAGTCGTAAACGAAAAGTGAATTGGCAAAACATTGTGGATTTCTACTTTAAATCAAGCATCACAAAAAACACAGAGAATACCTATTTGGAGTTAGGCGTACTCAATTATGTTATTCTAAATAGATTAGCTGAAGGTGTTAAAGAGCAAACACACTTTTATATAGAAAAGGTAAATACAAAGACCGCAACCAGCGAAGCTGCCTTAAAGAGTTTAATTGACAATACAGATGCACTTTTTGATAATTTATTATTGGATTGTATCCGTTTAAAAACACAAACCATTAATCTGTTAAACAACGCTGAAAGAAACGCTTGCATTGAGATTATTGAAAATATTGAAGACAAAAACTTCTATAAAAAGATTAAGAAAAGAACTGAAAAACTAAAAACTAAAGAACTAGATAAAACAGCAGCCAATATCAACTCATACAGTGCCGATTGGTTAAGAAATCAAACCTTAGCTCACCATCAATTACAAGCCGATTTTAATTTAACCACTTCAGGGTTAGCTGTATTTATAGTAAATGAAATGATTAAATCTCGTTCTAGCAGAATGACGATTAATACGCAGCTAAACAATATTAAATTATTTGCTGCCGCTGTCGATTTTATTAGTGAGAACCTAGAGACAGGAAAACTTGATAATTACAGCGACAAAATAATTGATAAACTGATTGAAGGTATTCCGCACATTAACCTGAGCAACGCCTTAAAATATGAAGAGGATAAGATTTTAGCAATTTCTGAAAAAACACCTAAATTGGTAAACTTAATGAGTGCCGATTCGTTAAGCAATTTCCAAAACTTACAAAATGAGGATGTTGAGAGTGCTGAAGTAAGTTTAGCAAATATTCAAAATCACATTATACAATCAGTTTATTTATCGCCTCTACAAGATTCTTTAAATGATTTAGAAGAAGTATACAAAAAGAATGCTGAGGACCTTTACAACTCCTCTAACCTAATTAATTACATCTTAACAGAACCATTGACTGCTGAGAACTTAAACGATTATAAAAACAATATTGCTAAAGTGCAGAAAAGCACTCAAGTTTGTTTGGATGAATTGACTAAAATTGAAGCTTCATTTACATATAACTTAGGAGTTCACATTCACAATACCCTATCCAACCTTAATATTGTTGGAATTTTAGAGTCGTTAGATTCTTATGCTAAGATATCTACTAAATCGATTACAAAATCTAAATACCAGAAATGGTACGATAAGAAAAAATGGCAAATAACTCAAAAATATACAACTGCTTCTGATTTTATTATTCAGCGAAAAAGAGATGTTGATAGCATTAAGTTTATTGAAAAACACAATCAACATCTTAATAATATTGAGCAAGCCTATCGTTTTACCAACCTATTATCTTACCGTGAAGAAATAGAAAATGATATCTCTTTTTATTATAAAAAACTCTTTACAGGGAGTCATTTAGGAAAAATAAATACTGTTTACAGAAAGAAAGAGTTAAACGCCATTAACAAAGCCATTACTCGAATAGATTCTAGCGTAAATGGTGGTATTATAGTTTTAGGAACTGCTGCTGCTGGTAAAACTTATTTTGTTGAAAGTATTACAAACTCATTAGGAAACAGTGAGAAATTTCAGATAAAACCCCCAGCTCAGCAGAATTTTGATGTGAATGATGTGCACCTTGCTTTCCAAATTACATTTGGTAAAATCGGAACTGCCGATACCATCCTAAATCAAATGAATAGTCAATCAATTTTGGTATTTGATGATTTAGAAAACTGGTGGGTAAAAGCACCGAATGGAAGTGCTGCAATTAACTACCTTTCTAAACTAATTGAAAAGTTCGGAAGCAAACATTATTTTATATTGTCGGCCAACCTATTTAGTTTTGATATTATTAGAAAATCATCCGATATAGAAAAACAATTGTTAGCCAATATTATTGTTCCGCCTATGAGCAGAATGGAAATGAAAGAAGTGTTGATGAGAAGACACAGAACTGGAGGGGCTTCAGTTTGGTACAACAACCAATTGTTAACTGAATCGAAGAAATTAGATCCCCTATTTAATGACATTCACACTAAATCTAAAGGAAATATTGGCGTTGCATTAACTATATGGATTAGTAGTTTAAAAAAGGATGACGATGGTAGTTTATTAATTCAAAAATCAAACCCGATCCATTTCCCTAAAATTAGTAACCCTAGCTGGAAAGCATTGTTATACCAATTTGTAATACACAATAGCTTAACCGATGAGCAAATCCGAAAAATATACGGAGACACACAATGGGTATATGCTACGTTAAACGAATTAGAAAAAGCAACATTGATTTATAAAAAATCGAATACGGTTTACGCCATTAATAATACTGCCCGTTACTTTATTGAAGAATGGTTAAAGGAATTAAAAATTATAAACGAATAGAAATATGAACTTTAACGTTAGCGAAATACAGTTATACAAACTCCTATTTTACGTATTGTTTGGAGCGATATTGTTTGTGGTGTTATACATTATAAACCATTATGTTATTCCTTTAATTAAAAGGAAACAGCACCAAATAAACAAGTATTGGCAAAAGCTCCAAATAATAGCTTGGTTGTTTTTTATTGGGATGTTTTTTATTGCTCTAATACGTGCCAACATGTTTATTACCTTAATTTTTATGGTAATAATATTAGGTTTAGGATGGAATTTTTGGAGTAATATATTTTCGGGAATTGTTATTCGTTTTACCAATCAATTTGAGCCTGGCGAAGTTATTTCTACTGACTTTGCCAAAGGAGAATTAAAATCTATTAACCTTTCTCAATCAGAATTGATTAACGATAAAGGTGAAACGATAGTTGTTCCGAATAAAAAATTAAGAGGTGCAGTACTTACCCATTACCACAAAAAGAGCAATGTACAAATGCACTCTTTTACAGTTGAGTTTTCCGATAAAACAATTGAAGCTGTTTATCAAGTGGCATTAAATTGTCCGTTTATTTCTGCTAACCAAAAAATTGAAGTAGAAAGAACCCAAGGAAATGAGTTTAACATTAACGCTGCTGTTATTGATAGCTATTTTGTAGATAAGGTGAATACCTATTTTAAAAATCAGGATTAATCTTAAGCAAGAGCTTTATACTAGATATTAAACTCCAGAAAATTTTCCAAACAAAAAAGACTTCCATTTCTGAAAGCCTTTACTTGCGGAGGGAGGGGGATTCGAACCCCCGGTACAGTTTCCCGTACACTTGTTTAGCAAACAAGCGGTTTAAGCCACTCACCCATCTCTCCAAAATTGGATTGCAAAAGTAACAATCAAATTCAAAAATAAAAATAAAATTTACTGTTTTTTATCTAATTATTTAGAACCGTCTGAATATCAGGCTTAAAGTATAATTTACTCTTTAGTACTTTACCATCTTCACGGTAAATTGGCACTCCTTTTTCATCCAATTTACTCATATTACTCGACTGAATCTCCTTAAAAACTTCAGCTATTTTGTGTTGTAATCCATGTTTTAAAAATGTTCCACATAAAATGTATAGCATATCACCACAAGCATCCGCAATCTCTACCGAATCAGCATTCTCAGCAGCTTCTAAATACTCTTCATTCTCTTCCTTCATCAATTCGAATCGTAATTGATACTCCTTTTTTGCAATTTCAGCAACTGGCGCTTCTTCGTTTACAATCTTAAAAGCTTCGTGAAAGGTTTTAACCATATCAATGGTTTCTTTTAAACTTAAGGATTCACTCATTTTTTACAATTTTTTCATTTACAATTTCTTTACCGCCTGCCTCTATCTTTAATACGTAGTTCCCCACTTTTAAAGGAAGTAATGAAAATACCAATTCATTTAATCCTTCCTTCGCAGTACGTTGTATCAAATCCGTTACTATCCTACCTGCCATGTCGTAAATTTTAGCCGTAATTTCCTGAGCAGATTCTAACCTAAATTGAATAGCAAATTGAATAGAGAAAGGATTCGGATAAACTTTATTATCGTCTGTTAATGCTATCGTTTCTCCATAAACTAATGAACTTGTAGAGCATCCTCTCGAATCAATTACCTCTACTTCCATTGTATCACCCAAACAAACATTTGTAACCGTATTTGTATTGTTTGATACATCATTACTCCAGGAATAAGTATACGGAGGAAGCCCTCCAATTATATTTAACCCAACTTCTTGCAAACACAAAGCTGCTTGTTTTGTTCTACTCACAGTAAGACTTAATCTACTTGTATCTGGACTAATTAACTCCGCACAATAACCACTATTTTTTCTAGTCGATATAGCATAATATCCAAAAGAGAAAACACTTCCTGGTTTATTATAATAACGCTGTAACCCAAAATAATCTCCCCATCGTTCATACGTTCCTGATAACCGGTCAATATAATTTTCTCCTTCAATAATTATTTTCTCATCAGAATAACTTCCTTCATTATCATAATAAACACATGATATTCCAGGGAAATCTGTAAAAGAAGTATAATTAAATGCTATCATTGTTTCAATATCACATGCTTCATTTCCAGTCCAAGCTATATTTGGATACCCATAATCCTTTTCAGTATCACCAATAATTTGAGCGGTAATAATAGGTTCATCATTAATAGATAAAATTGAACCGTGGTAAATTGCTGAATATCCAGTTGCAGGATTAACTGTATTTGAAACAAACTGTACATTATCACCAATTTTAACTGCCCCTAACACCCTTGCATCATTTGTTTGAAGTCCACTTGTTATATCTGTTACATCTGTATCAAACTGCCTTCCATTAGGTGGCATTCCGTACACTATATCAGATTGATGAACGTTAATTGAAAGTGACGTTGTTGCATCAACTGATTTTCCATCAATATGTAATACAAAAATAGAATCGTTAGCTACATCAAAATTTCTATTCGACAATAAGTATAGCTCATCAACAGCTCCATCAGCTCCCTGCACAGGATGGAGGTTTCGAATGAAATTTCCACCAAACTTAATCTCATCATAAAAAACAGAATTCAATACAGCCTCACCATCATACCCTTTTTGTTTCTCAACTTGCCATATAACAGACCCATCAAAACCAATTTGCCATGAAACACCAGGTACAATTAAGTTTCCGGTTATAAAAAGATCAGTTTCAGTCATAGATATAGACGGAAAATCTGTCCATCTATTATTATTTAATGGATTACCTGGCAAACTATACACATTCCAACTATCGTTAGGATTGTTTGTAGTAGAAAAACACACTATTATCTTATTTGTTGCAGGTGCTGTATTCTTTAAAAAAACTAAAATAAACCGATCTGCTTCCTTATCATAAATAATTTTAGGATCATAATAATGATCTGAAGAAGAAGTAGCTACTGCCATAGTCGCTAAAGAAATTATAGTGTTCGAAAACATTACTGTATCTGCATTCGTATCATACGCGTAAACGAGCGAATTAATTCCTAATAAGGCAATGCCATCATTAGAAATTGCCATTGTATTATCATTCGGAATACCACCATAAACAGGATACTGAATTCCATTAACAGTTCTCTCTAAAGGAAATGTTTGTCCAATAGAAGGCATTGCGGCTAAATTTTTAGCATTTTTCTTTATCGTTTTCCTTATCGGATATAATCCCCTTGATTTTATTTTCTGTTGTAAGATATATGTCTTAATTGAGTTCCCATCTGGAAGTGGGGCCTCATGATTAATTAGACTTGGATTATAGGTTTCCTTAATTAATTTGGGGTGTGTTACATGCTCTTTAGTAATCGAAATTTTTCGAGCTTTATACGATCCTTTTTCTTGCGAAAAAACAGTACTCATAAAGGTAACGCAAACAAGTAATATAATTATTCTCATAACTTTTCTTTGAATATATTTAGTAAATATAATTATTAAAATGTATTTTATAAACGAGGTCAAATATTCATTGTTAACACTTTTTAACAAAGCATTAAAAGTTTATCGTAGGTATACTAAACTTAGCTTATTATCTTTGTGGTTCTTATAAATAGAATTATGGAAGAACAAACAAATATAAACACCTCTAAATCTGAGGTTGCAGCTAATGCAAGTCCTGCTTCATCTAATGTAGATATTAAGGTACTTAACGAAAAAATACAAAAGGAAAGTGCTTTTGTTGATCTGTTAACCATGGAAATGGGAAAGGTTATTATTGGCCAATCTCATATGACAGAAAGTTTACTAATTGGTTTATTATCTAACGGACATATTTTATTAGAAGGTGTTCCTGGATTAGCCAAAACTTTAGCCATTACAACCTTAGCAAAAACAGTTGATGCTAAATTTAGTAGAGTTCAATTTACACCAGATTTATTACCTGCAGATGTTATAGGTACAATGATATACAACCAAAAGCAAGAAGCTTTTACGGTTAAAAAAGGACCAATATTTGCCAATTTTGTTTTAGCTGATGAGATTAATCGTGCTCCTGCTAAAGTGCAAAGTGCTTTATTAGAAGCCATGCAAGAAAGACAAATTACTATTGGTGAAACAACTTTTAAGTTGCCTGAACCATTTTTAGTACTCGCTACTCAAAATCCAGTTGAGCAAGAAGGAACCTATCCTTTACCAGAAGCTCAGGTTGATAGATTTATGTTGAAGGTAATCTTAACTTATCCTAAAAAAGAAGAAGAAAAATTAATTATTAGAAATTCTATTAATGGGTTCCCTACTCCTAACAAAGTTTTAACACCTGCCGATATTACTAGAGCAAGAGGCGTAGTAAAAGAGGTTTACATGGATGAGAAAATTGAGCAATACATTGTTGATATTGTTGATGCAACTCGTAACCCTGAAGATTACAACTTAGCACATTATAAAAACTTAATCACTTTCGGAGGATCTCCAAGAGCATCTATTAATTTAGCCTTAGCTTCTAAAGCTTACGCTTTTATTAAACGAAGAGGTTACGTAATTCCAGAAGATGTTAGAGCTATTTGTCATGATGTGTTAAGACACAGAATTGGTTTAAGTTATGAAGCGGAAGCAGAAGACATTACTAGCGAAGAAATAATCAATGGAATTTTAAATAACGTTGAAATCCCTTAGTAATTGAGCCACCTATCGACATCCGATCTTTTAAAGAAAGTACGAAAGATTGAAATCAAAACACGTGGTTTGAGTAATCAAATCTTTTCTGGCGAATACCATTCGGCCTTTAAAGGAAGAGGTATGGCTTTTAGTGAGGTAAGAGAGTACCAACATGGTGATGAAGTAAGAACCATTGATTGGAATGTAACAGCTCGTTTCGGACATCCTTATGTAAAAGTATTTGAAGAGGAACGAGAATTAACAGTGATGCTAATTGTTGATGTTAGTGGCTCTAAAGAATTTGGAACACAACAAAAAACAAAGCAAGAATTAGCTACTGAAGTTTGTGCAGTACTAGCTTTTTCAGCAATTACCAATAACGATAAAGTTGGGGTAATTTTCTTTTCTGATAAAATTGAAAAATTCATTCCTCCTAAAAAAGGAAAGAGTCATATTTTAATGATTATTAGAGATTTAATTGATTTTGAACCTGAAAGAAAAGGAACAGATATTGATCAAGCTTTAAAATATTTTAATAACGTTATTAAAAAACGATGCACTGCCTTCTTATTATCCGATTTTGTTTGCACAACAAATTATGAGAATGCTATTAAAATTGCCAACAGAAAGCACGATTTAATTGCTTTACGTTTATATGATAAAGCTGAAGAAGAATTACCAAATATTGGTTTAGTTCCTATGCTAGATGCTGAAACAAACGCTGTTCAATGGGTAAATACTTCAAGTAAAACAGTACAAAAAAAATATAAAATTGAAGGGTTAAAACGTAAAGACTTTTTAAAGACTACCTTTAAAAAAGGTGGCATTGATGCTGCTGATATTGGCACACACGAAGATTATGTAAAACCTTTAATGGCATTATTCAAAAGAAGAGGTGCAAAGTAATTATGAATAAACTACTCTACATATTCGCATTCCTTTTCGGAAGCCTTGGTGTTTCTGCACAGTCAATTGATTTAAATGCATCAATTGACACCAACTTTTTATTAATTGGCGAACAAACTAAAATTGAGTTAAAAGTACAATACCGTTTAGATGGAGAAACTGTAAATGTTCAATTTCCAACACTAATAGATACCATTAGTGAATTTATAGAAATTGTTTACACCTCTCCCATTGATACTATCTATCCTAATAAAAACGATTTATCTATCATTGAGCAAAGTCAAAAAATAACCATTACATCATTTGATTCTGGCTCTTATACTATCCCTTATTTCGAATTTCAAATTAATCAAAACCTCTTTCAAACTGGCGCGCTACATATAGAGGTTCGTCCTATGGAAGTAGATACTTCTAAAGCTATATTTGATATTAGAGGCCCTATTGAAGAGCCTTTTTCAATTATTGATTGGGCAAAAGAAAATTGGATTTGGATTGCTATTGCCCTCCTCTTATTAATTGGTGGTATTGTGCTAATCTATTACTTAAAAAACAGACCAGAAAATATTGTAGAAGAAATTAAAATCGTGATTCCTGCTCACATTATTGGTCTACAGAAATTACAAAAACTTAAGCAAGATGAACTCTGGCAAGCTGGAAAAGTAAAAATGTACCACAGTGCTATTTCTGAAATTATTAGAGAATACATTGAAAAAAGATATGAAGTGCATGCACTTGAAAATACAACGCACGAGATTATGCAGAGTTTACGTTTTCATAGCATCGAACCAAATCTATTAACAAAACTTAACCAAGTATTAGTTTTATCTGATTTAGTAAAATTTGCGAAAGAAAAACCCTTAGCAGCAGAAAACGAAATGAGTTTAATGAATGCCGTAGGGTTTGTTAAAGGTACTAAACAAATTATAGCACCAACAGAAGAAAATGCTGAATAATTGGAAAGAAATATCATTTGCTAACCCCGAATTCTTTTGGGCGTTTATTATTATTCCGATAATGATACTTTGGTATCTTTTTCGTGAAAAGAAGATGTATGGTACAATTAAAATTTCTACCATAAATAGTTTTCAAAGTTCACCCTTTACTATTTTAAGACACGGACTTATTATTTTAAGATGTATTGCTGTTGTTACTTTAATTACTGCTTTAGCAAGACCACAAACTTCTTTAAGCTGGCAAGATGTTACAACTGAAGGTATTGATATTGCAATTGCATTAGATGTTTCGGGGAGTATGCTTGCAGAAGATTTTAAACCAAATCGTTTAGAGGCATCCAAGCAAGTGGCAATGGATTTTATTTCTGAACGTCCTTATGATAGAATTGGATTGGTTATTTATGCTGGAGAAAGTTTTACGCAATGTCCTTTAACGACAGATCATGCTGTTTTACTCAACCTTTTTGATGACATAAAAAATGGAATGATTGAAGATGGTACTGCCATTGGTATGGGTTTAGCAACTTCGGTAAGTCGTTTAAAAGATAGTAAAGCAATTAGCAAGGTAGCCATTCTTTTAACAGATGGTTCTAACAATAGAGGATCTATACCTCCTGTTACAGCTGCAGAAATTGCTAAAGAGTTTGGCATTAGAGTTTATACTGTAGGTGTTGGATCTAATGGTTCTGCACGTATGCCTATGCAAGATCAATTTGGTAGAACGGTTTACCAAAACGTAGAGGTTAAGATTGATGAAAAAACATTAAAAGAAATTGCAGATATCACAGATGGAAAATACTTTAGAGCGACCAACAAAAAGAGCTTAGAAGCCATTTACAAAGAGATTGATAAGTTAGAGAAATCTAAAATTGAAGTAACGGAGTACAAAAAGAAATCAGAGAAGTTTGTACCGTTTGCACTTTTAGCAGCTTGTTTATTATTGATTGAATTTTTATTAAGAAATATAATTTTTAAAGGAATTGTATAGATTTGAACACAACATATATTTATGGGCACTATTGGCAGTAATTCCGCTAATCGTTATTGTATTTCTTTTTGTCCAAAATTGGAAAAGGAGAAAACTGCGAAAGTTTGGTAGTCAAGCTGTAGTTAAACGATTGATGCTAAATGTTTCTAAAACCTTACCTATTGTAAAATTTGTATTGTTTACTATGGCAATGGTTTCGTTACTTATCGGCTTGGCTAACCTACAATTTGGAACTAAACTCGAAGAAGTTAAACGAGAAGGGATTGATTTAATGATTTGTTTAGATGTTTCTAACTCCATGTTGGCTGAAGATTTATCTCCGAATAGATTAGAAAGATCAAAAAGAGCGATTTACCAACTTATTGAGAAGTTACATAACGACAGGTTAGGAATAATCGTTTTTGCGGGTCAAGCATACGTGCAATTGCCAATAACAACTGATTACAGCTCAGCTAAGTTGTTTTTAGAAACCATTGGAACAGATATTGTGCCTACTCAAGGAACTTCTATTGGTTCAGCTATTAATTTAGCGATGGAATCTTTCGATTTTGAAAATGGAACAAGTAAATCTATCATTGTAATTACCGATGGAGAGAACCATGAAGATGATGCGATGAATGCTGCCATTGAAGCAAGTGATAAAGGAGTAATAGTAAATACTATAGGAATGGGAAGCGAAAAAGGTGGCCCAATACCCGTTTATAAAAATGGTGCTCAAGTTGATTTCAGAAAAGACAATACTGGAAATACAGTAGTTACCAAGTTAAATGAAAAAATGCTAAAAGAGTTTGCTACTGCAGGTAACGGATCTTATGTAAGAGCAAGCAATGCAAAAGGTGGCCTTGATAAAATTATGAGTGAAATTGATAAAATGGAGAAGAAAGAGTTTGGCAGCAAGTCTTTTAAAGATTACGAAGATCGCTTTCAAATTTTCCTAATCATCGCATTGTTTTTAATTGTATTAGAAAACTTTATCTCCAACCGAAGAAGTACAAAATTAGATGGTGTAAACTTATTTGAGTCTAAAAAATAATGAAATATATACTTTACATATTAACCCTATTTTTAGGTTTTAGCCTACACGCTCAAAATGCTAAACAACACATTAGAGACGGAAACAAACAGTATTCAGAAAAAAAATATGAAGCAGCAGATGCAAGCTATAAAAAAGCATTAGAAAAAAACAATAAAGCTACAAAAGCAGATTTCAACTTAGGAGATGCCCTTTACAAGCAAAAAAAATATGCTGAAGCTATTGAGCAATTTCAAAAATTTGCAGACAAAACTGATGATAAAGAAGCGAAAGCAAATGCTTATCATAATATTGGAAATGCCAATTTAGAATCGGAAAAATACAAAGAGAGTATTGACGCTTATAAAAAAGCATTACGCGAAAACCCTACTGATAACGAAACACGTTACAACCTCTCTTATGCTAAAAATAAATTAGCAAAAAAACAGGAACAAGAAAAGAAAGACGAAGAGAAGAAGAATGATGAGAAGAAGGATGACAAAGACAAGAAAGACGACAAGGATAAGGAGAAAGATAAAAAAAACGATAAAGGCAAAAAGGAAGACGAGAACAAAGATAAAGATAAGGACAATAAAGAGAATAAGGATAAGGATGATGAAGGCAAGAAGGATGAAGATAAAGACAAGAAAGATAAGCCTGGTGATGAAAAAGATAAGGGAGATGAAAAGAAGGCACCTAAACCAAATCAGCTGACTAAAAAGGATGCCCAGCGTATGCTAGATGCATTAAACAACCAAGAAAAGAAGGTGCAGGCAAAACTTAAAAAGAAAAAAGGAAAAGGACAGAAAGTTAATATTGAAAAAGATTGGTAAAAAAACAGCTGTCATTCCGAACTTGATTAGGAATCTGTTTGTAATATTGACGAATTATAAGAGATTGATTTCCAGTCAAGCTGAGAATGACAAAAAAGTAAATGAGAACACTACTTAAATATAATATTTTAACCCTACTTGCAATACTCTTGTTTAGCTATGGTTTTGCACAAGATGTTAGCTTTACGGCTGCAACAAGTCATACATCAGTTAAAACTGGAGATCGTTTTAAAATTCAATTTGCTTCGAATACTGAGTTAGGTAATTTTAAAGCTCCCGAACTGACTGATTTTAGAGTACTTTCTGGCCCAAATCAATCTACCCAAATGAGTTGGGTAAATGGAAAAACAACGTCAAGCATAAGCTACACTTATATTTTAATGGCTGCTAAAGAAGGTAGTTTCACTATTGGACCTGCAGTTGCAATTTCCAACGGGAAAGTTGTTAAATCCAATTCTCTAAAAATAAAAGTTGGTAAAGGAGTTAATGTTCAACAAGGAGGAAGCAAGGCAGACGGCCAAACAAAATCAGGAGGAACTGCTTCTGATGAATTATTTATTAAATCATCTGTTAGCAGAAGAAAAGTTTATCAAGGTGAACAAATTATTGCTACCTACAAATTATATACTCGAGTTGGATTAGCAGGAAATGAACTGGTTAAAAATGCTGATTTAAATGGTTTCTGGAGTCAAGAAATAGATTTTGGAGAATCCGTTTGGACGAAAGAAATTATTGGAGGCTACCGCTATAGTGTTGCCAAAATAAGAGAAATTGTTTTGTTCCCTCAACGTTCTGGAGTGTTAAAAATTGACCCTTTAGAAATGAAATTTATTGTTCAGAAAAGAGTTCAAGGTGGCGGACAAAATGTTTTCGATCAATTTTTCGGGAGAGTTGAGAATGTTGAGTATAGCTTAAAAAGTAAACCTATTAAAATAACGGTTCTCCCTCACCCTACTAATGCACCTGTAAATTTTACAAATGCTGTTGGTAAATTAGATATGAAAGTTGATGTTTCAGTAAATAAAATTAAAGAGAATGAAGCAATCAACATCAAAATTAAAGTTTCAGGAAAAGGAAATTTACCACTAATTGATATTCCAGAAATCTCTTTTCCTTCTGATTTTGAAACCTATGATCCAAAAATTAATGACAACATAAAAACAACTACCAATGGTGTCTCTGGTTCTAAAGAATTCGATTATTTAGTAATTCCTCGTCATGCTGGTCAATTTAAATTAGACCCTGTTGTGTTTACTTATTTTGACCCCGCTACAAGAAAATATAGAAAAATTACATCAGAACCTATTGAAATAAATGTTTTAAAAGCTGATGGCAGCACTTCCGAAAATGTAGTGTATTCAGCAAATAAAGAAGACATTAAAGTCTTAGGGAACGACATCCGATACATTCATTCTAACAATATTGAATTTTCTAGTTCAAATGAGAATTTTTATGGAGGATGGAAGTTTTACCTTTTATTTTTCCTTGCTCCTATCCTATTTGCTCTTGCTTACATTTTTAGAAATAAGATTAGAGTTGCCAATAATGATGTTGCTGGAATGAGAAAGAAAAAAGCAAGTAAGGTTGCTGCTAAATTCTTAAAGTCAGCTAAACTAAGCCTTGACGCAAATAACACTACTGCTTTTTATGAGGCTATAACTAAAGCTTTATTTGGATACTTAAGTGACAAACTTCACATTCCTATTGCTGAGTTGAACCAAAATAACATTAAAGAAAAATTATCCCAAACTAACGTAAGCCAACAAACATCTGCAGCCTTAATGGATACAATAGAATTATGTGACATGGCTCGTTTTGCACCTGTTTCTATTTCAGAACAAGAGGTTTACAACAAGGCTGAATCTATTATTAACCAAATTAACGAGGAGGTTAAATAATGAAAAAGATACTATTCATATTATTACTTATCTCTTCTGGAGTAACTCTTAAAGCTGAAAAATTTGAGTCAGATCTTATAATGGCTAATGATTTTTATGCCAATGGAAAATATGAAGAAGCAATTGTAAAATATCAAGAAATGCTTGATGCTGACAACATTTCTACTGACATCTATTATAATTTAGGAAACTGTTTTTACAAAACGAAGAACGTTCCTCATGCCATTTTAAATTATGAAAAAGCATTAAAATTAAAACCAGACAATGAAGATGCGCTATTCAACTTATCAATGGCCAACAAACTAACTGTTGATAAAATCGATCGTTTACCTGAACTTTTCATCGGAAACACATGGCGTAATTTAATCACCTCTAGAACAGTAGATAATTGGGCGTTTTACACTGTAGGATTAATATTCTTATCCTTATTGTTTTTTGTAGCATACCTTTTAATGGTAGAAGCCATTATAAAAAAATCTAACTTTTATGCTGGAGTGTTATTCTTAGGGTTCTCACTATTCACATTCCTAATGGCTTCTCAACATAATGGTATTGTTAAGCAATCATCTGAAGCAATTATTTTTGCGCCAACCATTACCATCCAAAGTGAGCCAAACGAGAGTTCAGAAGCTCTTTTCACACTTCATGAAGGAACTAAGGTTACACTACTCGAAGCGTCTAATGGTTGGAGTAAAATAAAACTTCCTAATGGAAACATTGGTTGGATAAATTCAGAAGATATAGAGAAGATATAATCTCAAAACTGGTTACAAATTTCAAGAATAAACTGCTACTTTAAAATAACTTTCTTACTAATTAACACTTCTGAACCATTCATCAATTCTGAAAAATAAATTCCTTTGTTTAATTTTTGAGTAGAAATTGTTACTTGATTTCGACCATTTACATAAACAGTTAATACTTCTTTTCCTAAAATATCTTTAATGCGAATAGAAGTCACTTCTTTAGAATCGTTCCACTTTAACATTAAAAAATTACTTGCTGGGTTTGGATATACATTAACTTCAAAATCATCTTTATCTAAATCATCAATGCCGGTAACAGTACATCCAATTTTTCCATTAATATCATATCTTAAAAAAAACTCCCAAATAAGTAGAGAAGCTTCAATATCATGATTAGTTTCTCCATTACCTGTATTAATAGGCGCTCCTGGCCACGTATGCCCTCCATTTAAAATTTTATAATGTTCTACATCTACACAATTATCTCCCCCTGAATAAACATAATGCTCTACAGTAGAATTATCTGAAGTACTGCTATTAGGAATCGCTATAAGAGAAGCCGTAGTACTCGTATTGTTATAATCAATCCAATAATCTAAACCCGCCTGAGTTGATTCATTAAGAATACTTCCTCCATATGGAACTGTTCCATCCGCATCACCATGTATTTCTAAAACTGGTGTTGGGTGTTGAGGGTTACAAGTTAATGGCGTCCCGTTTGTCATTGCTCCAGTTACAGAAGCAATTGCTGCAATTCTATCACTTAAATTACATGCTAAATAATAACTCATAAAACCTCCGTTAGACATTCCCGTACTGTAAACTCTATCTTGGTTAACATTATAAGTTGCCGAAAGATTGTCTAACAATGCTTCCGTAAAACTAACATCATTAGTCACTCCTCCCCAACCTGCATTCCAGTAAGTATTCCCTTGTCCATCTATTGTGCCCTGAGGAACTACCAACAAAAAACCTGCAGTATCAGCTATTGGTCTAAACTCACCATAAAACATTTGAGCTATAGCATTACTTGTATATCCATGGAAATTAAACACTAAAGGTGCAGGGTTTGCTGCGGAATAAGATGCTGGAACATATAATATATAGGTTCGTTGAACTCCTCCATGTGTTATTGAACCGTTAATAGTTTGCTGTCCAAAAGATAATAATGCTGTTAAAAAAAACACAAACGAGAGAGAAATTTTCATGCCAAATTGAATTATAGATTTATATCCTCTTAAAATTAATCTTTATTAAACATTAATTATCTACCACTCATCATATTTCACTTAGTCAAATAAAAATCTCGTCTTACTTTTGCATCAAAATATTATTATGAAAGGATTTCTTACACTAATTTTTACCATTACCTTTTTCTTTACACACGCACAATCAACTATAAAGGGTGCTCTAAAAGATAACAATGGAGAAGCTATACCATTTGTGAACATTGCATTATACAGTGTATTAGATAGTACTTTAATTAAAGTAGAAACTTCAATAGATAACGGAAGCTTTCAAATAACGAATATAAAAGCAGGTAATTATTTTTTAAAAGCAACGTTTGTAGGTTTACCCGATTTAGTAGTTCCAACAATTACGCTCAAAGAAAATGAAACAAAAGATTTAGCTAACTTAACTTTTAAAGCACAAGCTGAAGAACTCGCAGCATTTACTGTTGTAGAAGAACGTGTAATGGTAGAGGTTAAACCCGATCGGACTATTTTTAATGTAGAAGGAACAATTAATAGCACCGGTTCTGATGCTATTTCTTTATTGAGAAAAGCACCTGCAGTTACAGTTGATCAGAATGATAATATTAATGTATTAGGAAGGTCTGGAGTTCGTGTTTATGTAGATGGAAAACAACTCCCTTTAAGTGGAGATGACTTGAGTAATTACCTCAAAAACTTACCAGCAGATCAAATTGATAGAATAGAAATCATTACGAATCCTGGTGCTAAATATGATGCTGATGGTAATGCAGGTATAATCGATATTCGCTTAAAAAAGGATAAAAGTGTTGGTGCAAACGGAACACTTAGCGGAACATTTACACAGGGAGAATTAACGCGTTACAATGTAAATGCTTCTGGGAATTATAGAAACAAAAAAATGAATGTTTTCGGAACTCTTGGATTTAACAAGAATAGTAACTTTCATAACATTTTGTCTGAAAGTTACCAAAACGGTGTGTATAAAGATGGAATTAACAACACTGAAAACAATAGAAACATTGGTAATTTTAGAATAGGAACTGATTTTTTCTTACACAAAAACCATACTGTAGGTTTTCTAGCTGGAGGAAGAGGTGTAGATGGTAATCAAAAAGTATTTAATGAAATTAAATTAGCCAACCAAGCAACAGAAACTATTATAGATAGTATATTGGTTGCAGATAGTAGAGCCGATAATACACGCAAACAAAACACTTACAACTTAAATTATCGTTTTTATAATAAAAAAGGGCAAAGTTTAGATCTTGATTTAGATTACGGAACTTATAAAAATACGAATCAAAGAAACCAACCCAACATCTACTACAATGCTGCTCAAGATAGTATTTTAGGACAAAACCTAAACACTTTTGACACCCCAAGAAACATTGATATTTACACTGGAAAGCTTGATTACGAAAGGAATATCGGTAAAGCGAAAGTAGGAATAGGAACTAAATATAGTAGAGTAGAGACAAATAATACTTTTGAGGTTTTTAATGCTATTAATGGAACTCCCATTATTGACAATAGTCTTTCTAACTTATTTGATTATGATGAAAATGTTTATGCTGGATATGTTAGTCTTTCTCACCCACTCGGTAAAAAATGGAATGCTCAAGCAGGCTTAAGAGCTGAACAAACTGAAGCTGTTGGAACGCTATCTGCTTATCAATCAACCTTACAAGCTGCACCTGTAAATTTAAACTATCTCTCTTGGTTTCCAAATGCAGGACTTACGTATAAAGTTTCTAAGATGAATAGCTTAGCCTTAAATTATGGAAGAAGAATTAACCGACCAGATTATAATGTGCTAAACCCATTTAGAACACAACGCAGTGAATTATCGATTGAAAAAGGAAACCCATTTTTAAAACCAGAAATAGTCAACAATTTTGAATTGGGCTACACTTTAGCTTACAAGTATAACTTTAAAATTGCCTACAGTAGAACAGATGATAAAATAACACGTTTAATTGGACCAGATGATGTTGATCCGAGAGCAAGTTTTATTTCTTGGGATAATTTATCAACCGAATCTGTAATAAGTTTTAATGCAAGCTTACCAGTTACTATTAGAAAAAAATGGTGGGATGCTTTTTTCAATTTAAGTGCTAACCATGTAGATAACCAAGCTGATTATGGAAATGGTGCTGTGGTTGATGTGCAAAATTTTGGCTACACCATCTATCAACAACACACATTTAAATTGATTAAAGGGTTTAAAGCCGAAATTTCTGGATACTATTCTGGACCTGGAGTTTGGGGTGGAGTATTTAAATATGATGCCAACTGGTCTGTTGGAGCTGGAGTATCTAAAGAGTTTTTTAATAAAAAATTAAAAGTGAGATTAAATGCTAGTAATATTTTTAGACAAGTTGGATGGAAAGGGTCCTCAGAATTTAATGGTTTGAAATCTTATGGAAATGGAAGGTTTGACAACCGGTTTATCAGCTTAAGTTTAAGTTATAATTTTGGTAATCAAAAATTAAATTCTCGTAAACGTAAAACAGGTTTAGAAAGCGAATCAAAAAGAGTTGGCGGGTAAATGTTCTCCTTTTTTAGGAGAAATTTTATTTTGTTATTCTACCTTTGTAACTATGATTAAAGATTTAAGAATAGTTTTTATGGGGACTCCAGATTTTGCTGTAGAGTCGTTAAAAATATTGGTTGAAAACAACTATAACATTGTTGGTGTTATTACCGCTCCAGATAAACCAGCAGGCAGAGGACAAAAAATAAATCAATCGGCAGTTAAAAAATATGCTGACCAAAACAATTTAAAAACACTTCAGCCTACTAATCTAAAATCAGAAGACTTCTTAACTGAATTAAAAGAATTATCTGCTAATCTTCAAATTGTGGTTGCTTTTAGAATGCTTCCTGAACTTGTTTGGGACATGCCAAAGTTAGGTACATTCAATTTACACGCTTCGCTCCTGCCTCAATATAGAGGTGCTGCTCCAATTAATTGGGCAATTATAAATGGCGAAAAAGAAACGGGTGTCTCCACCTTCTTTCTACAACACAAAATTGATACTGGTGATATTATTTCCCAAGAAAAAGTAAGTATTGATGCCAATGAATCGGCTGGAGAATTACACGATAAATTAATGGATATTGGTTGTGGTCTAGTTCTTAAAACCGTTCAAGACATTGAAAATGAAAAGACAAACTCTCAAGCTCAAAATGAAAATCAAGAACTAAAAGAAGCTTTTAAAATTTTTAAACCATTTTGTAAAATTGATTGGGATAAATCAATAGCCGATATTCACAATCATATTAGAGGCTTAAGTCCATATCCAACAGCATATACTGAATTTAAAAACAAAGAAACTGCTGAAATAATCTCTTGTAAAATATTTAAAGCTGAAATAATTATTGTAGAACATCAGCATAATTTAAGAGAACTAATTATTTCTAAAACGGAATTAAAAGTTGCAGTTAAAGGGGGCTATATTAATATATTAGAATTACAAGTTGCTGGAAAAAAGCGAATGGAACTGACAGCTTTATTAAATGGTTTTAAATTTAATAACTTCAAAATTCATTAATTAGCTCTTATTTAAAGAAGGTATTGAATACAAAAATGATTTTGCACTATGATGTCTTAGAATCAAGTAATTCATTCTCTTTACTATGGTAAATATCTATTGCAACTATTAAAGCAATGAGCCCCCAGAAAGGTATTGATACTTTATCAGTATCTAAATAATTGTTTAAAAACCCATGAACAACATACGTTAATAAAGATATTAGCGAAAATAAGAGGACACTTTTAAATTCTCCTTCAGGTAATTTATGATACCGCATTGATCCTCTATAATAAACGGCTATTAAGATTAACAACACGCTAATCATACCAATAAAACCAGATTCTGCTAGTGGTCCAATATATTCACTATGTGCATTACCATTAGACCCTGCATTAGTTGTTATAATTGTTGCATTGTAAGATAACTGAAATGGTGCGTACTGAAAAACATAAGTCCCTGGTCCCCAACCAAAAAGAGGTCGTTCTTTAAACATTCTCCAAGCTGAACTCCATCTATTTAAACGCTCTAGGTTTGATGCATCGGTTGACACATTAGATATAGACTCTACATGCTCAGAAATGTTCCCTGAAGAATCCTGATTATTCTTTTCTAACTTCATCATTATGCCCGTCCAGCTTATTGCAAGAACCAATATACCAAAAACCCCAACTCCTAATAAATACTTAAATTTAATACGATACTTATAAATTAGAAATAAAACTCCCGCCAACAATACACTAACCCATGCAGCTCTGGTATAAGAAAACAGTAAGCCTAATCCGAATACTACAATTAACATATAACTAAACATCCGAACATAAGTAGAATACCTCCTATTTATAAACAAGAATAGCATCGGAAAATACAATGCTACAACAGCACCGTAAGAGGTGTGATCTTTAAAAAATGGTTCCATTACCCAATGCCCAGCTTTTTCATCAAAACTATACGTTGATAAACGTATAACTGCATATAAAATAATACCAGTAAGTGGAATAATGTATGACCATAGAAATATTCTATAATTCTTCTCTACTTTAAAAAGTTGTAATGCTACAAAGTAAAATGAAGTTACAAACCACATTCTTGACAATAGAAATTTAAACGACACAACAGGCATTTCACTAGTTAGTGAAGTTATAAAAATCCACACTAAATTAAAGATAATGGCTATGGTTACTGGATGGTAAACAATTCGCATATCCATAGTTCCTGAATGAAAGAGCTTTAAGAAAAATAGAATCATTATCCCAAACATTAAAGGTTCAGTAGGTAAATACATACCCACTCCTCCAATATCTAATTCTTCGAGATTTAGCGAAAAAGGCGCACAAAAAACAACAAACCACATCAACTTATCTAAGTTGAAAAGCGCCATAAATATGAGTACTAAAACAAATGGTATTAGTGCAAAGTAGAATGATTCATTCGCAATTAAGTAACTGTTAATTGCTATAAAAACAAAGCTGAAAAAATAAATCCAATATGATTTTAAAAAGCGATTCAAACTATTTGGTTCCTTCTTTTTAAATTATTGTTTAAAATCGATAGACTTAATACTCTCAACAAACAACAATAAAATTAGTGCTAGCAAAAAAGAGGCTAATGTAGAAACTACAACAATTAACCATCTAATTGGATAGGATTTTTTTTCTGCTGCAAAAGCACTGTTTACAATAAATTTGTGCTGCAAACTACTTTCCGCATCCATTTTAGCTTCCTCATAT
This sequence comes from Flavobacteriales bacterium, assembly GCA_037624665.1. Classification (GTDB taxonomy): domain Bacteria; phylum Bacteroidota; class Bacteroidia; order Flavobacteriales_E; family Vicingaceae. The sequence goes on from JASJIW010000047.1 coordinate 23,708, forward strand.
TTTGCATGTACCAGTGTTAATTTTTTAATTTCAAACCCTAATTGATGCGTTAAGATAACTGCAGAACCACCTTCTCCAAGTATGTTCAATCTTCGCTCTAATTCTTTTACAGCACCATTTTTTCCTTGTACAATAGCTATTGCTAATTGCTCTGTTAATCTTTCTGCTTGAGATTCATAATCAATAACCCCCATTCTTCTTAAAACACTTAGCGAATCTTCTAAAACCTTAATAGCATGTTTTTGATCGTTATACTTATCTTCAACAATATGGAAAGCTTGCATCGCAACTTCTTTACGCATTTCGTTATTAATTGTATCAATTAAATTAGCAATGTCATTTGCTATCAACGCAGCTGTATCAGCGTTATAATCTAATACATTAATTTCAACAGACATAAATTCTGTTCTTGTAAAGCTTATATTTCCATTAAATTCCTTTTGTAATTTTGTATAAGGATGTTTCCCAGCTTCATCAATATCATAATGCGCCATCAAATTGTATTTTTTAACAATTCGATCTCTAATTCTATCAGAATTTAAAATCTGAAGCATTTGCTCAGCTTCTTCTTCTTCACCCAATTGCATTACATCTTCCTTTCCTGTATTATTTTCAGAAAGCAATGCTTTAGATATAGAACTTGTAGTAGTTGGGAAAAGTACAACTGTTGATTTGTACTTATCTTGTATAATTAGGGAAACAATGATTGAACAAATTGCAGCAATTACACTCACCATAATTAATGGTTTTCTCCATCTATAAAAGAATACAATTAAGTTGCCAGAATTGATATCATTATTGTTTGTAGTATTGTTTTCCATTACTTGTAAAATATTTTTTTGAGAATCGTAAAAGTACCTAATTTTATTGAATTCCTTAAAGCTCTTTATCTCTAAATATTAGCACCATTTTATTCAAATTAATTATTCGCATTACCAATGCTAGAACTCCTGAAATGATAACGAATAAAATGAATTGAAATATAAATTCTATAACATAAAATTGAATTCCTTTTACCACACCAATAATTAAGATAATGTATAACGCAATTGTTCCTATAAAATTATAGTTGGCGCTAAATCTAAATACTTTTTTAACGATAAAAATTTGTACAACTACAATTATGACTTGTGTAATTAAACTAGCCACAGCAGATCCTTCAGCTTTATAAGTTGGAATAAGAATTAAATTTAAAACAACATTTAGCACCATCCCTCCAATAGCCAAATGGTTTAACGTTTTTAAACTACCATTAGCAGTTAACAAGGTCCCAAATATATAAGTTGTTGCAATAGCTACAAAGCAAAACATTAGTACGCCTAAAACTTGAGCCGAATCTGTACTACCTTTATAAAGAGCACTTGCAATTTCATCCGAAAAGAAAAAGCAACCCACAGCAATAATAATTGAAGGAACAAAAATTAAACTGAAAGATAGGCGAACTAAATCAACCACCTTTTTATTGTTTTTAATCATATTGGCAAACATTGGTAACAATAATGTTGCAAACAATACTCCTATTTGAGTTGCAGCATCCATCAAACGATAAGCTTTTGCATAAATGGCAGCTTGCACTTCACCATCTGCCAACATACTATCTAACATTACCGCATCAATTCTATAATAGAACGTCATGGCTAAAACCAACACAGCATAAGGGTAAGTCTGTTTTAAAATCAATAAAGAAAAAGCCTTATTAAAATTCAGCTTAAACGCTCTTGTTTTTGATAACACTATTCCATAAACAATAATTGCCGTTATTAAATAAGCTAGCGTTTGAGCGTATACAAAATGTATTAATTCAAATTTAGCATCAAAAACATTTCCCCAAAGTAAGACTGCACAAAAAATAATGAGAATAGATTTATCTAAAACTGACAAAAAGCTATTCAACGCAAACAGCTGTAATCCAGCTATATTTGATCTTAAGTAGTGAATGAATGAAATTAAAAATTGATTAATCGATAAGAACAATAGTATATAAAACCGATCAGAATCATACCCCATTATATAACCTGCAACAAACGTTATTACTAAGTAAATAACTGCTAACAAGAACTTAAAAATAACTATACCAGAAAAGTATTTAGATAGCAATTGTTTATGTTGTGAGATATTCCGGTTGTTAAAATTGGTAATTCCAAAATCTAGAATAATGTTAAATAAAATTGAAAAATTAAAAAGTGTAAAGTAGGCACCATAATCTTCTGCAGAAACTATATTCTGAACCGTTCGGTCAATACCGAATAACCAAAATGGCTTAATTAAAAAATTAAGGAACAGTAATAGTCCAAGATTGGTTATAAATTTTTTTTGCACCTAAAATCGATTTCTGTAAAAATAATATTATTAGTGCTTTATAAACATTTCTTTAGTAAGATTATTACCTTCGTTAAAAAAATAGTTGTTAAAAATTGCAGTAGATACCCGATTACTTATTAAAGACCAAATGGATGGCCTAGGTCAATTTACATTTGAGGCTTTTAAACACATTGTTTTAAATAACCCAACCGTTCACTTTATTTTTATTTTTGACAGAATTCCCCACTCCGATTTTCTTTTTACAAAAAACATTACTTCTAAAGTAATTGGACCTCAAGCAAAACATCCTTTTCTCTACAATATTTGGTATCAGTTTTCTTTAAAACGATGCTTAAAAAAACTTAATCCAGACATCTTTGTTGGTACAAACGGTATGATTCCATTGAACACAACAACAAAAACACTAAGTGTAATTCATGATTTAAATTTTGAGCACCATCCTGAGCACCTACCTAATCTATTAAGAAAATATTATTGCAAAAACTTCTCAAGGTTTGCCAATAAATCGAGTAGAATAGCTACAGTATCTGAATTTTCTAAAAAAGACATAGTTGAAACATACAAAATAGACACTAACAAAATAGATGTTGTTTATAATGGCCCGAATGAGCAATTTAAACCAATCTCTGATATTGAAAAAACACAACTTCAAAACCAATATTCTGAAGGAAAATCCTTCTTTTTATTTGTTGGAACATTACACCCTAGAAAAAACTTAGTTAATCTTTTTAAAGCTTTTGATGAGTTTAAAGCTAAAACAAACGCTGACTTTAAATTATTAATTATTGGACGAAAAATGTGGTGGACAGATGAAATTGAAAACGCATTTCAAAATTTAGCTTCTAAAAAAGATATCATTTTTACAGGAAGATTACCTGAAAAAGATTTATACAAAATTACTGCAGCAGCTCATGCATTAACATATGTACCAATTTTTGAAGGATTTGGAATACCATTAGTTGAATCAATGAGTTGTGGTGTTCCTGTAATTACATCTAATATAACTTCTATGCCTGAGGTGGTAGAAAATGCAGGGATATTAGTAGATCCTTTTTCTGTTGATGCTATAGCGAAAGCAATGCTTACCATAGCATCTGATGAAAAGTTAAGAAAAGAATTAATAGAAAAAAGCAAGCTCCAAGCAAAGAAATTCAGTTGGCAAAAAACGGGTGATTTACTTTGGGCCTCCATATTAAAGACAATCGATGCTGAAGAGTTATTTTAAAAAAGGATTAATTGAGGCTGGTTGCGATGAAGCCGGGAGAGGTTGTTTAGCTGGGCCAGTTTATGCTGCTTCAGTTATTTTACCAAGCGATTACAAAAACAAAATCTTAAACGATTCTAAACAGATTTCGGAAAAGAATAGAGAAATATTACGAATAGAAATTGAAAAGGAAGCCATTGATTTTGGAGTGGGAATAGTTGACAATATTGAAATTGATGAAATCAACATTCTTAATGCATCTTTTTTAGCAATGCACAGATCTGTTGATGAACTAAAGATTATACCAGAATTATTATTGATTGACGGAAATCGTTTTAATCCCTACCCTAACATCAACCACGAATGTATTATAAAAGGCGATGCTAAGTTTTTATCAATTGCTGCAGCTTCTATTTTAGCAAAAACGTATCGAGATGATTTTATGTTTGCTGCACACAACAAACATCCAGAATATGCTTGGAATAGAAACAAAGGTTATCCTACAAAAGTACACAGAGCAGCCATTAGGAAAATAGGCACAACGGATATTCACAGAATGACGTTTAGGTTATTACCCGAATAATTAGTGTTTGGTTTTAGTTTTTAGTTTAAAAGACCTTTTCTAAAAACGATCAACTATTACCCTGCTATAACGCCCAAATAATTTAGCTAAACTTTATAGCTTTTAACCTTATTACTTTTTAACTGAGTTATGTATATTTACAGTCCATTATAAAAGGGATTAAATGACTTACGAAAATAGTTTAGAGTTTGCTCTAAAATTAGACGAGCAAGATGAATTAAAGGCATATAGAAACAAATTTTATATTCCGGTAATCAACAAAAAAGAGACCATTTACTTTACAGGAAACTCTTTAGGATTACAACCAAAATCTTCCGCAGCTTATATTGCTCAAGAACTAGAAGATTGGGCTCAATGGGGGGTTGAAGGACACTTTTTAGGGAAGAATCCTTGGTTTGCTTACCATGAAATGTTTGCCAAACCAATTTCTAAAATTGTTGGTGCAACTCAACAAGAAGTAGTGGTGATGAACAACTTAACAGTAAATTTAAATTTACTATTGGTTTCATTTTACCGCCCAACAGCAACACGTTTTAAAATTCTTTGCGAAGCAAAGGCTTTTCCATCTGATCAGTATGCATTAGAAATGCAAGTGAGAAATGCAGGCTTAAAACCTGATGAAGCAATTATTGAAATTGCTCCAAGAGAAGGAGAATTAACCATACATAACGAAGATATTATTTCTGCCATTGCAGAGGCTGGAGATTCTTTAGCATGTGTAATGATTGGTGGAGTAAATTATTTTACTGGACAAGTTTTCGATATGAAAGCGATTACTGCAGCAGCTCATAAAGTTGGAGCAAATTGCGGTTTCGATTTAGCACATGGAGCTGGAAATATTGAATTAAAATTACACGAGTGGAATGTTGATTTTGCTTGTTGGTGTTCTTACAAATATTTAAATTCTGGTCCTGGTGGCGTTTCTGGTGTTTACATTAACGAAAAACATTGTAACAATAAAGAATTACCTCGTTTAGCAGGTTGGTGGGGACAAGAGAAAGAAACTCGCTTTTTAATGGAAAAAGGTTTTAATCCAATAAAATCTGCTGAAGCATGGCAAATGAGTAATGCACCAGTATTATCTATGGCAGCACATAAAGCTGCTGTTGATATTTTTGATGAAGTTGGTATGGTGAAAATACTAAAAAAACAAAAATTAATTTCTGGTTATTTAGAGTTTATTGTTGATGATGTGAATGCATCATTAGCAGCTTCTGATAAAGCCTTAGAAATTATTACACCAAGAAATTGGGATGAAAGAGGCTCTCAAGTTTCTGTAATTGCCCACGGATATGGTAAGGATTTATTCGACTCATTAACCGCAGAAGGAGTTATTTCTGATTGGAGAGAACCAAACGTAATTCGTATGGCTCCAATACCATTGTACAACTCTTATAAAGATATATTCCGTTTTGGTAAAATTCTAAAAAAAGCATTAAAATGAAAACAGCAACAATTGTAGGCGCAGGATTAGTAGGAACACTTTGGGCAGTTTACCTCTCTAAAGCAGGATATAAAGTAACTATTTTTGAAAGACGTTCTGATATTAGAAAAGCAGAAATTAAAGCAGGTAAATCAATTAACCTATCTCTTTCTGATAGAGGGTGGAAAGCTTTAAAGAATGTAAATCTTGAAAAAGAAGTCTCTGAAATTGCAATTCCAATGAATGGAAGAATTATGCATGATTTGGAAAGCAACCTTAATTACCAGGCTTATGGTAAAGAGGGGCAAGCAATATACTCTGTTTCTAGAGGTGGATTAAATGCTTTGATGATGGACATTGCTGAAAAAAAAGGCAAAGCTACTATTCATTATAATGAAAAGTGCACAGGTGTTAATTTAGAAAATGGAATCGTTTTTTTAGAAAACGCTATAACAAAAGAAAAATCTGAACATAAATCTGATGTAGTTTTTGCTTGCGATGGCGCGTTTTCTGCTGTTCGCTACAATTCTATGCAAAAGTTAGATCGTTTTGAATACAGTCAGCATTTTATTAATGATGGCTATAGAGAACTTTTACTGCCTGCAAATGAAGATGGTTCTTATCAATTAGATAAAAACGCTTTACACATTTGGCCAAGAGGGAAATTTATGCTAATAGCATTGCCTAATGATGATGGCTCGTTTACGTGTACGTTATTTATGCCTTCAACTGGTGAAAGTTCTTTTGAAGCATTAACATCTAAAGAAGCTGTTGATACTTTTTTCAAAACTACATTCCCTGATTTTTATAAAATGATGCCAAATGTTGGAGAAGCGTGGAATGATCATCCACTATCCTCTTTATCAATTATTCGTTGTTACCCTTGGACTTCTGGAAAAGTAGCACTAATGGGAGATGCAGCACATGCAACTGTTCCTTTTTACGGTCAAGGAATGAATTCCGGAATGGAAGATTGTAGCGTAATGTGGGATTTGATGCAAAAACACAATGAAGATTGGCCTAAAGTTTTTGAAGAATACCAAACATTAAGAAAGCCTGATGGTGATGGTGTGCAAGATTTATCGTTACACAATTACTATGTAATGAGAGATTATGTTGGTGATCCAAAGTTCTTATTACAAAAGAAAATAGAGGCTCATTTTTCTACTAAATACCCTGACAAGTGGTTACCACTTTATAGTCAAGTTACTTTTAGTGACATTCGTTATTCTGTAGCTTGGAAAACTGGACAAAAACAAGATGCTATTATGAAAAACGTAATGGCACAATTTGATGACATTGAAAACGTTTGGAATAGTGCAGCTGTTGAACAAGCTATACTTGCAGAAATATAATAGATTATGAAAAAACTGCTCATCTTACCAATATTACTAATTACAATAACTGTAGTTGGACAATACAAACAACCTAAAGGGAGTGGACTATACAACTATAGTAAAGAAAAAGTAGATAAAGGTTGGTATTTTGGTTTAGGATTAACCTACATAGCCGCTTATAACAATTATAATTTAGAATTTACTGACACCTTAGATTCTGCCATCGATTATAAATATGTTGCTGATCCTAAAGGTAAATTTGGCGCACTGGCTGAAATAGGGATGTTTAAAATGACCGAACGGAAATTTATTAATTATAGAGATTTTGGTTTAACCTGGAAATGGTTTAGGGGTGGTGAAGATTATACTCAAGAAACATATACGAATGATGTACTTACAACAAGTTCAAGAACCGAAGGTTCTTATAGAGATCACTTAATTTCTGCTCATTTTAATTTAGGTTTTCGTTTTGATGCTTCTGAATCTTTATTTTATGTAAACGGAGTAGGCTTAAATGCAGATTATCATCTGATAAAAGGAAGAACACCAACTCCTAAAATACCAGGTAATACTGATTATGTTGCTGGACCAAATACCTTTTTAGGCGAACTTCATTATTTTTTCGGGATTGGTTTTAAAGCGAGTAAGCGTTTAATTATTATGCCAATAATAGAAACACCGATTTTAGCTATGCTGCCTTTTAATCATATTAAATCTACACACCCATTCTCTAGGACTAGAGCACGTCCATTTTTATTAAAAATACGTTTTATGTTCTTAAAAAAGGGTTCTAAATCTTGTCCTAAAGTATCTAACCCGATGGGAATTGATCCTAATGGTAATTTAAATTAGTAAAATTAACTTGCCCTTTATTTCTCCATATAATCTTGCCTTTGCACGAATACATTTATGTTTTCCGCTTTCTTGCTTTTTAACAAGCTAAACTCGTACTAAAATTAGTTGCTAGATTAAGAAACAAAGAATTTTAATATGTAGCGAAAATTATAGAAAACTATAAACGAAGAATCAAATAAACTACTTACAACCATTTGCATATTCCATTACAACTAGTAATGTAGTCAAATCAATTGAAACAAAAGAAGATGACTTTTTTTATAGCAGGTTCTATTTACCAGCTCCCTTCATCACAATTAAAACTGTATAGATCAGAATTTTAAAATCTACCAATAAAGACATGTTTTCAATATAAATGATATCAAATTTTAACCGTTCTATCATTTGATCTACATTTTCAGCATAACCATACTTCACTTGCCCCCAAGAGGTAATTCCCGGTCTAACTTTTAGTAAGTGATTGTAATGTGGTGCTGTTTTAGTAATCTGATCAATAAAGAACTGACGTTCAGGTCTTGGACCTACCAAACTCATATCTCCAATTAATACATTGTAAAACTGTGGCATTTCGTCCAATCTTACTTTACGCATAAATTTACCAAACTTTGTTATTCTAATATCTGTTGAGCTTGATAACGCTGGCCCATCTTTTTCAGCATCTGTTCGCATCGATCTAAACTTATATATGGTAAATGGTTTCCCATGAATACCAATTCTTTCTTGCGAAAAGAAAGCTGATCCTTTTGATGATAATTTAACGATTAACGCTGTAATAATATATATAGGAGAAAAAGATAACAATACAAATATCGCTGTCAAGATATCTATTATCCGTTTAATCGACTGTTGCCAAACGGGCATTATATTTCGAGTAATTACAATAAGTGGTGTACCAAAAATTGAAGTCATTTTTACCGATCCTGAAAGAATATCATACATGTCTGGAATAACATTAATAACAACCTTTAGCCCTTCTAATTCAGTTATAATACTTCCTAAACTATCATGTTCTGATGATTCTACGGCAATTACAACCTCTTCAATCTCATGTCTTTCAATGGTTTCTCTTAAATCTACACAATTACCATAATGTGGTAAATACGCATCTAACAGATATGCCTCTGACATATGCACATGTGTAAATCCAACTAATTTATTTCCTGTAGAATATTTTTGACCCGAAATCTCTTTATATAAATCAACAGCCTTTTGATTAGATCCAATAATTAAGGTTTTAAAACCAACTTTTCTATTCTTAATCCTTTCACCTGTATAGGTTGTTAATGCTAACCTGAAAAATGCAGTTATGGAAAAATGAAGCCCAAACAACACTATGTAAGACTTGTAATATTGGGTGTAAGAAGATATTTCATCATCTAACAATAAAACAAAGAAAAGTATTAGTGTTCCTATCAAAGAAAATAATAAAGTTTGACCAAACTCTATTAACCTAGATTTTCTATAAATATCATTATAAGTACCTACAATGAAATAAATAATTATCCAAAACAAAGGAATTAAGGCTAATCCTAAGTAAAAATTATCGTCAAAATTTAAAGGTACTTCATGTCCAAATTTAATAGGTTCCAAATATCTTTTTCGGTAAACAAAAAATATTGCCCAAACAAGAACTGCCGAAACTACATCTAAAAAAATATACTTTAAAGCTTGTAATTTTTTATTCATCAATAATGAACCAGTTTAACGTTATCAATATAGACTTCAGGTTTGTCTGTTTTAAAAACAGTTCCACCTTCTTCTTTCAGCCCTATAAAAACTTTAACTTCAGAACTGTTTGTTTTAGACTTCAAAACATCTTTAAGATTAATGTAAATCTTATTCCAATCACTAGATACATTTAAGGTTATAAAAGCAAATTGTTCACCATCTAAATAAACACCTACTATGATGTTTTCATTCGTTATAAAATCCAGTTCTAAATAAACAGTTTCTCCAATTGGAAGGTCATTAAATGGAACTGATATTGCTTCAAAAAAGTTCATTTCATTTTCTAAATAAACTTGTCCTGAAAAGTTACCTTCTTTTAAGGTTACAGATTGCCTATTAAATATAGTATCACTCCCAGCAGTATATAGAAAAGAAGTACTTGCTCCTTCAAAATCTTCTAACCATGAAAATTTAGCTTCTGCATTATAGATTATATTCGCTGTTATCTCAATTGTTTCTCCAGGAATCAAATTCACTTGTTCTAAATGTGGATCATACATTAAATACCTTGCTCTTGATGCTGCTATTCCATTATCTCTAATTCCTGCATAAACTTTAACCGTTACAAGAGAGTCTTTTAAAACTGGAAAATTTGCTGGCAATTCATAAACACCTACTAAATCATCATTAATATAAACCCAAGCATCTGTAATTTTTGAAGAGGCAGAACCTTCAGAAGCATAATCGGTAGCTAGTGTAATACTAGGTATAGAAATATACGAAGGTATTTTAGCCTCAAATTTTTCCTTAGAACAAGAGAATAAAATTATTCCGATTAAGAATAAAAAGCTATAGAATTTTATTTTATACAAAATGTCTTGGATATGTACTTAAACGTGCTGTTAAAAAAAATATTGTACAAATGTATTAATCTTAGAGTAAAGAGCTCGTTATTTTCATTTTTTCTGCAACACGATATGCAGCGTCTAACATTATACTCCCATCATGGATTCCAACAACTGGTGCTGTATCGTTTATAATGGATTGAGCAAATTCTTCTAGCTCTAATTTTACTGGATTTCCTTTATTTATTTTAAGTTGTTCTGAATACAGCTCAATTTTACCATTCTTTTTAGCTGAAAATAGACTTGTTTCTTGTGCTAAATAATCAATTTTGATATGAGCATCTCTTTGATAAAATTTAGAGATACGCTCATTTTTTAATGAAATTCTACTTGCTGTTAAATTAGCAACACATCCATTATCAAATTCTATAATGGCATTTACAACATCTGGAGTATCACCAACTACTCTAACTCCTTTAGCACTTACCTTTTTAATGTTAGAATTAACTACACTTAAAATAATATCTAAATCATGACTCATTAAATCCATTACCACTGGCACGTTTGCTTTCTTAGCATCAAACTCTATCATTCGGTGCGACTCAATAAACATTGGTGCAGTTATATATGGTAATGCAGCTTTAAAGGCCGGGTTAAACCGTTCTACATGCCCCACCTGTACTTTAACATTTGCTTCTAACGATAAATCAAGTAATTGCCTTGCTTCATCAACTGTATTAGAAACAGGTTTCTCGATAAAAACGTGTTTAGATTGCCTAATAGCGTTAACAGCATAATCAAAATGAGAGATGGATGGTTTTACAATATCCACCACATCAACGTTTCTAATCAACTCATCAACACAGCTATACGCTCTTATATTAAAATTTTGAGACACATTTTTTTGAAGAGATTCATCTCCATCATAAAAACCAACCAATTCAAAATCGTTGATCTTCTGAAGTAATTTAATGTGGGTCTCACCTAAATTACCAGCTCCTATTACACCTACTTTTAACATTTATGCAGCAAACATAATGGTTTGTTTAGGTTTCTTCTTTCACGAAAAAAATTCTTATTAACATCGATATTTTAATAATAACATAAAACTGTAGTTAGTAAACCTTATAAATTCTTGCTTTCTTTGTCTTTATATTTTGAGGTAATGACAGATACATATAGAGATAAGGGATTAAGACGAAAACTAGCAGAGGTGTTAGCTAAAAAAGGAATTAAAAGTAATGCTGTACTTGCAGTTATAGCTAATATTCCGCGTCATTTATTTATACCAGATAACGCATTACACAAGCATGCATACGAAGACAAACCTTTTCCTATTGGATCGGGTCAAACAATATCACAACCTTATACTGTAGCTTTTCAAACAGAATTATTAGAATTAAAGCCAAGAGAAAAAGTTTTGGAAATTGGAACAGGTTCTGGTTTTCAGACAGCAGTTTTAATAGAAATGGGTGTTAAAGTATTTTCTGTAGAACGTCAAAAAGCACTTTATGAAAGAACCAAACAACTACTACCTACTTTAGGATATAAAGCAACTCTTTTTTATGGTGATGGTTATAAAGGTTTACCAACTTACGCTCCATTTGATAAAATAATAGTGACTGCTGGAGCACCTTACATTCCTGAAGATTTATTAAATCAATTAAAAATTGGAGGAACACTTGTTATTCCTGTTAATGAAGGCGATAGTCAACGAATGAAAAAAATTGTAAAGTTATCTGAAACAAATTTCCAAACAGAACACTTAACACTCTTTAGATTCGTACCACTCTTAAAAGAAAAAGGACAGGATTAAGACCTACAATACCTCCTTATTCCTTAATTTTACAGCTCTTATGAGCAGATTTTTTATCGAACTAAAATACGATGGCACCAACTACCACGGTTGGCAAATACAAAACAATGCCAGTTCTGTTCAGGAAGAAATCAATAAAGCATTCTCTACTATTTTACAAGAAAATATTGAAGTTGTTGGCGCAGGAAGAACAGATACTGGCGTTCATGCACATCAACTTTATGCTCATTTTGATATTGAAAAGACATTTGATATTGAGAAAACTCTTTTTAAAATCAATAAGTTTTTGGCTGAAGATATTTCATGCACCGCTATAACAAAAGTGAATACTGAAGCACACGCAAGATTTTCAGCTACAGCTAGAACTTACGAATACTGGATCACTCCAACTAAAAACCCTTTTTTACAAAACAAAGCTTACTACCTTCCTTATTCACTTAATTTAGAGTTAATGAATGAAGCAGCAAAAGAGCTTTTAAAACATACCGATTTCTCTTGTTTTAGCAGGAGTAACACTGACACGTTTACCAATGATTGTGACATTACTTTTGCCAATTGGGAAAGAAAAAATGATTGCTTAGTCTTTACTATTACTGCCAATCGATTTTTAAGAAACATGGTGAGAGCCATTGTTGGTACACTATTAGAAATTGGTCAACAAAAAATTGAAGTAACCGATCTAACTAAAATTATAGCCTATAAAAATAGAGGTGAGGCTGGAACTTCATCTCCTGCTCATGGGCTTTATTTAACTGAAGTAAAATATCCAAAGGAGGTTTTGAATGGCTAAAACAGTAACCGGTAAAGCTTTTGATTTTTCACTTTTTAGAAGGGTGATGACATACGTAAAACCATATTACGGTATGTTTTACACTACAGCCTTTTTAAGTATTATTTTAGCTATTACAACTTTGGTACGTCCTGTGCTCATCCAAATCACTATTGATAATCACATTAAAGCATTAGATAGCGAAGGCTTACTACTAATGACGATTTATTTAGTTGGATTCTTAATTTTAGAATCCATCTTACAATACTTCTTTACTTTACTCGGTAATTTACTCGGTCAAAACGTAATTAAGGATTTAAGAAACCAAACATTTAAACATGTTATCGGTTTTAAATTAAAACACTTTGACAATACCCCTATTGGACAACTAGTTACAAGAACTGTGTCTGACATTGAAACCATTGCAGAAATGTTTTCTGGAGGCATCTTAATTATTATAAGCGATTTATTAAAAATATTTTCTGTTGTAGCATGTATGCTTTATATTAATTGGGATTTAGCCTTAATTACTTTAATACCTGTTCCTATACTCTTCTTAGCAACCTACATTTTTAAAACCGTAATTAAAAAAGCTTTTCAAGATGTTAGAGAGCAAGTTTCTCGCTTAAATACTTTTGTACAGGAACACATTACCGGAATGTCGGTTGTTCAACTATTTAACCGTGAGGCAGTAGAAATGGCAACATTTTCAGGAATTAATAAAAAACATAGAAATGCTCACATCAGAACAGTTTGGGCTTATTCAGTTTTCTTTCCTGTAGTAGAAATTCTATCAGCATTGTCTATAGCTTTAATTGTTTGGTATGGTTTTAAAGAAGTTGCTTTAGGATATGCTAGTCCTGGAGAAATTTTTTCTTTTACCCTGTTTGTCTATATGCTTTACCGTCCTATCAGACAATTAGCAGATCGTTTTAACACACTACAAATGGGAATGGTAAGTTCTGAGCGTGTTTTTAAAGTACTGGATACTGTCTCTATTATTTCAGATAACGGAACAAAAAGCACTTCAGAATTAAAAGGAGACATTGAATTTAAGAATGTTTGGTTTGCCTATAATAATGAGGATTGGGTATTAAAAAACATTTCATTTAACATTAATAAAGGTGAGACTTTAGCACTTGTTGGTGCAACCGGAGCGGGAAAATCTTCTATAATTAATTTATTGGGAAGATATTACGAGATAAATAAAGGTGAAATTTCTATTGATAAGATCAACATCAATGAATTAAAACTAGACGAACTTAGAAAATACATGTCTATCGTTTTACAAGATGTCTTCTTATTTTCAGGTAGTGTAATGAATAATATTACGCTGTACAATAAAAACATTACTGAAGAAGCAGTAATTGAAGCTTCCAAAAAAGTTGGGGCGCATGATTTTATTTCAAAACTTCCTGGGGGGTACAATTATGATGTAAAAGAGCGAGGAGCAATGCTTTCTGTTGGTCAACGTCAACTAATTTCTTTTATCAGAGCATACGTTCATCAACCACAAGTTTTAATTTTAGATGAGGCCACCTCCTCTATCGATAGTGATTCGGAAGAATTAATTAAACATGCAACCAGTGTTTTAACAAAAAATAGAACTTCCATTATTGTTGCCCATCGTTTGTCTACTATTCAAAATGCTGATAAAATATTAGTAATTGATAAAGGGCAAATTATTGAAGAAGGAAATCATACTAAATTACTCAATAAAAATGGCGCCTACAAAAAGCTATACGACTACCAGTTTAAGAGTCAAACAACACAGGATTAATCAAATTAATTAAAAATTAGATTGATTTTATTAGGCAATAATCACCTAGTTTTTCTCTTAAAATATTTATCAATTTCCCTCTCTATTGAATTACAATAAGTCCTATTTTTACCTTACATTTTAAACACTTAAAAACATATAAATGTCAAAAATTCATAATTTTAGTGCAGGACCAAGTATCTTAAATCAAGATGTCCTAAAAAAGGCTTCAGAAGCTGTAGTTAACTTCAATAATCTTAACCTATCTATCTTAGAGATATCGCATAGAAGCAAAGATTTTGTTGCTGTAATGGATAATGCCGTTGCATTAGTCAAAGAAATTTTAGATGTACCTGAAGGTTACTCTGTTTTGTTTTTACAAGGAGGCGCAAGTACAGGCTTTTTAAATACTGTTTTCAACTTTATGAATGAGCATGGAACTGGTGCCTATTTAAATACTGGTGCTTGGAGTAAAAAGGCTTTACAAGAGGCCAAGAAATTAGGTAACTTAAACCTGATTGCTTCTTCTGAAGACAATAACTTCAATTACATTCCTAAAGGTTATACAGTCCCTTCTGATTCAGATTATTTTCATATCACAACAAACAATACTATTTTCGGAACTCAAATTAAGGATATTCCAACTCAAGATGGAACTTTATTGATTGCTGATATGTCATCAGATATCTTTAGTAGAAAAATTAACGTGAGTGATTACGCTATGATTTATGCTGGAGCTCAAAAGAATTTGGGTCCAGCCGGAACAACTCTATACATTGTTAAAGATGATTTATTAGGAAAAACAGATCGTACCATTCCTACAATGCTTGATTTAAGCGTTCACGCTGATAAAGGGTCAATGTTTAATACACCTCCTGTTTACCCTATTTATGTTTCTATGTTAACATTAGAGTGGTTAAAAGCTAATGGAGGAATTGAATGGATAGAAAAAGTGAATGAAGAAAAAGCAGCATTGCTTTACAATGAAATCGACAACAATCCACTTTTCGAAGGAACAGCGGCTCTTGAAGATAGAAGTAACATGAATGTAACTTTTGTTTTAACGAATCAGAATCTCAAAGAAAATTTTGATAAAATTTGGAATGCAGCAGGTATAAGCGGAATTAACGGACACAGGTCTGTTGGTGGTTATAGAGCTTCTATATATAATGCTATGCCAAAAGAAAGTATTCAAGTATTGGTTAATACAATGAAACAATTGGCTAAAGAATACGATTTAGTAAACATATAACATCCCTCAAAAACAAGTACAATGAAAATATTAGCAAATGATGGGATTGCTCCTATTGGGAAAGAAAATTTAGAAAAAGCAGGCTACGAAGTAATCACTGAGACAGTAGCTCAGCATGATTTGATTAATGCCATCAATGAGAATAACTACGTTGGCCTTTTGGTAAGAAGCGCAACAACTGTTAGAGAAAATTTAATCGATGCTTGTCCAGGTTTAAAATTAATTGGTCGAGGTGGTGTTGGAATGGATAATATTGATGTAGAGTACGCACGTAACAAAGGATTAAAAGTAATTAATACTCCTGCTGCATCCTCACAATCTGTTGCAGAACAAGTAATGGCACATTTATTTAGTGCATCACGTTCTATTTATGATTCAAACAGACAAATGCCTGTTTCTGGTGTTTCGGGTTTCAAAGTATTGAAAAAGAAATATGGAAAAGGTGTTGAATTAAGAGGGAAAACAATCGGTATTATTGGTTTTGGAAGAATTGGACAAAGTCTTGCAAAATATGCTTTAGGATGTGGAATGGATGTTATCGCATCCAACCCATCTATGGATGGAGCGACTATTGATGTTCAAGTAGCTAACCAAACTATTCGTGTATACATAAAAACATCTTCTTTAGACAATTTATTGGCTAATGCTGATTATATATCTATACATACGCCAATGCCAGCTGATGGTAACCCACTAATTGGTACTTCTGAATTTGTAAAAATGAAAGATGGCGTAATTATAGCGAATGCTGCAAGAGGTGGTGTTATTGATGAAGATGCATTAATTGCAAACCTAGATTCAGGAAAAGTTGCCCATGCTGCATTAGATGTATTTACAAACGAACCTACTCCAAGAGAAGATCTTTTACAACATGCTAAAATTTCTTTAACTCCACATACTGGAGCTGCTACTGGAGAAGCTCAAGATAGAATTGGAGAAGAATTAGCAGAACAAATAATTAATTACTTTCAAACAATAACAGCTTAATCTATAATTATGTCAATATTAGTTCCATTTAAAGCTTTTCGTCCTATTGAGGATAAAGTTAAAGAAATAGCAAGTCGCCCTTACGATGTATTAAATGCACAAGAGGCTAGAGAAATTTGTAAAGACAATCCAAATAGTTTTTACAGAGTTATAAAACCAGAATTAGAGTTTGCTGATGATGCAGATCATTATGCTCCTGAAGTTTATAAAAAAGGTAAGGCCAATTTTGATAAGTTAGTTGATGGCGGTTTAATGGTTCAGGATGAAACTGAGAACTATTATGCTTACCAAATAATTATGAATGGTCACACGCAAACTGGTTTAGTTGGTTGTTGTTCTATTGATGATTATTTCAATAACGTTATTAAAAAACATGAGCTAACTCGTCCTGACAAGGAAGAAGATAGAAAAAACCATGTACGCTATAGTCAATTAAATTACGAGCCAGTATTTTTTGCTTACCCTCATGTTAATGCTGTTGATGAGTTAGTTGCAGATGTAAAAAATGACCCTCCAGTTTATGACATTACAACTGATGATGGTTTACAACATACATTATGGGTAATTAGCGATGCTGATAAGATTACTACTATTAAGGCTTTATTCGAAGCTCAAGTTCCAAGTATTTATGTTGCTGATGGGCATCATAGAACTGCTGCAGGAGCATTAGTTGGCGAAGAATTTAGAAATGAAGCTAAAGGAAACCCTACTGATGGCGGAAGATACAACTACTTTATGGCTGTACTATTTCCTGATAATCAATTAAAAATTATTGATTACAACAGAGTTGCAAAGGACTTAAACGGAATGGATGAAGCTACTTTTATTGCTAAAGTTTCTGAGAAGTTTGATATCGAAGAAAACAAAGGAGAATACAAGCCTAGCGCTTTACACCACTTTGGAATGTACTTGAACAATAAATGGTATAAATTAGTTTCTAAAGAAGGAACATATAATGACAACAATCCTGTTGAAGTATTAGATGTTACCATCTTATCTAAACAAGTGTTAGAGCCATTATTAAACATAGTTGATTTAAGAACTGACAAAAGAATTGACTTTGTTGGTGGAATTAGAGGTTTAGGAGAATTAGAAAAAAGAGTGAACTCTGGAGAAATGGAAGTTGCTTTTTCTTTAAATCCAGTAAGTATGCAACAACTAATGAACATATCTGATAACGATATGATAATGCCACCAAAAGTAACATGGTTTGAGCCTAAATTAAGAAGTGGACTATTTGTTCACCAATTATAATTAACTTGTCATTCCGATTGAATTCCGAGTTTTTTTTGTTGGAAGAAACAGAGGAATACTTTGAAATTTGTACTAAAAAGTAAAAAGATACCTCTGCTTCGGTCATTATGACAATATTATTAAAAAGAATGTCTATACCACAGAACATACAAAAAATAAAAAGAGAGATACCTGAGACAGCCACCTTGGTAGCTGTTTCTAAAACCAAGCCTAACCAAGCAATTCAAGAAGCCTATGATTCTGGACAACGAGTTTTTGGAGAAAATAAAGTTCAAGAATTGGTTCAGAAATATGAAGATTTACCTAAAGATATTGAATGGCATTTAATTGGTCATTTACAGACTAACAAAGTGAAATATATTGCTCTGTTTGTCAATATGATTCATGCCGTTGATAGCATGAAACTCTTAAAAGAAATCAATAAACAAGCACGCAAAAACGAGAGAGTAATTAATTGCCTATTGCAAATTAAAATTGCCGAAGAAGAAAGCAAGTTTGGTTTGTCAAAAACAGAAACAGAAAACATACTTAACTCAGAAGAAATTAAACAACTAACCAATATAAAAATTGCTGGTTTTATGGGTATGGCTTCTAACAGCTCTGATAAATCTCAAATAAAGGAAGAATTTAATTCGCTGCATATATTTTTCAAGCAACACCCACAACTTACTATCCTTTCTATGGGAATGAGTAATGATTACAAAATTGCCATTCAAGAAGGATCAACAATGATTAGGGTTGGTAGTACAATTTTTGGAAGAAGATAAAACTACAATTTCGGTCTAAAACTATTGTTAGAGCAATACTAACTTATTTAATTGTTCCACAATTTCTTTCGTAGCCTTATTAAAATATCGTTTTCCACGGTAAGCAACTACCCACTCAATTCCTTTTATAGCATTTGTTAAAAAAAGCTCATCTGCTTGTAATAGCATATTTCCGTTAACCATTCCTTCAAACACATTAATTTTCAATTCTTTAGCAATTTTTAAAATTTGCCTTCTCATTACCCCATCTATACAACCTTCATCTAAAGAGGGTGTATAAAGGTTGTTATTTTTATATAAAAAAATATTAGAGCTAATAGCCTCAACTATTCGGTCATTATCATTCAAGACCATACAGTCATCCAAATTGTTTTCTCGCTTATAGATGCCCGCTAAAACATATGGAATATTATTGGTTGTCTTAATTTGAGACAATTTATTTCTAGATCTTTTAAGCTCATCATAAATATCAATTGAGATACCTTTCTCATTTAGTTCATAAATATCTTCTTTCAATGGTAATGCCTCAATAACATACGATATACCTTCATCACCTTCAGGCGTATAAAACCCATCCGATGAACGAAAAACAGTCAACCTTACTCTCCCTCCCTTTTTAATGTGATTTTTCTCAATCAATCGAATAATTTGGTCTTCCAATTCATTAAAAGAAATAGTATCAGCATGCATTTTAAGCACTTTCATTCCTTTTTTTAATCGTATAAAATGATCCTCCAAAAAACAAGGCTCTCCATTAATAATTCGAATGGTTTCAAATAAAGCATCCCCGTATTTAAAGGCTCTGTTATTCACAGTAAACACCTTCTCATCTTCTTCATAAAGAAAACTGTTAAAGTTTATATACAATGAGGCGCTCAAAATATTTGATTTAAATAATTAATTAACTGATCATTTGATTTAATCAAAATACCTTTTATTTCTGCTTTTCCTGCAGCTAAAACATCTCTTTTACTATCACCAATAAAATAAGCAGTTGCTTTCTCTACATTATATCTAGCAATTGCTTTTTCTAACATTAAAGAGTCAGGTTTCCTGCAAATACATTGCTCATTAACAGAATGATGAGGACAGTAATAAATGTCTAATAAATCTATATTATTTTCCTTAAAACAATCTTGCATATAACCATGTACGGTATTTACAGCTTTATGGTTATAAATTTCCTTAGAAATCCCACCCTGATTGGTAATTACAATAAATTGATAGCCTTTATTCTTTAATAAATGCAATGCATCAAAAAGTCTATCAACAATTTTAAATCGATCAACTTCATAAGTGTAATCTCCTGGTTCAAAATTAATTACACCGTCTCTATCTAAAAAAATAACTTTTATCATTTTACGAATTATAGGTTAAAGATATAAAAAAAGAGAAACGAATATAAAAAAATGTTTTAACTAAACACTCCAATTAATTCGGCTATAAAATTTAAAAATGCGTCAGGCACAAAAAGTAACGTAAATAAGAAACCAAATACTGCTCCCCAGATATGCGCATCGTGAGCGATATTAGTTGTACCTCGTTTTTCCATATACTTTTCATATGCCAAATAAAGCACTCCAAATACTAAAGGAGGAATACTAACCGGAATAAATAATATTCCTATTCCCCCACTAAAAGGAGCAAACGCAATCATTGAAAAAAGCACTGCAGAAACCGCTCCAGAAGCCCCTACTGAATTGTAGTTATAATTATCTCTATGCTTAAAAATTGCTGGCAAGGTTGCTATTGCCATACCTCCAAGATAGATGAGCAAATAATACGCTACACCCAAAACACCTAAATGGTTTATTAGGACAGATTCGACAGAATTTCCAAAAGAATATAACACATACATATTAAACCCTAAGTGCATAATGTTGTTATTATCATGGATTAAACCGTGGGAGAATATTCTCCACCATTCTTTTCTATGAAAAACCTGATAAGGGTTAAACAATAATTTTGAATATAACTCAGGCTTACTGTTTGCAGACAATGAAACTGCTACCGTAATAATGATAATAATTAATGTAATGGATAAATTCATTTAAAACAAAGTCATTTGGTCATTCTCGTCAGCATCAACATCTTTTGAGGGTGATTTTTTTTCTTTATTAGGCAAAGCTGCATCCACTTTCTTTCTAGGAAATTTAGGTTTAGATTCCAAAGCCATTTCAATCGCAGGAGACACTTCATCCTTTACTATTTCAGATTCTTGTATAGCTTCAACCACATTAATTACCTCAGGAACAACTTCAGCCTCTACTTCTACTTCAAAAGCGTCTTCAACAAGAACAGTTTCAGCTGAAACAATCTCATCAACACCTTCTTCTATCTCCTCTAAAACAACAGAAAGTTCTTCCTCCTCAACATCTTCTTCAAACGTTATATCTTCTTCAACTTCTTCTTCAGCCTCTTCAAAAGGTAAAGGATCTAACAAATCAATACTCTTTACTTTGTGTGTCGTTAAACGATTACCAATTGCTTTCATTCCTTTGATAGCAATAAATTCCTCTAAAGAATATATCTCATTGTCTTTTTCTTTCCCTTTAATTTTTGAAAAAGAAAGTTCTATCTGCGGTAACCAATCTGTTGAAACAATTTCTAATTGCGAATTTTCATGCTCAGAAATAAATGATGTTTTATTCCCTATTTGCTCAATTAAAAAACGCTTCACAAAATACTGTTTCTTATCACCATCAAAATAAACGGCTGAAATAGGTTTTTTTGGATTCCATTTCTCCAGGACAATCACATCCTCTTCAAATTTAGTAAACAAATCATACCCTAACAGTTGGTATTCCCCACTTTGCATTACTGTTAATATTTTATCGTTTGATTTAAAACTACCCAAAAACTCACCTCTTGCCTCAGAGTTTAGTCGTTGCACGGTATCATCAAACCATATTTTACGGGCTGCCAATGTAGATACACCAGCTTCTTTTAATTCAATTTTAGAAATTAGATGTTTCGTTACGCGATTTCCTCCAGCACCTCTACCTTTAATCGCTAAATCTGAAAAATCAAGTTCAAACTTTATTTTTTTAACATTAGCCTTTGGCTTCAACTTAATTTGAACAGATTCGGCTTCCCCATTTGGATTTGCAGTAAACCATAATACATCAGAACCTTCCGTTCCTTTTGTAATTGGATACTCTTTATCTCTTGTTATGGATGTGACAGAAAATCGTTTCATCATAGCAGGACCAGACTTTCCATCTTGATAAATCACATTATATGTTGTTCTATTATCTCCTTTTTTCCAAACTCCAGCATGGATAATTCCTTTACCAAAAAATGCTTTTGAAGAAATTTTAGAGACCTGCATCATCCCGTCTTTTCGGAAAACAATTACGCTGTCAATATCAGAACAATCGGCTATAAACTCACTATCAGTTCGTTTTAATCCCGACCCAACAAACCCCTCTTCGAAATTCGCGTAAAGCTTCACATTACTAACTGCAACTTTCGAAGCATCAATACTTTCGAAAGAACGTACTTCCGTTTTTCGCCCTCTTCCCTCTCCGTATTTTTTCTTTAATTCCTTGAAATAATCAACTGCAAAATCTATTAAATTCTCTAAGTTAAATTTCACTTGCTTAATTTCATCTTCAAGGCTAGAAAGCTTCTCTTCAGCTTTTTCAGAATCGTGTTTCGTAATCCTTCTCATCTTGATTTCTAACAGTCGCTTTACATCTTCATCTGAAACCGTTCTAAGTAAATGTTTGATAAATGGCTTTAACAATTCTATCGTTAAATCTATTGCTTCATCATACCCTAAACCGTGTAGCTTCACATAAATCTTATTCTCTATAAATATCTTTTCTAAAGAAGAAAAATGCCATTGCTCTTCTAATTCTCTCTGTCGAATTTTCAACTCTAACTCCAACAACCCTTTCGTTCTTTCTGTAGAAATTCGCAACATTTCTGAAGCTCCAAGAAATTTAGGCTTATCATCTTCAATAACACCTGAATTTGGTGATATTGATACTTCACAGTCTGTAAAGGCATAAAGCGCATCAATCATCTTATCTGGAGAAACTCCAGGTGGCAAATGAATTAATATCTCTACGTTTTCGGCAGTATTATCTTCTACTTTTCTAACCTTAATTTTACCTTTTGTATTCGCTTTTAAAATTGAATCAATCAATTTATCTGTTGTAGAGCCAAAAGGAACTTCAGTAACTTTTAATGTCTTTTTATCTTCTTGTACAATTCTTGCTCTAACCTTTATTTTCCCACCTCTTATTCCATCATTATAAGCAGAAACATCTACCATACCAGCAGTTAAAAAATCTGGATAAATAATGACTTTTTTAGCTCCTCTTAAAATCTTAATCGAACCATCAATTAACTCATTAAAGTTATGTGGCAAAATTTTACACGCCAAACCAACAGCAATACCTTCAACCCCCTGAGTTAACAATAAAGGAAATTTTACAGGCAATGTTTCTGGCTCTTTATTTCTTCCATCATAAGAAGTTAACCATTCAGTTGTTTTTGGATTAAAAACTACTTCTAACGCAAATTTTGTTAAACGTGCTTCTATATATCTAGGTGCTGCTGCTCGATCTCCTGTGTAAATATTCCCCCAATTTCCTTGACAATCAATCAATAAATCTTTTTGTCCTACCTGTACTAATGCATCACCAATTGAAGCATCTCCGTGCGGATGATACTTCATCGTGTTACCAATAATGTTCGCTACCTTATTGTATCGTCCATCATCCATTTCTTTCATAGAATGTAAAATTCTACGTTGCACAGGTTTCAATCCATCATTAAGGTGTGGAACAGCTCTTTCTAAAATCACATAAGAAGCATAGTCTAAGAACCATTCTTTATACATTCCAGAAATCTGAATAACATTTTCTAAGTTATTCTCCTTGCTTCCTTCCCCTTCAAATTCTGCGTCTCTTTCTTCTATATTCTCTTCTTCGCTCATTAATAATTAGTTAAAAGGTTGAAAGCTTTTAAAGTTAAAAGTATTACCACTCTAAAGTGTTCTTATTCATTCTCTACCTCTTCTATATTTTCTTTTATATCTTCAGTCTTTTCATCCTCAATGTCTTTTTCAACTTTCAGATTCTCAATAATAAATTGTTGTCTATCAGGTGTATTTTTACCCATATAGAATTCTAACAAGTGTTGAATTGGCGTGTCCTTTAAAATAACCACTGGTTCTAAACGAATATCTTCGCCAATAAAATGTTTAAATTCACTAGGAGAAATCTCACCCAACCCCTTAAATCGAGTTATTTCAGGTTTCCCTTTTAATTCTGCTATAGCATTTCTTCTTTCTAGATCAGAATAACAATAAATTGTTTTTGATTTGTCTCTCACTCTAAACAAAGGGGTTTCCAACACCTGCAAATGTCCATTTTTAATAACATCAGGAAAAAACTGCAAGAAAAATGTAATCAGCAACAAACGAATGTGCATTCCATCGACATCGGCATCTGTTGCAATAACAATATTATTATACCTTAAATCTTCAACACTTTCTTCAATATTTAAAGCAGCTTGCAGAAGATTAAACTCCTCATTTTGATACACAATTTTCTTCGTTAAACCATAGCAATTTAATGGCTTACCTTTTAAACTAAAAACGGCTTGTGTACTAACATTTCTTGATTTCGTGATAGAACCTGATGCAGAATCTCCCTCAGTAATAAAAAGCATGGTATCATTCTTTCTATCATCTTCCTTTTTATCATTGTAATGAACCCTACAATCTCTTAATTTCTTGTTATGCAATGCAGCGTCTTTTGCTCTCTTTTTGGCAATTTTTTTAATTCCTGCCATGTCTTTACGTTCCCGTTCCGACTGCATTATTTTACGTTGAATAGCTTCTGCTACCTCTGTATTTTTATGTAAAAAGTTATCTAATTCTCTTTTTAAGAAATCGGTTATAAACGCCCTCATCGTTGGGCCATTAGGCCCTACATCTGTTGAACCTAGTTTTGTTTTAGTCTGAGACTCAAAAATAGGTTCCATCACTCTCACACTAACTGCCGAAACTATTGATGAACGTATATCTGCAGAATCATAATCTTTTCCGTAAAACTCACGAATAGTCTTTACAATTGCTGTTCTAAATTCTGTTTGATGTGTTCCTCCTTGAGGCGTGTATTGTCCGTTTACAAAAGAATAATACTCTTCTCCATAAGATTGAGTATGAGTAAGTGCGAATTCAATATCATCTCCTATTAAATGAACAATAGGATATAAAGGTTCATTAGATAAATTTTGTTTTAGTAAATCCTTTAACCCTTCTTCTGAATAAATTTTTTCACCATTAAAATTTAAGGTTAACCCAGTATTTAAGAAGGCATAATTCCAAAGTAACTTCTCAACATGCTGTGCTCTATATTGGTATTTCTTAAAAATATCTTCATCAGGAATAAAGGTCATTTTAGTTCCTTTCCTTGATGTAGTTTTTTCAATATCTGAATCTATTGTTAGATTTCCTCTTTCAAATTCAGCTCTTTTTAAATCTCCTTCTCTTATCGCTTCAACTTTAAAGTAACTCGATAAAGCATTAACCGCCTTAGTTCCTACTCCGTTTAATCCAACCGATTTTTGGAAAGCTTTACTATCATACTTCCCACCTGTATTCATCTTAGAAACACAGTCAATTACTTTCCCTAATGGAATTCCACGACCATAATCTCTAACCTTAACTTTTTTATCTCGAATACTAATGTCAATGGTTTTTCCATGCCCCATAGCGAATTCATCGATTGAATTATCGATAACCTCTTTTAGTAAAATGTAAATTCCATCATCATACGCAGCACCATCACCCAACTTACCGATATACATACCAGGTCGCATTCGGATATGCTCCTTCCAATCTAATGATCGAATATTATCTTCACTATATATTACTTCTTCAGCCATATTAACATTCTGAATTTTTAAAAAATAAAAATAACTATAAATCAATCCATCTACCACACCTCCGAAGAAACGTTTTCAATAGGTTATCAACAGTTTAAGAATCAGAAAATAGCTTTATTACAATAATAAAAGAACAAAGTCTCTAGTTAATTTCAAGACTAGAAACTCTTTGTTTTAAGTCTTTCAATTCAATTCCTACACTTCTCATTAAACTCAAAATATTAGATGGATTTAACTCATCCTCTTCATATTGACCAATACATAAATTTAATTTAAACTGCCATATCTCCATAATTTCAGAAGTATGAATCTGATAAGGTTGATACGCTTTATTATCAGACGAAAGCGTTAAGTAATCATTGCCTAAGTTGCCAGTAAACACACGTTTATAAACCAATCCATCATCTTTGGTTAAGATGATGTAACAAAAATTATTTTTTACTGCACGAGGATCTTCCATAAACTCTGCAACCACCACATCTCCATCTTTTACCCAAGGATGCATTGAATCTCCTTTTATTGGAAACGCTCTATGTTTACCAGTAGGTAAAAAATCTAAACTCATAATTGGCAACTCAGCAATAAACTCAGTATCGGAATAACCTTGTAAATAACCTGCAGAAGCTGCTTTAGTCACAACTTCTATTACATTTTCATTATTCTCATCAACACGCATCGGAAACAATACGCGTTGATTTCCAATATCAATAAAAGTATCATCTTCCGCTAAGGTCAAATCATTCTTAACCAATGCATCAATTGGTATCTTAAAAAAATCTGACAATTGGATTAGTGCATCAATTGGCGGCTCAGACCTACCTTCTTCATAAGACCCCACACGCGACTTAGAAATATCTAATGCAATTGAAAACTGTTCCTGAGTTAAACTCTTTAGCCCTCTTAAATGTTTGATGTTTTTTGAAATTCTTCCCATAACTACAAATGTAAGTCAAATAATCTATAATTTGTAGTTATTTAAAGAAAAGTTGTTTTAATTAGTTACTAACACTTGCTTATTTTACTAAATAAATCAACTAACTTCGTTTATCAACCGGTTATATCTCATTAAAACGTGACATAGACAGACGATAAACGAAATTTCACATAAAAAAACCTCTGACAAGAACTGTTAGAGGTTTTTTTATTCCATATTTCATGTATTTACACATTAAACCTAAAGTGCATAATATCACCATCTTCAACAATATAGTCTTTACCTTCAACACCCATTTTACCGGCATCTTTACATGCTGACTCAGAGCCTAAGGTTACAAAATCAGTATACTTAATAACTTCTGCTCTAATAAATCCTTTTTCAAAATCAGTATGTATAACTCCTGCAGCTTGCGGAGCAGTCATTCCTTTATTAATAGTCCATGCTCTAACCTCTTTAACTCCTGCAGTAAAGTAAGTATCTAAATCAAGTAACGAATATGCTGCTCTAATCAATTTATTTACTCCAGCTTCCTCTAATCCCATATCAGATAAAAACTCTTGTCTTTCTTCATAAGTATCTAACTCTGCAATATCTGCTTCTATTTGAGCCCCAATCATAATCACTTGAGCATTCTCATTTTTAACAGCTTCTTTTACCGCTTCTACATGCGCATTCCCATTAACAACTGCATCCTCATCAACGTTACAAACGTATAATACAGGTTTAATTGTTAATAAATGTAATCCTTTAACATACTCCATTTCTTCTTCAGAAACATCAATAGTCCTTGCAGACTTTCCAGACTCTAAGGCAGCTTCGAATTTCAATAAAACTTCATGCTCCTTCACAGCTGTCTTATCTCCTGTTTTAACTTTTCTCTTAATACTTTCTAGTTGTTTTTGAACAGTTTCTAAATCTTTTAACTGTAATTCAAAATCAATTACTTCTTTATCATTTAACGGATCTACTTTACCATCAACGTGAACTACATTATCATCATCAAAACATCTTAATACATGGATAATTGCATCTGTTTCTCTAATATTAGCTAAGAATTTATTTCCTAATCCCTCACCCTTACTTGCTCCTTTTACCAACCCAGCAATATCAACAATTTCAATAGTTGTTGGCTGTACTCTTTCTGGATTAACTAATCCTTCTAGCTTTTCTAATCTATCGTCAGGCACTGTAATTACGCCTATATTAGGCTCAATAGTACAAAATGGGAAATTCGCAGATTGCGCTTTAGCATTAGACAAACAATTAAACAACGTAGATTTACCAACATTAGGCAACCCAACTATACCACATTTTAAAGCCATAATTCTTATTTTTTAGAATTGCAAAAATAACAATTAGCAAACGAAAATTGATAAGTTTCTAACAATTTCACACTGATAATATAATTGACATCTAACAAAATCAAACTTAAAGTTTTAGGTACCTTTGACATTGTTAATGTATAACGAATTCCAAAAAGGAAAAAAATGGCTACAGAAAGTAAGGCTCAATTAATCATATACAACATATTAAACCCATTAATAGTATTGATGCACAAGATTGGGGTCACCCCTAATATGATCACCTCTATTGGATTTATTTTAAATATTGTTGCCGCAGTAATCTTTATTATTGGAGGTGAACAATCTGATAGAACTGATATGTTTTATGTTGGCTGGGGAGGATTTACGGTTTTAATTGCTGGATTATTTGATATGATGGATGGAAGACTAGCTAGAGTAGCCAACTTATCAAGTTCTTTTGGTGCATTTTATGATTCGGTAATGGATCGATATAGTGAACTCGTTATGTTTTTAGGAATTTGTTTCTATTTGATTTCTCAAGATTACTTTTTAAGTTCTCTTTTTGCTTTTGTTGCACTTATTGGATCTATAATGGTAAGTTATATTAGAGCTAGAGCAGAGGGAATTGGTGTTGATTGTAGTATTGGAATGATGCAAAGACCCGCGAGAGTTGTAACTATTGGCGCTTCTGCTATGCTTTGTGGAATCATTCATTACTTTACTGGTCATTTCGTTTTTGAGTTAGACAATCCAATATTTACTTACTTTGAAACTATTTCAATTTTTACCCTTCCCGTAGCTTTTGTAGCTATAATGGCAAATTACACTGCTTTTCAACGTCTAATGCATGTAAAAAAAGCTCTTGACAAAAAAGATAGTAATGAATAAATTAATCTTACTCTTCAGCTCTGTCTTACTACTAAGCTCCACTTCATTTAGTCAAAATGGAGAGGAACGATTAAAAGTTTTTGAGAATAGAATCACTCCAGATGATCCAAATGTGCTTTTTTACATTCATAAAAACACCAACCCAAATGCAATTGTTTACGCATTAAATTTAGATGCTAACAATAAGATTAACTCAGAAGAGCCTATTGAAGTATTTTGGAGAAGATACCAAGAAGATGGAAGAAAAAAGAAACTCGGTTGGCTAGAAAAAACCTTTGCTTTTGATTTTAAAGTAAAGCCATTTGAAGGTAAAGAAAATACATATATCTTTAGCCTAATTGCAATGAAAGACAAAAAGCTTTATGCGACTCAAAACAAAAAAGGTGAACCAGTTGTTTTTGCGACTATTTCTGGAAAAACTGCTCTACTAAAGAAAATATACTTAATGGTTGATGATACCAAAAGAATTCAAAGCGTATTATCAATGGAACTCTTCGGGGAAGACCCTAAAACAGGTCAACTGATTTATGAAAAAATGATTAAATAATCATATTTCATTCGTTATTATTAGTTGTTAAATTTTACTTTATAACCATTAGTTATTATTATATTTGCCATCTTTAATTTTAACTTAAAACAAAAAAATATGAGTCAAGATATTGCTAGCGCTGACGGAAAACTAGGTATATTATTACCAGGTATGGGTGCTGTTGCGACAACTCTAATTGCAGGAGTTCTTGCTGTTAATAAAGGGATTTCTAAACCAATTGGTTCCACATCTCAAATGGGAACTATTAGAATTGGTAAAAGAACTGAAGATAATACTCCTTTAATTAAAGATTTTATTCCTTTAGCAGACTTACAAAAAGTTGAGTTTGGTGGTTGGGATTTATTTGAAGAAAATGTTTATGAATCAGCAAAACATGCTGGTGTTTTAGACAGATATCTTTTAGAGCAATTAAAGCCCGAATTAGAAGTTATCAAACCAATGAAAGCTGTATTTGACAAAAAATACGTTACAAAGTTAGAAGGGACTTATAAAAAAGAAGGTGCTAATAAAATGGAATTAGCAGAAATGCTAAGGCAAGATATTAGAGACTTTAAAGCAGCTAATAACTGTGATAGACTAGCAATGGTTTGGTGTGGATCTACTGAAATTTACATTGTAGAATCAGAAGTTCATCAAACAATTGAAAGTTTAGAAGAAGGAATGCGTAACAATGATGAAAACATACCCTCAAGTATGCTTTATGCTTACGCAGCAATTATGGAAGGTGTTCCTTACGCAAATGGAGCTCCAAATTTATCTGCAGACATTCCTGCGTTAATTGAATTGGCTAAACAACAAAATGTACCAATTTGTGGTAAAGATTTTAAAACAGGTCAAACATTAATGAAAACAATTTTAGCTCCAGGGTTAAAAACAAGATCATTAGGTATTGCTGGTTGGTTTTCTACTAACATTTTAGGAAATAGAGATGGAGAAGTTTTAGATGATCCTGCATCATTCAAAACAAAGGAGATGTCTAAATTAAGTGTTTTAGATTCTATTTTAGAGCCAGAAAAAAATCCAGATTTGTACAAGGATTTATACCACAAAGTAAGAATCAACTACTATCCTCCTCACGGAGACAACAAAGAAGGTTGGGATAACTTAGACATCTTTGGATGGTTAGGATACAAAATGCAAATTAAAGTGGATTTCTTATGTAGAGATTCTATTTTAGCTGCACCATTAGTTTTAGATTTAGCAATCTTTTTAGATTTAGCTTCTAGAGCGAATATGGGTGGAATTCAGGAGTGGTTATCTTTCTACTTTAAAGCTCCACAAACACCAACTAAAGATATGCAACCATTGCATGATATTTTTAAACAGGAAATGAAATTAAAGAACACTTTACGTCATTTACAAGGTGAAGATTTAATTACTCATTTAGGACAAGATTACTAAGACATTAATCTAAATATTTATAAAAAAAAGCTGTTAGTCTTAATGATTAACAGCTTTTTTTTATTTTTGTACTGTGAAAACAATTTATAAATTAACAGCATCAGCTCTTGGAGCAGGATATTCTCCTTTTGCACCAGGGTCTATGGGCGCAATTGTAGGATGTTTAGCCTTATGGCTATTTGAAAAATACAATCTTATCTCTACAACTTCTACTCCAATACCTTTTATTGGTTTAATAGTTATTACTACTATACTTGGTATTATCGCAACAGATAAACTAGAGGAGGATTGGGGAAAAGATCCAAGTAAAGTTGTACTTGATGAAGTTATTGGTATGTGGATTACCATGATGTTTGTTCCTCTTTCATTTTTAAATGTATTAATAGGATTTATACTATTTCGTTTTTTCGATATTGCAAAACCTTTAGGAATAAGAAAACTAGAAAGTTTAAAAGGTGGCATTGGTGTAATGGCTGATGATATCTTGGCAGGAATTTATGCAAATATCAGTTTACAAATAATTATTTACATCATAACTATCTATTTTTCATAGTATGAGTAAAAAGGATTTTTGGTTATACAACCTTTTTCGTCATCAAGCTGCAGGAATAACAGCCACTGTAATAGATTTTGGAATAACCATTTTTCTAACAGAGACTTTCCTTTTATGGTATGGATACTCCAATGCTACTGGAGCTTTTTCAGGGGCCATAATCAACTTTTTCATCTCTAGTTTTTGGGCTTTTAAAGGTTCGAAAAACAAATTAAAAAACCAGATGTATAAATATGCGATTGTTTCTACCGGCAGCTTAATATTAAACACAGTATTAGTTGTTTTACTAACAGACTCTGCACTTCATTTCGACTATAGAGTTTCCAAAGTAATTACCGCTGCATTTATCGCTTGGACCTATAACTTTTTATTAATGAGAAATTACGTTTTTAAAAAATAATACCACTATTTGAGAAGCCTTGACTAACAGGATCCTGTTGAAAAAAAGAATCAACAATCTCGTTGAAAATCCAAACCATTACCTATTTTACATTACAAATTAAACCTATGGGAATGCTTCGTCTATTCATTTTATGTTCATTTATATCTGTCACACTTTTTTCTTGTTTAGAAAAAAGTGATTATGATGACCCCACAAATAAAAAAATATTCCGATACAACGAGTCCGAAGGAATTACTTCACTAGACCCTGCTTTTAGTCGGAATATTGAGAACATTTGGGCTTGTAATCACCTTTACAATGGTTTAGTACAAATGGATAATGCACTAAACGTAGAACCAGCGATCGCAAAAAGTTGGGAAATTTCTGAAGATGGAAAAACCTATACATTTCACCTGAGAAGCGATGTTCATTTCCACGATCACAAAGTATTTAAAGATGGAAAAGGAAGAGCCGTTACTGCTCGTGATTTTGAATATAGCTTTAACAGAATCCTTGACAATAAAGTAGCCTCACCAGGAGTTTGGATCTTTAATAATGTAGACTACATTGAGGAAAAAGGTTTTAAAGCTTTTGATGCAATTGACGATACTACTTTCAGCATCTACTTAACCAATCCATTTCCTCCCTTTCTAGGTATTTTAACTATGCAATACTGTGCTGTTGTACCTCAAGAAATTATTAATCACTATAAATACGATTATAGAAATAATCCTGTAGGAACTGGTCCTTTTAAATTTAAAATGTGGGATGAAGGAAACAAAATGGTACTACTAAAAAATGAAAACTATTTTGAGAAAGACCAAACCGGAAATCAGCTCCCATACCTAGATGCTGTTGCTATTACATTTATTAAGGATGAAGAAGTTGAATTTTTGAAATTTATACGTAAAGAAATTGATTTCATTTCAGGAAGAGAAGGAGGAAATAAAGAAGAAATTTTTGATGCTGACGGATCCTTAAAATCAAGTTATGAAGATAAAATAACGATGCTCACTCATCCTTATTTAAATACTGAGTACTTAGGAATATTAGTTGATGATGAATTGGAAATTGTAAAGGCAAGTCCATTAAGTAAAAAACTAGTGCGACAAGCTATTAATTATGGTTTTGATAGAGAAAAAATGATTGAATTCTTAAGGAAAAACATTGGAACACCTGCCAATGCTGGTTTTATACCAAAAGGACTACCTTCTTTTAATCCCGAAATTGTTAAAGGGTATAATTACAATCCAGAAAAAGCCAAAGCACTATTAGCTGAAGCAGGATTCCCTAATGGAGAAGGTATGCCAGAGATAACTTTATACACAACCGCCAACTATGTTGATTTGTGTGAATTTATTCAACATCAATTAGGTGAAATTGGAATCAGCGTAAAAGTTGACTTAACTCCCTCAGTAACACACAGGGAACTAGCTGCTCGCTCTAAACTTAACTTCTTTAGAAATTCATGGATTGCTGATTATCCTGATGGTGAAAACTATTTAGCACTATTTTACAGTAAGAACTTTACTCCAAATGGGCCAAACTATACTCATTTCAAAAACAAGGAGTACGATCATTTGTATGAAATAGCGCAATCAGAAACAAACGACTCTACGCGTTATTTTTACTACCAAGAAATGGATAAGCTAATTATAGAAGAAGCACCCGTTGTAACACTTTATTACGATCAGGTTGTAAGACTAATTCAAAAAAACGTAAAAGGCTTAGGAATTAATCCTGTTAATCTTTTAACACTTAAGAATGTGAAAAAAGAGATTAATTAATATCCCTAGTAAAGCTCTTGATGCAATAAGTGAAATCAGGAAAAAACTAATGTATAAAAAAAGAATCCCGTTTTACAAAAGGATTCGATCAATCTATTACACCAAAGTGTAGTATTATACTATATTAGTCTTCTAATAAACCTCTACCCATTTTCTTTAAATCACCTTTACTTTTAAGTTCTAAAACAAGTTTATCTAAAACTCCATTTACAAATATTTTACTCTTAGGAGAGCTGTACCATTTTGATAGTTCAATATACTCATTAAGCGTAACTTTTACAGGTATTGATTTAAAGTGAATTAGTTCTGTTAATGCTAATTTCATTAAAAGAATATCAACCATAGCAATACGATCAACATCCCAGTTTTTAGTTTTATCAGAAATTAACTTACTATGTTCTTTATCATGCTTAACTGCTTTAGACAAAAGATCTCTTACAAACTTTTTGTCCTCTTCAGCATCTCTGTAAAGTGGTAAAAGTTTTTCTGAGAATGAAGATTGTTCATTGAATTTCTTAATGGTTTTAAGCACCATACTCAACACAAAATCTATTTCATCTAATCCCCAAAAAATACTTTTATCTTCAATTTCAGATAATAATAATTCAAACTCTGGTATTATTTTTTTATACAATTCAACAACAAACTTTTTGTCTTCAGTAAAAGAAGACTCGCCAGTTGACATGTAATCCTTAAAAAATTTATGCTTTCTTACAAAAGCACTAAGTTTTATCATTAGCTCCTGATCCGTACTCCACGATATATTTTTATCATTGATTTGTTTCTTTAAGCTTATATTTTCTGAAAAAAGAGCTAATACTTTATTCTCTACAAATTTTCTATTCGGGTTTAAATCTTCATCAGTCGGAAGCTTTTTCTTCTTAGCCTCCTCCATTCTTAATTCAGACAAATGCGTCAATTCTTGACCTAATGCTAAGAAGAATAAATACAAATCATGCATTCTTTCTAAACTTAGGAATGTTTCACTTTCTAATTTTTTCATATTTCTATCTTCGGACTGATAATATGAATATAATGCTTGAAATGACTTAACTCTTAGGAACCTTCTACTTAACATACTTCTAACTCTTAAATCTAATTTCTCCTTTTACCTTTGTAAAAGCTTATTTACAATGCTCCTTTAATTCTATCTTCAGCCATCTTATTAGCAATAGCATAAGTGGGTATATTATTTGCTCTTGATCCGTTTATAATCTCTGCAGTAGTATCATAAATTTGTGCAGCTTTATCCATTGCCCATTCTGAGGTTCTTCCATCAACCTCTGCAAAACAATTAATTACTCCACCAGCATTTAACATATAATCAGGGGCATAAATAATTCCTTTATCCATAACAGCCTTTCCATGTATTACTTCATTTTGTAATTGATTATTTGCAGCACCTGCAATAATAGAGCACTTCAATCTTTCTAATGTTGCATCATTTACTGATGCCCCTAAAGCACATGGAGCATAAACATCTACATCTAAATCATAAATTTCATCCAAACCAACTATTGTTGATCCATATTTATCTGAAACTTCTTTTAACGATGGTGCATAAATATCTGTTACAAATACTTTTGCTCCTTCATCAGTCAAATGTTTAATCAAGTATTGACCAACATGTCCTGCTCCTTGAACTGCTACTTTAATTCCTGCTAATGAATCTCTACCAAACTGTGCTTTTGCACATGCTTTCATACCAACATAAACACCATAAGCAGTTACTGGAGATGGATCACCGCTTTTACCTGGCAAACCAGCTACATGATTTGTTTCTTTATTTACCCAAACCATATCTTGTGGCGAAATACCAACATCTTCAGCAGTAATATATTTTCCACTTAACGACTCTACAAATTTTCCAAATCGTCTAAATAATGCTTCATTTTTTTGAGTATAAGAATCTCCAATAATTACTGCTTTTCCTCCACCTAAATTCAATCCTGAAATAGAGTTTTTATAAGTCATTCCTCTTGACAACCTTAAAACATCAGTTATTGCATCTTCCTCATTTGCATAATTCCACATTCTGGTTCCACCTAAAGCAGGTCCAAGCACCGTGTTATGCACTGCAATAATAGCTTTTAAACCAGTTGCACGATCCTGACAAAAAAGTACTTGCTCGTGATCCATACCAACCATTCTTGATAATACGCGATTATCATCTTTCGAAATTTCTTTAATTTCTAGTATGCCTTTCATTTTGATAGTTTTATTGTTTTTAACCTTTAATTCTTTAAAGATAATTACTTT
This sequence comes from Flavobacteriales bacterium, assembly GCA_037624665.1. Classification (GTDB taxonomy): domain Bacteria; phylum Bacteroidota; class Bacteroidia; order Flavobacteriales_E; family Vicingaceae. The sequence continues at coordinate 59,516 of JASJIW010000047.1, forward strand.
TGACTTTTCAATATTTTGAATATCCTTAAATTAAAAAGGAGTGCAAAGTTACTCTTTTTAGTGAGATTCTATAAATAATTTAACCAAGAAATATTGCTCATCCTTTTTAAGGATAACTTTAGAATGAAATCTTTAAAACACCTAAATAAATACCTGATTAAATACAGATACCGTCTGCTCCTTGGTTTTTTGTTTATCATACTAGCTAATTTTTTTAAAATTTTTCCGGCTCAACTTATCAGAGAGTCGCTTAACTTAATAAAGGATAAACTTGGAGGGAATGAGCTAACAAGTTCTTCATTTCTTTCTGACTACATTCAAAACATGTCTATTAGTCAAATCGTTTTACTTTATGCTAGTATTATATTTATCATTGCTATTATTACTGGTATTTTCACTTTTTTTCAACGTCAAACAATTATAATCATGTCACGCTTGATTGAATTTGATCTTAAAAACGAAATCTTCAATCATTATCAAAAACTAGACTCAACCTTTTATAAAGAAAATAATACGGGAGATATTATGAACCGTATAAGTGATGATGTTTTAAAAACTAGAATGTATTTAGGTCCTGCCATTATGTATTCTTTTGGTCTTTTATCATTATTTGTAATGGTAGTTCCTGTCATGTTTTCTATCAACGTAAAGATGTCCATTTACTCTTTAGCTCCACTACCTATCCTATCTGTTATTATTTATTTAGTAAGCGCACGAATTAATAGACAAAGTGAAAAAGTGCAGTCAAAGCTATCTGATATTACTACGATTTCTCAAGAAACCTATTCTGGAATTAGAATACTAAAAACATATGTTAAGGAAAGTTTTTTCTCTTCTAAATTAGATTTAGAAAATGAAAATTACCGCCAATATTCAATGGATTTAGTGAAGACGAATTCTCTCTTTCATCCTGTAATGATGCTATTAATTGGTTTAAGTACAATATTTACCATATACATGGGCGGAACCTTATTAATTGAAGATGCTGCAAACCCTTTAATTCCTGAGAATGAAAAGATAAAAATTGGTGAAATACTATCCTTTATAATTTACATAAACATGCTTACTTGGCCAGTTACAGCAATTGGATGGGTTACCTCGATTATACAACGCGCATCTGCTTCTCAAACAAGAATTAATGCATTTTTAAACACCCATCCAAAAGTTCAGAACACCTGCGAGGATGAAATTGATTTGAGTGGAAACATTACTTTTAAAAACGTTTCGTTTACCTACCCTGAGTCTGGAATCAAAGCGTTAAAAAACATTTCATTCAAAATAGAAAAAGGGAAAACATTAGCTATTGTTGGAAAAACTGGGGCTGGGAAATCTTCTATCATTAATTTAATAATGAGAAACTACGATGTTGATTCCGGAGAAATATTAATTGGAAACAAAAATATAAAAAACATCAATCTAAATCAATTAAGAGATAGAACTGGTATTGTTCCGCAAGATGTATTCCTATTTTCAGATACTATAGAGAATAATATAGCCTTTGGCTATAAAAATGAGTTGCCAGATAAATCGATTATTGAAAAATCTGCAAGAGATGCTGCAATTTATAGTAACATTATTGATTTACCAGCTGGGTTTAAGACTAAAATAGGAGAACGAGGCGTTACGCTTTCTGGCGGACAGAAACAACGCATCTCTATTGCAAGGGCCATCATTAAAAACCCACAACTCTTAATTTTTGATGATTGTTTATCTGCAGTTGATACTGAAACGGAAGATATCATTCTGACAAACTTAAAGATATTAATGAAGAATAAGTCTTCTATTATAATTAGTCATAGAGTTTCATCAGTGAAAAATGCTGATACTATATTAGTTATAGATGAAGGTGAAATTATTGAACAGGGTACACATGAAGAGCTATTAACGTTAAAAGGTAGTTATTATGTAACATATCAGATACAGCTTTTAGAGAAAGAAAATAAAAAATAAAAATAATTCCATCTTTTGAATTGATAACTAATTATTAATTTATAAATTTGCAGCCCTTTAAAGGGGAAAATTAAACATAGGAAACAATGGACGCGATTAAATTTGTAGAAAACGAACTATCAGCAATTAGTGATTTACCATCTTTTAAAGCTGGAGATACAATTGTTGTATATTATAAAATTACAGAGGGAAGTAAAGAAAGAACTCAGCATTTTCAAGGAACTGTTTTACAGAGAAGAAATCCTGGTGCTAATGAAACTTTCACTATTAGAAAAATATCTGGTGGTGTTGGTGTAGAAAGAATTTTTCCATTAGCTTCTCCTTCAATTGAAAAAATTGAAATTATCAAACATGGTGCTGTAAGAAGAGCTAGAATTTTCTACTTAAGAGAAAGAACTGGTAAATCTGCTAGAATTAAAGAGAAAAAATTTATCAAGAAATAAATCGACAGAATATTCTGTTAATTAATTAAAGTCCCGAATATAAATTCGGGACTTTTTTATTCGAAATTTCCCGCACAAATAACCCCTATAGATTGATTAACAAATGTATTTTACCGATAAATTCCACTTCACATTTTAAGAACTACTACTAATGTTTTAATTAAAAAAAGATGGGTAAATTTGTGGACCCATCAAACTAAAACTTTAAAGTATGAGGCAATTAAAAATTACCAAATCGATTACAAATCGTGATAGTGCATCTTTAGACAAGTACTTACAAGAAATTGGTAGAGAAGATTTAATTACCGCTGAAGACGAAGTTGAATTAGCTCAGAAAATTAAACAAGGCGACACAAAAGCGCTAGACAAATTAGTAAAAGCAAATCTTCGTTTTGTTGTCTCTGTTTCAAAACAATACCAAAACCAAGGCTTAACACTTCCTGATTTAATTAATGAAGGAAATTTAGGCCTAATTAAAGCTGCGCAACGATTTGATGAAACTCGTGGATTTAAATTTATTTCTTATGCAGTTTGGTGGATTCGTCAATCTATATTACAAGCAATAGCTGAACAAGCACGTATTGTAAGGCTACCTTTAAACCAAGTAGGTTCTTTAAACAGAATTAATAAAATGTTTTCTAAGCTAGAACAAGAGTTTGAAAGAACACCTTCACCGGAAGAAATTGCTAGTAGTTTAGATATTGAAGAATATAAGGTAAATGAAGCTCAAAAAATATCAGGAAGACATGTTTCTGTTGACGCTCCTTTTAGAGAAGGTGAAGAAGGAACATTATTAGATGTATTATCAAATGGAAACTCTCCAAATTCAGATATTACCTTAATGAATGAATCTCTTCAACAAGAGATTAAACGTTCATTATCAACACTAACAGATAGAGAAAAAGATGTTATCATCTTATTCTTCGGAATAGGAATCCCTCACCCACTTTCGTTAGAAGAAATTGGTGAAAAATTCGGATTAACAAGAGAACGTGTTAGACAGATTAAAGAAAAAGGTGTAAGAAGATTAAGGCACGCATCAAGAAGTAAGTTATTAAAGTCATATTTAGGATAAAACCACATGGAAGTGTTAAACAACAAAGCAGCTTACGAAAATAAATTAAATGAATACGTTGGTGATGAGAAATCAACAGTAAATCTAATTAGTTCAATAGGTCATTTAATGTATGAGAAATCTATTGAATTAGTGTTATTTAGAAATCCATTAGTTGATAAAGGAATTTCAGAAATTTTAAAACTTCATAAGAAAGCAAAAACAATTACCTCTAACCCTGTTAGTATACATGATACTGCAAGTTTAGCTGCTGAGCTAGTAAAATTAAATATTGCTCCTTCTAAATTAGATATTGGGAAATTAGCTACCGAATGGAACACTGAAAAATCAAACTTTAGTTCTAAAGCTGATTTTTTATCTAATAAATTAGCTGATTTTAACAATTCTGACGATCATAATATAACTCCAAAAGATGTTGTTCTTTATGGTTTTGGAAGAATTGGAAGATTAGCAGCAAGAGAGTTAGTGAAACAAGCTGGAAAAGGTCAACAATTAAGATTAAGAGCAATTGTTACAAGAAGCGTAACTGAAGATACAATTATTAAAAGAGCAGCTCTTTTAACAAATGATTCTGTTCACGGAGAATTTAACGGTAACGTTGAAGCTGATATTGAAAACAAAGCATTAATTATTAATGGACAAATTGTTAAATTAATTGAAGCTAAAAACCCTGAAGATATTGATTATACAGCATATGGAATTAATGATGCTTTAGTTATTGATAATACGGGAGTTTTTTCAGATAAAGAAGCTTTAGGAAGACATATGCAAGCAAAAGGAGTTAGCAAAGTATTGTTAACTGCACCTGGAAAAGAAATTCCGAATATCGTTTATGGAATTAATGAAGGTGATTTAGATTTAGAAAAAGAAGATATCTTTTCTGCAGCATCTTGTACAACAAATGCTATTGCACCTATTCTATATACTATAGAAAACACATTGGGTGTTGTAAAAGGACATATTGAAACTGTTCATGCCTATACAAATGATCAGAATTTATTAGACAACATGCATAAGAAACCTCGTAGAGGACGTTCTGCTGCTATCAATATGGTAATTACTTCTACTGGAGCAGGAAATGCTGTTACAAAAGTGGTGCCTAGTTTAAAAGACAAATTAACAGCAAACGCTGTTAGGGTTCCTACTCCAAATGGTTCTTTAGCTATCTTAAACTTAAACGTTGACAAAGAAACTTCTGTTGATCAGGTTAATGAAATAATAAGAAACGCAGCTTTAGAAGGTGCTTTAGTTAATCAGATTAAATATGAGAATGATCCGGAATTAGTATCTAATGATATTATTGGAAACATCTGTTGTTCCGTATTTGATAGTAACGCTACAATCGTTTCTAATGACAAAAAGAACATTGTTCTTTATGTTTGGTATGACAATGAATTTGGCTACACTAAACAAGTTATTAGATTAGCAAAATATATTGCTAAAGTGAGAAGATTAATTTATTACTAGAATACAATAACATTATTTTAAAGCTCATCTGTCAAAGACTGATGAGCTTTTTATTTACATATTAAAATGGATGAAACAAAAAAGAATACACGGTTAACTAACATTATAAAAGATCTTTCATCAACTGATGAGAATAAGATTTTTACAGCACTAAAACAATTAAGATCACATGGAAAGAAAGAGGCAGTTCGACCTCTAATTGAATTGTTATCATCAAATAATAATGAGGAGATTAAATCTGAAATAACTAATTTATTATTCGATCTAAAAGATCAATCTGTTGTAGAAGAATTAATAGTTGTAATTGATAGTAACAACTATCAATCTGAAATGGCTACGCTCATCTCCATATTTTGGCAATCATCATTAGATAGTAGTGAAAACATTACATCGATTGTTAAACAAGCTATAAAGGGTGATTACTTAGTTGCAATTGAAGTTTTAAGTGTAATTGATAATTATGATACAACATTTCAAGAAAGTGAAATTGAAGATTTGAAATTTGATTTAGATGAAGCGATAGAAGAAGATGATTCTGAGAAACGTAATTTATTAATCACTATAAGAATCGCTTTAGATGAATTAAACCTAGAGTTTTAACAATATCTTAATCAAAAAAAAGAGCGCTCTGAAAAGGACGCTCTTTTTTTGATTAAAAAATAACTTTTTATTCTTTTGAACCAGTACCTATTCTAATTCCTACTTTCACTGCAATTCTTAAATCCAAAGGTAATTCATTCCCTATGTAAGGCGTATAATCCTCTTCCTCAAAATCTATATCCTTTTCAGCTAAATCGTTACTATACGTAACATTGTTCAATAAAAATTTACCTATTCCTCCAGTCACTTCTAAGAACAATGCTCCAGAAGATTTCCATTTATATCCTAACATTGCTCCTAAAGCAAAGCCAGTTGTTGATACATCTGTTTTTGGAAAAGTTGGAATTAATTCCGTGTTGTCTGTAAATGTATTCCCTGAGGCTTTAGAAGTTCTAAACTTCCCATACAGCCCCATGTATACTCCATCATTACCTCTTTCAGGACTAAAAAAAGCTTTGTATTCAGGAATAATGTTCATTTCAGAATAACTATATTCACCATCAATTTTTGCATAAGCTACATTATTTGATCTTCCATCATCAAACATATTCTTTGATGAGAAGTTGAAGTTAACACCTATAGAATTATTACTGTTTACTGTATATTCATACCCTAAACCATACCTCGAAAAAGCAAAACCTAAT